>NZ_CP013074.1:1200000-1521287 GCF_001889305.1 Dehalococcoides mccartyi | reverse complement strand
AATACCGTTTCCGTTACTCCTGTTTTCAACAGTTTCTTTGCCAATATGGAGAAAACCATGGGTTACGGACGCAAGGACCCGCGTGATTGGTGGAATATAGATGATTATACCTACGGTATAAATACATCCTACTAAGGCAAAATGAATAAAGGAGTAATGTAATGTTTTGGATTGGATTGCTTGCAGGTGCAGTTATAGCTCTTGTGGCTAATAGGCTGGTGCAAAAGGGGGTGTTCACAAAGTGGTATGAATGGTTGCTGGGCGGCTTGGGCGTATTAGCCTTATTTGCTACCGGTCAGCATTATTTCAGCTCTCTGCGTGAAAATGAACCCCAGTCAGCCTGGATGGGGGCGCTTATTTTTGGTATTATCGCCCTTATACTGCTGGGTGTAGCCTGGCAGTTGTCCGTCAGGAAAACCAGGAAAGCCTAAGCAGAGTTCACGGTTATACCTAAGGCGGGGGGGACAAATTCCCCCCGCCTTTTTATTTGTAAGGCGGGTTTGATATACCTTGGGTAATGAGTTAATATTAGTAAAGAGCATATGCTCAATACAAATTATGGAATATAGCTTTATCAATCAGGTGGAGGAATAGTAATGAAAATTGCCGTAGTAACCGATAACGGTAAAACCGTCTGTCAGCATTTCGGGCGTGCCCAGTATTATCTGGTTGCAAGTATCGAAAATGGCAGTGTAACCGGTAAAGAGCAAAGACCTAAAGCCGGTCACCACACTGCCGGTATGAGTCATGAGCATAACCATGCCGCCGGAGCTTGCCACGGATTTAATGCCCACTCCCAATCTATTCATGCCGGTATGGTTTCAAATATTACTGATTGTCAGCTTGTTATAGCCGGCGGAATGGGCATGGGGGCCAGGCAAAGTTTGGAACAGGCCGGTATTGATGTGCATATGACTGATGTGGCGGATATAGATATAGCCCTGAAGCTCTATCTTGAGGGTAAACTGCCGAATTTAACGGAGCGCTTGCACTAGATGGGGTGTTGCCGGCCCTGCCGGATTCAGTTCGGATAAGAAAAATTAGGGTTTTTTCCCTAATATCTCACCTACTGCTGTTTCCAGTGTCTTGCGGTTGAAAGGTTTGCTGATATAAGGAGTCTGATGAGCTTCCAGATATGTTTTGGTGGCTTCGTCAGAGGTGTCCCCGGTAATAAAAATTACAGATTGAGACAGGGCCGGTTTTTTCACCAGAATATTGTTGAAGAGTTCAATGCCGCTCATACCGGGCATACGGATATCCAGCAGGATTACGTTATAGTCGGCGGATATAATCTTATCCAGTGCTTTGCGGGGATCATCGCACTCTTCAACTGTATGGCCGTTTTGGCTGAGAATAGTCTTTATAAGCAGCCTTATGGCGGGTTCGTCATCTACCACCAGAATATTGGCTTTAGTTATGGTTTTTTGAGGTTCAGCCGCAGGCGGTATTTCCCCGGTTGCGTCAGCATCAGCGGCTGCAGGCAGCTCAACAATAAACGTAGTGCCTTTACCGGCTTTGCTCTCTGCCCTTATAGTGCCGTTATGTTCCTGAATAATGCCCAGCGAAAGGCTCAGCCCCAACCCAGTGCCTTCCCCCGGTTCTTTAGTGGTAAAAAACGGCTGAAAGAGTTTTTTCAAAACTTCATCAGGCATACCCGGCCCGTCATCTGCAACTGATATGCGTATGGAATCGCCGAGGCTTTTTGTTTGAATAGTAAGTATCCCTTTGTCATGGGCTTTTTTCATAGCGTGTTCCGCATTTACAATAAGATTTAAAAAGACCTGCTGAAGTTGACCCGGGTCTGCTATCACCCAGGGGAGATTAGCATCATAATCTTTGATAACCTTAATATTGGCTGTAGCTAGTACGTAATTACGCAGTTCCAGAGTGTGGTCTATCAGACTGGTTATATCCACCCTGTTCATTTGGGGGGTAGATTGCCGGGCAAAGGTAAGCATCCGTTTGATAATTTCCCGGGCTCTTTGGCTTCCTTCATTTATGATTTGCAGGTTGTCTTTGACATCGTCGGGCAGATCTTTCCTTTCCAGCAGAAGTTCGGAAAAACCTATTACTCCGGTAAGCGGGTTATTTATCTCGTGGGCAATACCGGCTGCCATTTCGCCAACCGCAGCCAAACGGCTGGACATTTCCGCTTTGTTGCGAAGTTGTTGTTGTTGCAGTTCTTCCTGTTTGCGTTTGGATATATCCTTAATGACATGAACCGAGCCAGTTAAATCGCCCTTGTTATCAAATATAGGTGACGAAGATGCTTCCACCCAGAGCTTCAGTTTTTTATCATAATACTCACTGGATTCCACGTGCTTGGATTGCAGCGTACGGGCATGGGGGCACATCGGATGGGGCTGATTCATCCCGTGGATAACCTCGTAACAATGTTTGCCTACCAGGTCATTGGGCTTAAACCCGAGGGCATTGGCGAAAGCCAGATTTACCCTGAGGATTGTATGTTTCGGGTCAACAATAGCTATCATGTCTTTAATGGAATCAAAGGTAGTGCGCCATTCTTCGGCTGCGTGAGTTAAAGCTGCCTCTGCCTGTTTTCGGGTAGTTATATCATGGACAATGGTAATTACGGTATCAATACCTTTGTATTTAAATAATCTGGCATTTATTTCCACCGGGATTTCGTGTCTGTCTTTGTGAATGAATATGCGCTCATTTTGCACTTTCCCGGTTTGCCTCAAAGATTCCATGGTTCTTTTAACCGGTTCCGAACTCATGTTATCGTTTTTAGTAATATCAAACGGGGAAAGTTTTAAGAGTTCCTCACGGTTATAACCTAAAAGCGTAATGGCGGCATCATTTGCTTCTATAAAAGTCCCCGGTGTCAATTCGCCCTGCGGCTGATGGACAAGAATGGCGTCATTATTGGAATTAAACAATGCCTCATATCTTTCTTTGTGTTCCCGGGTTGCCTCTTCGGCTTTATAACGTTCGGTTATATCCTGAATAATGCAGTGGGTTTGTTTAAACTCACCTTTGGGTGTGTAGGCAATCCGTCCTTCAAAGGCAACAATTATTATCTGCCCGTCCTTCCGTTTCATCTTGAAATCCACATGGGTATGGCCGGCTTTGACAAAACGCGGGAAATTCTTTTTAAATTTATCTAAATCCTCGGATGCTACAAATTCACCAAACCAGTGTCCTATTACCTCTTCTTTTCGGTAGCCTAAGGTATCCAGCCAAAGGCGGTTTACTTCTATGAAAACCCCGTTCTGGTCAAGTGATTGGTATCCGGCGGGGGATTGTTCGTATAGTTCGCGGTAGTGCTTTTCATTTTCAGCCAAAGCTGTTTCAATCCGTTCGTGTTCGGTGGAGTCTTCCACTTGAGACATCATGGATATCATCTTGTTATTACTGTCATAAAGGGCCGAGTTGTACCATGTGCAGTGAATAACCCGCCCATCCTTTGTGTAATTACGGTTAAGAGTTACAACCTGGCTGCTGATGCCCTCTTTAAGAGTCTTAATAGTCTGCTCGACGATAGGTGCATCCGGTTCGTATACTATGTTCAGGTCGTAGACGGATTTGCCTATGGTTTCGGAAGCGCCCCAGCCGAATATATGGGGTGCGGCACCTTCCCAGCGGGTGACTATAAAATCAGCATCCCATTCTATAGTAGCCAGCGGAGAGTTTTGGGTATGCAGACGTAGTTTTTCACTGCTTTCCTGTATAGCCTCAAGGGCGGTTTTCAGTTTATGCTCGCTTAGTGACAGCTGAGATATGGTTGAGTAATAAGATTCCTGGTCTAAAAACAGCAGACAGACAATCAAACCGGCAATGGGGAATATAGTGAGTACCGGAAAAGCAATTTCACTGATAACAGTGGAGGAAATACCTCCGGGCAGGGCCAGCATCAAACCCAGCATTCCGGCATGTACAATCAGACTGAAAGCAAGCAGCAGCAAAGGGTTTGTAATCTTGGAATAGCGCTGCCTCAGATAGTAGTAAGCAAGCCCTGCCAGAGCCGCCCAGACAATTACACTTGAACCGACAAGTACGCCGTCACCCCCCAGTGAGATTCGGAAAATAATGGCGATGACAGAGGATATCAGGGCTATGACCGGGCCGCCTATAAACGCGCCGGCGCTGATAAGTACGGAACGGCCGTCAAAGAAAACCCCGGGTGCTACGCTTACGGCATTCATCATACCCAGTATGGTAGCTCCGCCGATAACCATACCCAGGATAATTTTGCTGTTACGGGTGAAGTAGCCGCCATGACGCATTATCAGGTCTATTATGACAACTACAAATATCAGAAGGGCCAGATTGTAAAATAAATCGATGTTAATCATAAGGCAAATCCTCTGTCGGTTTACCCGGAATGATATCGATTAGTTATATTCAATATTTTCATACCATTATACACTCTTTGCCTTACCGCCGTAATCAGCACGGCCTTATTTGAAATAGACAGGCTTTGGTTATTTTGTCTGATTGTACTTGGGTTTTTGTATGGTAATATTAATATTATTATAAGTATCGGGGCTTTGCGGGGAAACTGTTTTTATGGTTGACAGCTTGGATACAATCCAGATAGATGCTTTGCCGGTGGGCATTGTAGTCATAGATACTTCATCTAGAAAGATTGTAAATATAAACAGGGTTGCCCAGAAACTTATCGGGGCAGGGGCATCCGAGATTATCGGCCATTCCTGCCACAAGTTCATTTGCCCGGCGGCAGAGGGTAATTGCCCGATACTGGATATGGGACAATCAGTAGACAATGCCGAAAGGCAGCTGCTGACCAGCAGCGGCAAGCTGATTACTATCTTAAAAACCGCAAGCAAGGTCGCCATAAATGGCAGGGAGTTTCTGTATGAAGTCCTGCAGGATGTGACTGACCCGGTTAATCTCCGTAAACAGCTTCAGATACAGGTGGCCGAGCGTACCAAAGAGCTGGCCGAAATAAACAGCAAACTGGTTCAGGAAATTAAAAACCATGAGAAAACGGAACGGAAATTAAACGAACTGTTTACCCGTTATTCCATGTTTTTTAATAACTGCAATGACGGGTTAACTTTGATTGATTTTTCGGGTGAAACACCGCCCGGTAAATATATTGAAGTAAACAAGGCTTTTTGCCAGATGGTCAATTATTCACGGGAAGAGCTCCTTCAGATGACCCCGCTTGATCTTACCGCTTCTGATATGAAAGATTATGCGCTGGAAAATACCAAACTGGTTATTGAGTCAGAATATGCGGTACTCCGTTTCCCGAATGTATATATTACCAAAGATGGCAGACGGCTGGATTGCGAAATAAATGCCAGCTTTATTTATTTGAGCGGCAGGGAAGTAGCAGTGGTGGTCTACCGTGATATTTCGGAAACCAAGCGGCTTGAACAGAGCCTTCGGGAAGCCTATGAGCGGGAACTGCAGGCTCATGCGGAGGTTGAAGACCAGCTGAATCAGCGTAATTACTTTATGCGGGCACTGGTGCATGAGCTCAAAACACCCCTTACTCCCCTGCTTGCCTCCAGTGAATACCTGGTATCCGAGCTTTCAGGCAGTGCTCTGCTGGGTTATGCCCGAAACATGCAGAATGGGGCTATTAATCTGAATAACAAGATTGATGACCTTATGAACTTGGCCAAGGGGGAAATAGGCCAGCTGCAAACAGACCCTGAGTATGCCAGTATCAGAAAAGTTATCGGGGATTGTGTAGATTACCTTCAGCCGCAGGCCCAGAAAATGCAAAAACGGATAGTGCTGAATTTTGGCAGCGATATTCCGTTAACGTTATTTGATAAAAAAATGATTCATCAGGTAGTGCTTAATCTGCTCAGCAACTCACTCAAGTTTTCCCGTACCGGCAGTGATATTTGTATTGAGGCTGTGAAATCAGGGGATAATATAAAAATATCGGTCAGAGACCAGGGTACGGGTATACCCAAGAATAAGCAGCAGGGAATTTTTACTCCTTATTATCGTATCAAGACCAAGCGGGACAGGTACGGAGGGTTGGGTTTGGGGCTGGCTCTTTCCAAGATGATTGTTGAACTGCACCGGGGCGAAATATGGTTTACCAGTGAATACGGCCACGGCAGTACCTTTTACTTTACACTGCCGATAAGGAGCGAATGGGATGAAGACACTGATAATAGAGGATGATTTATCCATAATTGATCTGGTAGCTCTCACTTTTTCGGTAGCCTGGCCTGATATACAGATAGTCAGAACCCAGCTTGGCAAAGAGGGTATAGAGCTGGCAGAGACCGAAGTACCGGATTTTATCATCCTTGACCTGGGTTTGCCGGATATGAGCGGCATAGAAGTATTGCAGGAGATACGCCGTTTTTCAAAGGTGCCCGTTATAGTGCTGACGGTAAAAAAAGACGAGATGGATGTGGTGGTGGCGCTCAGCAAGGGTGCTGACGAGTTTATTAGCAAACCTTTTCGTCAGATGGAACTAATCTCCAGAGTGAAAAATGTGTTAAAGCGGTCACATCCTTCGGAGGGTGAAGTATACGCTATGGGTAACCTGACCTACTATCCCGCCCTGAACAAAATAGAATCAAATGGACATGAGCTAAAGCTTTCACCTACCGAGAATATTATCTTCCTTCATCTGGCTAATCAGCGGCCGAATTATGTCACCTACCGAAGCCTTGCTTCGGCTATCTGGGGTGATGAGTATCCGGGTTGTCATAAGGCTATCAGGGTACTTGTTAACCAGTTGAGGGAAAAACTTGCATCAGTTCTGAACCAGCCTGATTTGATACTGACCAAGTATGGCTTGGGTTACTATCTCGGTAACGGCTAAAATCCCCGTTTAGTCCCCGTTTTTCAGCAAAATACCCTGGTTTATACGCTTCATGTCCGGTTTTTCCTCTGCATAAGTAAACTCTAACGTATTTATAAGCAAATCCTTATTATTACGGGCATTCTTTTATGCGAATGCTTACCTGTGTTCCCTTATCATTAAACTGTCATTCAGAGCGAAGTTTTATGTCTTTTCCCATGTCTAAAAATACTTTCATCTGCTGTGGTTTAAAGACTGAAAGGAGGTGACAGAAAACAAAAGCAGAATTGAATACAGTTCCTGCCAAGTAACCATTAGAGGAGGTAAACATGTCGAACTTTCACAGTACACTTACCCGTAAGGATTTCCTGAAAGGGATAGGTATGGCCGGAGCCGGATTGGGTGCCGCCTCAGCCGTAACCCCTATGTTCCATGACCTTGATGAGCTCGTAGCTTCAACACCCAGCACCCGCAATTTACCCTGGTTTGTCAAAGAGCGGGAGCACGGAGACCCTACCACCCCCATAGATTGGGATATGATTCAAAGACGCCCTTATACCTGGGCGCGCATGGATCCTACCCTGCCGGTTTATGACAATTTGAAGGCTATCGGTGCGCCGGTGGCCAGATGGCTGGATTGGGAAGATAAAAAAGCCGAAGACGAAATTCTGTATGCCAAAGCCCGTGAAGAATTTCCCGGTTTTGAGCCGGGTATAGACGGGTTCGGGGATATCCGGACTACCGCTCTTACTCATGCTTCGGAAATGTTCGCTTTCGGTCAGTTTCCCCAGAGGATGAATTTGGGCGGCAATATGGTAGACCTGGTAGCGGCAGTTCGGGCGGCCGGCGGTTACCTGGGTAGTACCGACAGCTATGCCGGACCTAAAATGGTGCATACCCCTGAAGAGATGGGCGGCACCAAGTATCAGGGCACTCCCGAAGATAACCTCCGAACCCTGAAAGCCGGTATCCGTTATTTTGGCGGTGAAGACGTGGGTGCTTTGGAACTTGATGATAACCTTAAAAAACTTGTCTTTACTGTTGACCAGTACGGCAAAACACTTGAATTCGGAGATGTTGAGGAATGTATTGAAACTCCCCGAAAAGTTACTATTCCCAACAAATGCAAATATATTTTCCTCTGGACTATGCGTCAGCCATACGAATGGACCCGCCGCCAGTCCGGCAGGTTTGAAGGAGCGGCTACAGAAACCAGTTACGAACGCGCCTACAATACCAAAGCCCACTTCCAGGATTTTGCCCGCGGTTTGGGCTACCAGATGATAAGTGCCGGCAACAACAGCCTTTCTCCGGCTGGTGCTTGGGCGGTTCTGGGTGGTCTGGGTGAACTTTCCCGTGCTTCATATGTAAACCACCCGCTTTACGGCATTACCGTCAGAGTTACCTGGGGTTTCCTGACTGATATGCCGCTGCCACCCAGCCGCCCCATTGATTTTGGTGCCCGCAGATTCTGTGAAAGCTGCGGTATCTGTGCCGAGGCTTGTCCTTTCGGGGCTATCAATCCCGGTGAACCTACATGGAGAGATGATAATACCTTTGGCAACGCAGGTTTCCTGGGCTGGCGCTGTGACTATACCAAGTGCCCCCACTGTCCCATTTGCCAGGGTACCTGTCCCTTCAATTCCCACCCCGGCTCGTTTATACATGACGTAGTCAAGGGCACTGTTTCCACCACACCTGTGTTCAATACTTTCTTCAAGAATATGGAAAAGTCCTTTAAGTACGGGCGGAAGAATCCTGCTACCTGGTGGGACGAAGTGGATGACTATCCGTATGGGGTCGATACCAGTTACTAATAACGACTTCGGTATAGGAGATTATATAAAATGATTTTTTGGATAGGCGTACTTTTCGGTGCTGCTTTAACCTTACTGGTAAACTGGCTTAGAGCCAAGACAGCCGTCAGATGGTATGAATGGCTGATAGGTGCTCTGGGTCTGCTTTCGGGCATAGGTGCTGTTCAGCATTATTTCGGGTCTCTGGTAGAGAATGAACCCGAATCTGCCTGGATGGGGTTTCTGGTTTTCTTCATCTTGGCAGTTCTCCTGCTGGCAACTACCTGGGCACTCTTAAGACGGCACAAGCAGTCCATATAGCCTTTTAAAGTATCAGGGGGTACAACTTAAGTACCCCCTGATACTGTTACCTTACCCGGAGGGAAACCATGCAAGAGCTTCGTCCGTTTATGTCCAATCTTTCTGCCCGTGATATTTCAAACTATCGCGCCCTGACAGCCGGGTATGAAAACTACTGCCGTGAACAGGCCGGAAGGCATTTCATGGCCTCCAAGTTCAATTTTAAAAAGTGCCAGTGCTGCGGCTACTGCTGCCTGTGTTACCCCTGCATGCCGCGTCCTGATGAAATTCCCCCTGTGGCCGAATACCTGAATATTTCGGTCAAGGAGCTGATAGACAGGTACATGGTGGCGGATACGGCGGACTGCCAGACCTTTTTCCTCAGGTGGGCGAAGGAAGGGCAGGAGGATATAACAGGTGCCCGCATACATCCCAGACGGACTTATGACCGCGGTTACTGCATCTTCTTTGATAAGGAAAAGAAGACCTGCCGTATTCATCCGGTCAGGCCGAACGATGCCAAGATAATCAGGTGCTGGGATGACCGCCAGAGCCGGGACAAGAACCTCTGGGGTATGACCGGCTGGAAACAGGATGATATTTATAGATTCATACCGGATTTCAGTGCAGAATATTTCAGAAATTCAAGTGATACAGGGGTATAGGTATATGAAATCATTCAAGTTTATAAATATATGGCTGACGGCAGTGCTGGCAGGCGGGATAATGTTGTTTGGTAGTGGTTGCGGTGATGCCGCCCAAGATACCGGCGCAGTTCCTTTTTCACTGGATTACGCCAGGATATTTAATGCCCATACTTCATCTGCTATAGGCAATGATGGCATAGCGGCAGACCGCTGTGACACCTTCACTTCAGATACTCCTGTGATATATTTCAGTTGGCAGCCGCGTTCGTTGGATGTATGCTGTGCGGCTACCATGGTAGTCTGGTTTTTTGAAGGAAATGAGATACAAAGTATTTCCCTTATTGATTCGTCTACCTGCGTGCATACTGACTCTCTGGAAAAACCTGAAGGAGGGTTTTTAAAGGGGCATTATCAGGTGGCTCTATATATAGGCATAAGCGAATATTTCAGGCTGGATTTTACGGTGGTCTAGTTTATAGGATTAGCTCTATTTAATTTCCCTGCCGGGTTATTTAGTTAAAGTGTCCCCGCTTCTTAAGGTGAGGGCATTTTTTATTCAGTTGAGATGCGGCTTAATTTGTCTTAGGTATGTAAAATGGCATATAATCCTAGAATATATTATCTAGCATGATTATCGTCAGTGTAATATAGTAATAAAAAGAGGTCTATTTTATGGCTGTGGTACCGGGCAGAAAGCAAAAAGAAGCCGACCAGTACTGGGTTTCCTTTGGCACAGAGGATAAATATATAAAAGCCGGTTTAAGGCTTGAACAAGTACGGGTTTTAGTCTACCGAGTTATTACAAAGAGTTTTCAGCCTCTTGGTGTTACACCGGAGCAGGCTATTATTATGGTTGAAATTCACAATTCATCAGTTTCGATGACTCCTACCAGACTCGGAAAGATAATCAGGCGTGATGCAGCGGCGGTCTCCAGAATACTTGGGCGGATGCAAAAAAACGGCACTATAAATCTGATTAAAGATTTGGAATACAAAAATCTGATAAGGATTGAACTCACTCCAAAGGGTGTGGAAATTTGTGAGGGTATTGAGAAAACAATAAAAACCCAACACGATGTACTTTTTAAGGTTTTAAATGAAACCGAGGTTGAATCATTTATTGTCATGCTGGAGAAGATTAACAAAGTTGCGTCAGATGTCCTTAAGAATATGAAATTCAAAGCTGATTAACAAATAATTTCCCCAGCTTCAGCTTAGAGAGCGGCATTGCCGCTTTTTTTGTTTTCAGGTGGTACTAGTACTTTAGTACGATGTTTTTATTAACACTTGTCATGTAAACTTGTCATGTATAGCTTTACATGACAACATATCGGGCAAGACAAATATAAAGCTGGGAAAAAGCTATTGGTAATCTCCTGCATACAGGTTTGACATGTTTAGTATGAGTAAACTGACAAGTTGCCTGATTCTTACGGTGCGGCCTCAAAAGGCTGTGCTGCCGTTTAGCAGGTGTTCTTTAAGGATTCCGGGTTTCTGTCAGAATTTTTTAACCCCCGGGTTTAAGGGCGCATCACCTGTTTCCCGTGGCTGGTCTCAAGGATCAAATTGGTGGCTGCCTTGAATAACCAAATGATTAAGACTATTACCAATACATAAGTACGTGGAGGTGTGAGTATAGAGAAATCCAACCGGGGTTAATGGTATACACGGGAATTATTAAAGGCAATTAGTAAAAGGAGGCTAAGATGGCCCAGTTTCATAGTGTTCTAAGCAGACGTGATTTCATGAAGGGCTTGGGTTTGGTAGGCGCAGGGGCAGGCGCAGCAGCTGCGGTTAGCCCGGTTTTCCGTGATTTGGATGAAATGGCTTCAGCACCCATGGCACGGGTTAATATGCCCTGGTGGGTTAAACAGGTAAATGAGACTACCACCCCTATTGATTGGGATGTACTCCCGACCTTGGGGCCTGCCTATAAAGGCCCTCCCCCTATGGGGTTAATCACTCCCGCCTATCCGGAATCCGAGATTCACCGGATGAAGATGGACCGTATTCTGGAAAAATACCCGAATTGGGAAAAAGGCGCAAGCACACTGGGATTCCCCGGTACTTCAGCAGACCCTGAATACCCTGATTATATCGGGGATATAAAGGACAACGCTCTGGTTATGGGGGCTGCCCTGCTTAACATGGGTATGTTCCCTAAAGAGTTAATCATGGCAACCCATGGCGCGTATATGGGTCTGACTGACCATCCCGAGGGTTGGAGGATTATGCCTCCGCCTGAGCAGCGCGGCGGAACCAAGTGGCAGGGAACTCCCGAAGAGGCTTTAAAAATTGTAAGGGCGGCAGTCCGTTTTTACGGCTTTGACGATGTCACCGCCATACCGGTAGATGACCACTTCCTTAAGGTAATGTTTGGTGAAAAATGGCTGATAACTCATGGTGCACCCACCACCTTTGAATTCGGTGATGTGGATGATATCGTGTGTACGCCTGCCATACGTCCCACCAAGATTGTCATACCCCGCAGGATGAAATGGTTCCTGCAGTTCTCATCCCGTCAGCCCGGCGAAGTTACCCGTCATGCCCTTGGCACAACCCAGAATGCTGGTCAGTCATATTATTACACCAGCTGGGTAAAGATAGTTAAGAGCATACAGGACTTCCTGTGGGGTTTGGGATATATCTCACTGGACAACTGCAACGGCCGTTTTGCACCCACCGGTGCCACCGGTATTTTGGCCGGTGCCGGCGAACTTTCCCGCTGGGGCGGTGTTATGACTCCCAAATACGGTATTTCTGTCCGGGTAATGCACGGCGTACTTACCGACCTTCCGCTTGAAGAGTGCAAACCTATAGACTTCGGCGGACGTGAATTCTGTAAGACCTGCGGTATCTGCGCAGATGCCTGCCCGATGGGAGCTATCAGCAAGGATGAGCCCACCTGGGATGCGGCTAAGCCGTACCAGTACGGCGGTTACCTGACCTGGCGCACCGACATGGCAGTTTGTTCCCATTGTCCGGTCTGTCAGGGTACCTGCCCGTTCAATGCCTTTGATAAATCAGGCATACATGAACTGGTCAAGGGCACAGTTTCCACTACTTCAATCTTCAACAGCTTCTTTACCACTATGGACAAGAGCTTTGATTACGGGCGGAAGCCGCCTGCAGAGTGGTGGGATTCCGAACAGCCGGTAACCGGTATAGATACCTCAATATAGGGCAATAATCCGAAAAGGAGTATAGGAATGTTTTATCTGATAGGGCTGCTCATAGGAATAGTAATAGCCTCAGTTTTATACACTCTGAACCGCAAAGTCAGCTTTAAGTGGTATGACTGGGTTTTTAGTGTGCTCATAATCGGTTTGATGAGTGTCGGCACCCAGCATCTTCTGTCATCGCTGGCAGGTTTTGAAACCAGTGCTGCCTGGTTCGGGTTTGCACTGTTTGCAGGACTGGCAGTGATACTGGCAGTGGTGGAGTGGAGACTTCTTTCCGGCAGAAGTAAAACAGCTTAGCAATTAAGTCAGGGGCGGGCAGGAAGGCATATGCGGAAAGACTGCCACCTGCCCGCCCGAACCCATACAAGGGGGGAAAGACCGATGAAACGCCTTCAACAAATATCCGCAGTAACAAATCAAGGGACACTGTCCGGTGGTTAACCCAAGCGGCACACCGTCGTATACGGAGCAGGAGAAGAGCTACTGGAAATCTCTTGCCCGCGAATATGAAGCCCATCTGGCTGATATGGCCAAGAAGCACCCGCCTGCCGCCATGCTCGGGGTAAAGAGCTGCGTGAGATGCGGGCATTGCTGCTACACATATGTCTGCATACCCCGCCCTGAAGAACTGCCCGCGATAGCGGATTACCTGAAGCTGACTGTGGCAGAGCTTGTTTCCAAATATATGGTAGCTGATACCGAAGACTGCCGCACCTTTTTTCTGCGCTGGGCAAAACACGGGGAAGAAGACATAACCGGAGGGCGGATACCGCCTATACGCACCTTTGACCGGGGGTACTGCATATTCTTTGATGAAAAGGGTGGAAGCTGCCTTATTCACCCGGTGCGCCCGCAGGAGGCGAAGTACGTAAAGTGCTGGAAGACTAATAACGGGCGTGACCGCAGCCAGTGGGGCATGAGCGGCTGGACTAAAGAAGATATCTACCGGTTTATACCTGATTTTGATTCACACCTGTAAAAGTGCCGGTTTTGGAATACACAGGGGGGCAAAGTATGAAAGAAGTAATAGTATCGTGGAGCGGGGGCAAAGACTGCACCCTTGCCTGTTATAAAGCTATAAAGAGCGGGCTTAAGGTCAAATACCTGGCCAGCATAATCACCAAAAGCAGCGGCAGGCTCTGGCCTCACCTGCTTTCACCGGAAACACTCAGGATGCAGGCCGAAGCAATAGGCATACCCCTTCTGGAGTGGCCGTCAGCCGCCGAGGGGTACGATGACAACTACCGCCGTATGCTTAACCATCTTAAGGAAGAGGGGGTTAACGGGGTAGTCTTCGGAGACGTCAATATAGGCAACAGTTTTGCCGGAAAGCACCTTAACTGGATAAAGAGTGTCTGTGAGCCAACCGGTATGGAATACCACCTGCCGCTCTGGGAGGACAACCGTGCCACCCTGCTTGGGGAGCTGATAGAGCTGGGGTTTGAGGTACGGATATTGGCGGCAGACAGCACCGAGCTGGGAGAGAGCTGGCTGGGGCGCAAGCTGGATAAGGAAATGCTCTCGGAGCTTAAGCTGCGGCACAGTTTATCGCCGAACGGCAATGTGGGCTATTACCACACCTTTGTAACCGACGGGCCTATCTTCAAATCACGGCTGGTCATAGAGGAATGGGACAGGGTATTTGACGAACAGGCCAAATTCGGGGGTATGGGCGTCTGGTACATGGATATCAAGCGCTGCAAGCTGGAAAGCAAGAAAGCTGACCAGAGTTTGACGGTATCTGCCAAATGATATTGGTGCAGATTAAGTTTACCTGAAACCGCAGGGTTTTTATTACGGATAGGTCATGTTTCTAAATGTGAGGGAGCGAATAAACCGTGATGTATTTTAAGTGAAGGAAGGGGGTGTTGCAGGAGCAAATACATGCTTATTAATAAACAGGGACTTTATCGAAATTAAACTGAAAGGGATCTTTTATGATTAAGAAACACTCCACAGTTTCCCGTCGGGATTTTATGAAGGGGCTGGGTCTGGCTGGTGCCGGAATCGGTGCGGCTGCCGCAACCACGCCTGTTTTCCATGACTTGGATGAACTTATGTCTTCCGCTCAGGCGACCCTTAACCGCCCCTGGTATATAAAGAATAGGGAATTCGGGGATATAGGTATAGAGCTTGACTGGAATCTTATCAAACGCAGAGACTTGCGCCAGTATGATAACTGGACTATGAATTACCTGCCGTTCCAATTCCCCGGCGGCCCGCCTGCCCTGATGGCAGGTTTGGAAAGTGCGGCAAAGAAAAATAGTGACAAACTAAAGGAATTGTGGCCTGATTACACGGCCAGCACCAGGGACCTTGCTTTGGCCAATGCTTTGGGTTCAGTGGGTACATTTGGTACTTACGCCTTAAATACTACTCAAGGCGGCTGGAAAGTAGCCCCGGCTCCTACTCCTGAGGAATTGGGTATTCCCAAATGGGAAGGTACACCGGAAGAAAACCTTATGATGATAAGGGCGGCTTTCAGCGTAATGGGTTTGGGCCCTATGGTAGGTGTCTCCGAACTAAATGAAAAAACCAAGAATTTTGTTTACGAATATACTGGTGATTCCTGGACCTGGTTACCGCAGGGTCAGCCCAGTGAACATGTCATTTTTGATGATAATATAAGCGAGTTTTACCGGACACAAAATCCCAATACACTTCACATACCCTCTTCCCACAAATATGTAATTTCAACCCACAACCTGTCATTAGACGAATTGACCCGCCGTACCTATTCGCCGCTTGGCACCCCGGCCGAATCCATTTCATACAGCCGCGTTGCCATAGCCAAGAACTTTGTTGAAGAGTTTATACGCGGTTTGGGTTACCATGTGGTTTACGGGCATGCTCTGCAGCCGGCACTCGTCTGGGACTTTTTAAGCGGTGTTGCCGAACATTCCCGCATGGGGCAGAACGCTGTCTCGCCCGAATATGGCGGTATGATGCGGACTCATGCCACTTTCTATACTGATTTGCCTCTGGCATTTACCAATCCCTCTGATGCGGGTTTAACCAAATTCTGTGAAACCTGCGGTATCTGTGCCGATGCTTGTCCTGTCGGGGCTATATCTCCGGTAGGTATCGGACGCAATTGGGATAATGCCTGCGGTCAGGACTGGGCGAATGATATCCAGAACGGCGGCACAGAAACTATGTACAATATCCCCGGATACAAGGGTTGGAGATGTGATACATTCACTTGTGTAACAACAAAAGCGGCTTGCGGCGCTGCCTGCAAATTTAGCTGCCCATTCAATGCGTTGCATAACGGCAGCTTTATGCACAGTATAGTTAAAGCAACCGTGTCAAATACTTCCTTGTTCAACGGGTTCTTCAGGAATATGGAAGAAACCCTGAAGTATGGCTACATGGATAAAGAGCCTTCATCTTGGTGGGAGACACCTGAGGCTTGGTATGTCTATGGCACCAACCCGAATTCTTTACGCCAGTAACAAAAATAGAGAAGGGAAACCGTAATGGAAAATTTTATACCTTTTATACTGATTGGGGTTGTTGTTACTGCCGGCCTGTTCGGAGTTATCTCCTGGCTGCGTAAGAACAACGTAAAAGTCAATTGGTACGAGTGGCTCATAGGCATTCTGGGTCTGGGGCTTCTTCTGCTGGCAGTCCAGCACCTTTTAGGCGCTATGACAGAGCTGTTTTTCTATGCAGCCTGGATGGGGTTTGCGATTATAGGCATACCTGCCCTGATTCTTCTGGTGGTTGCCTGGCAGCTGGTAGTCCGAAGGGCAAAACAGTCCTAGTTTAGGAAAGGTCAACAGATTTTTTTGGGGGGAAGCTGGCTTCCCCCTTTTTTATTTAACCTTATTTTGCCTAAGGTACAAGCCTTAATCAGAGATACCATGTACAAGCAGGGCAAGATGAGGTCATTAAAGGGAAATTCATAAAAAATCCCGGAGGAGAGTAATACCGAATATGCCTGTTATTCGTATTTAAAAGGTGTGAGGTGTTTTCTCTTTGCCGCTGAGATAATTGAATAATCCCGTAACCGGGCTATAGATTCCATCAATCCGATGCCGTCTTCTTCAGGGATATCCCCCATGATATCCTTAAAAAGTTCCTGGCAAATTTTCATGGCTTTGGGGTAAAGTTCCTTTGATTTGTCAGTCAGGGACACTCTTACCATATTTTTCTTGGCTAAATCTTTTGTTTTCTGTATGAACCCTTCACGTTCCATACGGCTAAGAAGAGCCGAAATAGAATGCGGCTCGTATACAAATCTCTTTGCAAGCCTGTATGGGGTAGATTCTCCGCCCAGATACACCAATTCATGGATAACTGCCCATTTTTCCCGTGTCAGACCGATTTTTCTCAGCTCTTGAGAAAATGACTGCCCGACTATGTGTTCAATCTGGGTTATCATTATCCACAGCAGGTGGTGTTTTGTAAGATGATTGGATTTCTCCATGTTATCTTCCCAACAAATCTTGATCACTGATAGTTCCTAACCTATATATATTATCACAGAACTTGTGTTTTTATAACTTGTACTTACCTATTTGTGCGTATCCGCCGAAGCTTTTTCACGTATAGTTTTTGCCTAAATGCCAAAATAGATACATTAGTATTGCTGTTTATTAACAGGTATTGACAATCATATATGCAGACCATAAACTATGGATGTAAAGATAGTCTAGGTAGATAATCTTATTATATACTATTCATAGCTGGTCATAAATACCGGAGGTGAATAAAAAATATCTGTTCGGTATCGTCCAACATTCACAATATTAAACGGGATTTCCAGAAGAATAAACCTTTTTAAACACAATATGAACCTGTTTCTACACTTTTGTATGTTAAATTTATTGAATGGGAATATTTAATATTTTCGGCATGTACCAAACTATACTTGGAGAGCGAAAGGAGTATCTATGGTTTTACGTGCAACATAATAAAGGCAGTGCCAACATGCTAATTTTACCATCACCCTGATATGCGGATGGATAGCTTTAACTGTTCCGTATTGGAGATTAATCTGAAATAAGGAAAATCAGCATGCAATGAAAATACTAATAATATGTGACGATCCGCAAGTCTTAAAAGACCTGGTGTTGTGCCTCAAAATCCGTTACCAAAATCTGGAACACACCGTATCTGGCAATATCAGCGAAGGGATAGGTTTGATAGAGAATTTGTCGCCAGACCTGATTGTGCTGGATTCCTGTCTATTAAATTCGGCAGCCCCGAATATCCTTGTCAGTATCCGCGAATTTTCTGATATACCCATTATTATTCTTAATCCTATCAGCGAGGTTGGCAGTAAAGTCCAGTTTCTGGAAGACGGGGCAGATGAATGCATAGAAAAGCCGATTAATGGGATAGAGTGTCAGGCGGTTACTCATGCACTCTTACGGCGTAATATGAATTTGGGCTTCAAGGTCGAGAGTATCATACCTATTAGCAATGGCTTGGAAGTCAATTTTAACAGGCGGGAGCTTACCCTGTTCGGTTCACCTGTTCATCTGACCCCTATCGAATTCAGCCTGCTGGCTTTACTTGCAAGAAACAGCGGACAAGTGCTTACCTACAGGATATTGCTTGAGAAGGTATGGGGCACGGAGTACAGCGGGGATCTCAACCTGTTAAAGAAGCATATTCATAATTTGAGAGCCAAGATAGAAGTAAATCCGGAGTATCCCAGGATAATTGTTACCGAAAGAGGGTTAGGCTACAGCCTGAAAAGGCAATTCTGAGCCGGATATTTTTCACCTGACAGCAGGTGAATTGTTGTTTTGCGGTTAAGGCTTTTCGTCATAAATTCACCAAATTAAACCGAATCTTCATTAAAGATACTCCTAAACAGTATAGTCTCCACCAGTTTCGATACCTTCATGTGATATGGTTTTGGCACAGGTTAAGGTATTAAGATGTCAAAAGAACTTATTCTTCTAATAGATGACATAGCTGATACATCAGCACTTATCACTTTATTAAAAGCTGCGGATTATCAAATCATTACAGCCGCAACTGAAATTGATGGCTTAGAAAAAGCTTCTCGGGTTTATGCAGATTTAGTGATAGTAAATCAAACCCGTCTTAAGTTGCCTCTTCCTGAATTAGCCCATCTTATAAACAAGCTGGCTTATATGCCTATATTGGTACTGGGCAACCGGAATGAATCTGCCGAGATTCTTGAGCTGGGAGCAGACTCCTTTATATCTTCGCCTCCCAATCCCAGGGAGCTGAAAGCCAGAATCACTTCCATCCTCAGGCGTAAACGCAAGTTTCCACCCAATAAAACGGGCGGCCAAAACAGGCGTAGTAAAGATGGTAACCCCCTCCACTGCAAAAACCGAACCTCGCTCACCCCGACCGAGAGCCGGATTAATACCTGTTTGAAATTAAATCAAGGGCAATTAATGGAATACCAAAGCATTATAGATATCGTTTGGGGTAAACAAAAAGTCAGTCTGGATACTTTGCATTATTACATGCGCAGGCTTAAAAGTAAGCTGTCAGGCTCTAAAATCATCCAGCAAAGAGGCGTGGGTTATTGGCTTGGGTAGGAGTGTGCAAATCTTGCTGACGGTAAAAATATCTGGTCTCTACTTATATGTGCCTGAACGGCCTTTTGCCGTAAATCATGGCTGCCAAGGAGGTGAAGCTGAAAGATGACATCCGGAAAAGACCGGAAAGTGCCATATTAATAGCAAAAACAAGTGAAATAAGGAGAAGTCTGTATGTCAAAACTTCACAGTACATTATCACGACGTGATTTTATGAAAGGCCTGGGTTTGGCAGGTGCAGGGCTGGGTGCGGTAGCCGCAGCAGCGCCGGTATTTCATGACGTGGATGAATTAACGTCTTTTGGGTCTAATGTTAATAAATATCCCTGGTATGTCAAGGAAAGAGAAATCAAAAATCCCACGGTAGAGATTGACTGGAATGCTCTTGAGCGTCCGAATGCCAACAATTTTAAATCTCACCGCCGGCCTACAGCGGCTGAATTTGAGACTGCGGGTGTAATCGGCGGTTATATGACCGACCTTGAAACACCTGAAGAAGCACTGACCCTGTATGATTACTGCGAAAAGGAATTCCCCGGTTGGGATAAAGGTTATGCCGGTGCGGGTGATATCCGTTCTACCGCATTGGACAATGCCTGTAAATTTATGATGATGGGGCAGTGGCCGGCCGAGATATACCAGGGAGGCAAGAGGATTAATGTGCGCAGTGCTATACTGGCAGCTGGCGGCACCGCTACCTTCAGTTCTTTTCTCGGTCCTCAGGCAGCTACTACTATCCGTCCGCAGGATTTTGGTGCCCAAAAATGGCAGGGTACACCTGAAGAAAACTTCAAAACCCTGCGCAATGCCTTCCGTTTCCTGGGTTGTCAGGATGTAGGGTGTGCGGAGCTTGATACCGATACTATAAAATTCTTCCACAAGGTCAAGGGTGCCGGCAGTGGCTTCAATACCGGTGACGCAGGCGGTAAACAGATTGCGTTTAAGGATATAGAGGAGGCATATGAGACAGCAGATGAATATGCCATACCCAACAAATGCAAATACATAATTACCTTTACCGCCCGCCAGAGCTTCGAGGGTACCCGCCGTCAGGCTGGTATTACCGAGAGTTTTACCGTCTGGTATTGTTATGCCCGTTATGTCAAGATGATTTGCCATATGCAGGAGTTCATCCGTGGTTTGGGTTATCAATGCCTGAATATGAGCGGCTTGTATTTCTCTAATCCATTAGCTGTTATGACCGGTCTTGGCGAACACGGGCGGATGTCTTCCCCTGCTATTCACCCTAAGAATGGTACGACTAACCGGGCTAGCGGATGGACACTGCTGACTGATTTACCGGTAGCTCCTACTAAACCCATAGATTTCGGGGCATATAAATTCTGTGAAACCTGCGGTATCTGCGCGGATGCCTGCCCCTTCGGACTTATCCAGAAGGGTGAATCAACCTGGGAAAATCCGGCGGCGGCCAAAAATGGCTTGGCACAGGGTCAATATAGAGGTTGGCGGACCAATAATGCGGATTGTCCGCACTGCCCCACCTGTCAGGGCACCTGCCCCTTTAACTCAACTTCACAATCTTTTATCCATGATATGGTAAAACTTACCACAACCAATATACCTGCTTTTAACGGCTTCTTTGCCAACATGGAAAGGTTTATGGAATACGGCCGCAAACCACAGTGGGAGTTCTGGGATATTGAACAACCTACTTATGGTTTTGATACCACGGCCTAGGGAATTGAAAGGAGAAGCAATATGTATTTTATAGGTTTAGCTGTCGGAACAGTATTTGCCCTGTCTGTATACTGGCTTATAAAGCAAAATAAGCAGATAACCTGGTGGCAATGGCTGATTGCCGTACTTGCCACTCTGGCGCTGTTTGCAGCTGTCCAGCACTTTTATGGATCACTGGCTGAAAATGATACCAAAGCCGCCTGGGTAGGCATGGGTATCTTCGGCATTATAGCGGTGATACTGGGTGTTGTAGACTGGCGGCTAATAGCAGGCAATAAAGGAAAAGCCTAAAACCATACTGGTTCATGCAAACACAGGCGGGGGCATGCCCCCGCCTGTGTTTTTTGTAGAAATAGTTTCTATAAAAGGCATAACCTGAATATATTATCTAGGGAATCTGTCAGTCATTCCGGTTTTTGGGTTTTCAGTCTCTTCATATTAGCTGCTAAAAGTTTCTCCAAAGTACTTTTGAACTGGTCAATTTCCTTTTCGGTCAGATCCTGAAACACTTCTTGAAAAAAATCAGGGGATAAAGATTTTTCACAAAGTTGCTGACCTTTGTCAGTCAGTTTAACCCTTAGCCTGTTTTTCCATTCAGAATCCTGTTCCAGAGTAATCAGTTCCTTATTCTGCATTCGTTTCAGATTAATAGCAATAGTATGCGGTTCTCTAAGGAGCTGGCGGGATATCTGGATGGGAGTTGGGGGAGTGGGGCTATTTTTTACGACTTTAAGAATAGTTGACTGTTCCGGGCTTATATCTAGGTGATGAAGTTGTCGCTTAGAGAGTTTGTAGAGGATATTTCTGGTTCGCATTATTATGCCGAACAACTCGACATTTTTATCCCCGAAATCAAAAAAGTAGAAATTAGGCATATTCTTATCTCCTTATAATGCCAATTTTAGCTGTTACTTTTCTCATATTCAAACCAAGTATCCCCTTGACTAAGGTGATATAATTTATCTACATAGAAAAACTATATAGATAAACTGCTTCAAAGGTTTCACGGGCAGTCAAATTATTGGCTGCTGGTGAAGATAAGGAGGTGAAAATAGGATAAAAAGGTTTGGTCTTCCCTGCCAAAATAATATGAATGGAGTGTAAATATGAACCAATTCCATAGCACAGTAAGCAGACGGGACTTTATGAAGGGTCTGGGTCTTACAGGAGCAAGTTTGGGTGCTGCCGGGGCGGTAATCCCCCAATTTCGTGATCTGGATGAACTTGCTAGCTCAGCCAAAGTAACCAATAAACGTGGCTGGTGGGTTAAGGAGAGAGACTACGGTAATCCCACCGTCGAGATAGACTGGAACCTGATGAAACGCCGTGATTTACGCGGTTTTGCAAACTGGGATTTTCCGACTGTAATGATGAGCTATCCGGGTGGTCCGCAGGCATTTCATGCAAACTTAGAGAAAAACACAGAGGCTGTAACTGAAAAAGCAAAGGAAATTTGGCCTGATTATGCCGGGCCGACTATACGGGATAAGGCTTTATCAAGTTCCTTTTGGGCATCCGCCTATGGTAAATCCGGATTTTGTCGTGGTTTAAATCAGCATGGTATGCCAACGACATCCCCGGCACCCCGCCCCAGCGAAATAAATATGCCTGCATGGCAGGGAACACCTGAAGAAAATGCAGCTATGCTCAGGGCAGTTTTTAGTCTGGTCGGCTTGGGGCCGGTAATAGGTACCACTATGCTGGATGAAAAATCCCAGAACTTCCTTTGGGAATATTCCGGTGTAGGCTGGACAGGTAATGAATCTTCCGGAGGTAATAAGCATATCGTTTTGGATTCAGACATAACTGAATCCTATATGGATGCGACTAGTTTCCATATACCCACTTCGCAAAAGTACGTCATTGCAACCCATAATATCTCCTGTGACGGATTTTTACGCCGCTCCCTGTCAGGTGCAGGTTTTGCTGGTACAGAAGAAATGTCTTATGTACGGGTTGCCTTTGCCAAGGCTATTGTGGAACAATTTATCCGCGGTTTGGGTTACAACGTAACCTACGGGCATGATATCCAATCAGCTGTGGCTTGGGATCTCTGGAGCGGTCTTGGTGAACATTGCCGTATGGGTCAGGTTACCGGCTCCCCTGAGTATGGTAGTCTGCTGCGCACTCATGCCGTTTTTTACACTGATTTACCGTTACCGGTGACTAATCCGATAGATTCCGGTTTTACTAAATTCTGCGAAACCTGTGGTATCTGTGCTGAAACATGCCCCGTAGGTGCCATACAGGAACGCGGCATTAACCGCAGCTGGGATAATAACTGCGGCCAGAGCTGGTCTGATGACAAGCAGGTCGGCGGTACCAAGTTAATGTACAATATCCCCGGTTATAAAGGTTGGCGCTGCAACCTGTTCTCTTGTACTTTTACGCCTTGTGGCAGTGCTTGTAAGAGTAACTGTCCGTTCAACACCATCGGTGATGGAAGCTTTGTACACAGTATTGTTAAATCAACTGTAGCTACCAGCCCGCTGTTCAACAGCTTCTTTACCAGTATGGAGGGTGTTCTGCATTACGGTAAGCAGGATAAGGATCCCACATCATGGTGGAATAGCCCTGATGAATGGTTTATCTATGGCACTCATCCTAACCTGTTGAGACAGTAAGCAACTTAGAAAAGGAGAAAATTGACATGGAGTATTTTGTACCCCTTATGCTGGTTGGAGCTGTTATTGCAGCTGCTTTGTTCGGTATTACAAGCTGGTTGCGTAACCGGAATCTGAAAGTCAGCTGGTACGAATGGCTGATAGGCGGAATAGGGTTTGCTCTGCTTTTATTGGCTGTCCAGCACTTTTTCGGAGCTTTAGAGGAGCTCTTCCCGTTTGCCGCTTTGATGGGTCTGGCAATTATAGGCATACCTGCCCTGATTCTCATGGTGATTGCCTGGCAGTTGGTGGCCCGGCGCGCTAAACAGGCTTAAACCAGATTTACCGGTTATACCCAAGCGGGGGAAGGGATTCCCCCGCTTTTTATTGTACTGTTTCTTGCATAAGTGGGAAAGTGGTTATTAAATACCTCTTATTCCCCGTCCATACATTTATGTACACATATCCTCGCTTTTTAAGCGAGGATATATTTTTTGCTTTAATGAAAATGAGGGAGGGTTGGCTGCTTCCTGAATAATGGCTGGGGTTTTATGCGAGTATAAGGGAATAACCCTAAAATCACCTCAGTTACCCGGTTGCGTTAGATTTTTTCTGCATGGGTTTGATGGATTTAGAGTCTTTATACCTGTTAATAACAATGCTAGAATAGGTTTATTTGCGAGAATCTGGTTTGGCTTGTTCTATCTGACAGGAGGTCAGAAAATTTGCCAAACCAATGCTGAACAGTGGAATATTTATTAGTTTAGTTATTTAAAATCCTGTAAATCCGGTGCGGATTTAAGTTTTCAAATAAAACTATTGAAAACGGGCGGGAAACTACTGATTATGTCTATGTCCCATACAAATAATAATGCTTATGGAGAGATCGCCTACCCCCTTGCGGGAGATAGGGTGTATCATCGTTTCTTTAAGGAAGCGCATGACGGATTGGCGCTGATAGATTATACCGATGGTATCTTGGGCAATATCATTGATATAAATGATATTATGTGTGAATGGCTGGGGTATTCCCGCCAGGAGCTTTTAGGTATAAGCAATGATGATTTGATTGCTCCCGCTTACAAGCCTTTTTTTCAGCGGTCACGGAGGAATGTAAGACAACGTTCAGAATCTGACAGACGGCTTCAGTTTAATATAGCTTTTGTGGCCAAGGACGGGCATATAGTGCCATTTGAAGTGACTGCCCATATCATGAAGTCGGAAGGATTCAGTTTTACTATTTTCCGGAATGTAACAGACAGGAAAAATATGGAACGCCGGCTAGGTGAACGCTATAAAAAAGAGAAAAGATTAACTGAACAACTTCAGGAACAGATGGATCGGCGTATTGATTTTAACCGGTATCTGGTTCATGAATTGAAAACACCTTTGACGCCTTTGCTTGGTGCGAGTGAAATGTTGATAGCAAAAGCGTCTGATATTACCCTGAAGCGGTTGGCGGAAAATATTTACCGCGGGGCAAAAAATCTGGATGCCCGTGTAGATGACCTGATGTGTATGGTTCGGGGAGAAATGGGTCTGCTCCGGTTAAAGGTTTTGCAAATAGATATTGCCGAGCTTATGCAGGATACGGTTTTATATTTAAAGCATTGGGCAGAAAATAAAAAGCATACGCTTACTTTAAAAATAACTCCGAATTTACCCGTAATCCAGGGTGATGAAAGCCGTCTTTCGCAGGTGATGCTTAACCTTATAGGCAATGCTATTAAGTTTACTTCACCGGGCGGGATCATTGATGTACACGTTGCCAAATATGGAGAACGGGTGAAGATTACGATTAAAGACAATGGAAAGGGCATAAGCCCGGAGAATCAGCAGTGGATTTTTGAACCCTACTCCCGTCGCAAACAGCTTAGTGATGAGATGAGCGGCTTGGGTATAGGTTTACCGCTTTCAAAGATGATTGTCCGACTGCATGGCGGGGATATAAGGGTCAGAAGCAAACCGGGTACCGGCAGTGTTTTTACTGTTGTGTTACCTTTGGTAGTACCTTTTGGAGAATCAGATAGAAAGGAAATCAGTTTGTGAGAGCACTGATAGTTGAAGATAACCCGGAGATTGTTGAGTTTATGACTCTTGCCTTGGAAGCCGGCACTGATAAGGTGGATATAATAACTACCGATAGCGGTTTGGAAGCTGCCGAAATGCTGGAAAAGGAACGTCCTGATGTTATCCTGCTTGATCTGGGGTTGCCGGATATAAACGGTTTTGAAACCATAAAGCGTATACGCCTTTTTTCAAATGTGCCCATTATTATAATATCTGCCAAACAGGGTGAGAATGATATTGTCAGAGGCTTGAATCTTGGTGCGGATGAGTATATAACAAAACCATTCGGGCAGTTGGAATTACTGGCAAGGATAAAGGCGGTTCTGCGCCGCCGTACCGGTATACCTGTAGGTGAGGTAATCCGTTACGGCGAATGTAAGTTCGAACCGGGAGTCAACCGTTTTACCTGCCATGGTTCAATTATACCGTTGACCAGAACCGAATCTATTATTATCGGGGTTTTACTGGAGCATCGGGGAGCAGTTGTAAGCTATAGCCAACTGGCAAATGCCGTATGGGGGGAAGATTATCCCAGCGCCACTGAAACCCTGAGGGTTTACATACGCCGTTTACGTATAAAGATAGAATCTGCCGCTAAAATAAACGGACTTATCAAATCACACGCCACTATCGGGTATTCTTTGAGTATTATCTGAATACCTCATACATTCAAAGCATTAAAGTATTCCCCTTCTCAGCCGGTTACAATCCGGTAATTTTTTTGTCCTGAATTATGTAATCTCTGTCGGTCTTAATGTAATTTCCCCATCCTATAATCTACAAAAATCCGGTGTATAGGTATGGAGATAAACTGCATTATTCAAAATATGCATAACCATTCCAAACCTGCTTTCCTCTTTACTTGTTTTGTCCGGATTCGGCTTTGTCGCATTAAGTGCAATTTTGCACCCGGGCAAGGTTTATTAAGACGACAACGGGAATCCTGAGAGGAGGTGATTGCCTAAATTCAATTTGTTCAGGATTTTGATTTATACAGATGTTATTACAACAAAAGGAGGTTTTCATGTCTAAATTCCATAGTACACTCAGCAGAAGGGATTTTGTTAGGGCTTTGGGCTTATCCGGAGCCGGTCTTGGCCTCGCATCGGCTGCCGCTCCGGCCTTTCATGATCTGGATGAACTTATGCCCAGCGCTGACAATAAAGTTTCTCACCCCTGGTGGGTAAAGCAAAGGGAACATGGCAATCCGACTATAGAAGTAGATTGGAATATGCTGACTCCCAGCCACTCTATAAAAACCGGAATGGAAGGTTTCGGCTATCCCAGCCCATATCCCGGTTATCTCACTCATGAAGATGCTTTGACTAACCCTTCGAAAATGGACCAGACTAAGCCTGGATACCGCATGGAGGATTATGCGCTCTTTATAGCTTCCATGCAGCGCGGCTTGTTTGATCATTCTATTGACGAAACTGTGGGACCGCCTTCCCTTGCTCCTCAAATATGGAACGCAGATCCCACTCCTGATGCGTGGCCTGATTGGGGTAATCCCGGTACACCGAAGTTTAAAAAAGTACCCCGCTGGTCTGGAACACCCGAAGAGGCAAGCCGTATGATAACAGCTGCTGCTCATTATTTTGGTGCATACAAAGTGGGTTTCCTGGAAGTAGATGACAAGGTAAAGAAACTTACCTTTGCGGATTC
The DNA here is from genome assembly GCF_001889305.1 of Dehalococcoides mccartyi. NCBI lineage: Bacteria > Bacillati > Chloroflexota > Dehalococcoidia > Dehalococcoidales > Dehalococcoidaceae > Dehalococcoides > Dehalococcoides mccartyi. The sequence goes on along the minus strand of NZ_CP013074.1, from coordinate 1,494,024 downwards.
TACAAAATGGGCAGATTGTGATGAGCCGTATGCTACTGGTGAAGTCATTCCCCGCGGTTTCGGGTTAGGATTTCCTGCACCCGTACATGTATTCCCGAACAAAATGAAATACGTAATAGTTTTACAGGTAACCCAACCGCATGACACTATGCGGATTCTTGGTGACCCCGCACAACCCGGTCATATGCAGCCCATTAATGGGTCATCATTTGCACTGGGTTACAATCAGCGTCTTACACTGCTTATACGTATGCAAGCATTCCTGAAGGTATTGGGATATCTGCATTCCGAAAGCGTTTGGTGCTACAACACGGGCGGTGGTGCACTGGCAGGTATAAATGAAATAGGCAGACACGGAATTGGCATAAGCCCTGAACTGGGTTCTGCATACAGGGTAAATCTGGGTATATTTACTGATTTACCGGTTGTGCCGACACCGCCTATTGACGGGGGTATGACCAAGTTTTGCGAGACATGCGGTGTTTGTGCAGATCTGTGTCCGAATGAAGCCATAAACAAGGATAAAGAACCGACTTGGGACATCTTCCCCACCAAACTGGGCAGACCTGAGTATGGCATACCTGCAGGCACACCCAATACATGGAGCAGGCCGGGCGTAAAGAACTGGCATGTTGATTACGTCCGCTGCCGCGGCTGTTCATATTGCCAGGGGTATTGTGTATTTTCTCAGCAGAACTTTGCTTCTATGCACAATATCATTAAATCTACCATATCCAATACAACTCTCCTGAACAAATTTTTCGCTGATTCCGACAGGCTGTTTGGCTATTCCGATGTGGATACCGATTATGATGGCTGGTGGAATCGCGATTCAAGTTCATCTGTCTCAACTCTTAACTACGCCAGACTTCTGGGACGCTAGGCGTTTAATACAAATTAAAACGGAGGACAAGAAATGATTTTTTGGGAAGGTATTTTATTCGGAATTGTCCTGCTGGGTTTGGTGATATGGTTTTTGAGTAAAAAAATGTCGCTAACCTGGTATGAGTGGCTGATGGGTATAGCGGGGATAGTGTTATTATTTCTGGCTGTCCAAAATTTCCTGGGCAGTTTAGCGGAATCAGAGATAAAACCCGCTTATATGATTTTATTGTTTATGGGATTGCCTTCGGTTGTGCTATTAGTACTTCCGTGGCAACTGGCTACCCGAAGAGCTAAACAGCCTTAGTTTAGTTTTTGAGGAAAAGTTGCGGAAAAGTTTATGAGGGGGAGTATACTCCCCCTCAATTTATTTTGATTAATTCAACTGTGAAAATGAGTGTTATCGGAACTGAAACTCCCATCCGATATTTTACGTTTAAATGCTCTTGCTTTTTAAGGCAAGGGCATGTTTTTAGCTTTGGTGGAGACGGGGGAGAGGGTGAGAATATACCTGAAACACTAAGACTGGGTTTTGGTTAGTTGTATTTCCTCAAGAATATTTAAACAGTTTAAGTTGCGGGGTATTTAATCAAACTAAAGGGTGCGGCTTAAGCCGCACCCTTTATATATATTTCTAAACAAACGTCAGGTAGGGAGTAATAGTCCGGTTTATGCAAAATGCAAATAGTGGTCTACCAGCTTCTGAATTTCATCATTTTTACCGTAGAACCTCTGGCTGAGGTCATTGTCATTGTATGACTTCAGAATTTTTGCCAAGCCATCAATTACAGCCGGTGGGAATACGTTGTCCTTCTCGTATATCTGGCGGTCTCTTATAAGGCATTCCGCTGAATCCCAGCAAGAAGAAGGCAATTGGGGGAGTGCCTGCTGGATTTGGGTATTTTCGTCAGCAAAAATATTAACATCAACATAAAGTTTTTTGGCTAACTCAAGGGCATTTTCCATCTCAAGCCCATGCCGAGCGGCAACAGCTAGTCCTGCCATAAGGAGATGAATATTCGCCGATCCATCCGGGCAACGGAATTCTACTGTTTGGCTGTCGCTGAAGGCGGCGGGCTCGTCTGTTTCCTGCGGGTTGGCATCCTTTGCCATATTCCCCACATTTAACCAGCCCAGAGGCACACGTACCAGAACAGAGCGGTTGCGGTCACCCCAGCATATATTGGTGGGAGATTCCTGGTGGGGTACCAGTCTGAGGAACGAGAGAGGAACAGTATTTCCAAGGGCAGTTAGTGACGGAGCCAGTCTTAGGTAACCGGCAATGGCCTTGCGTGCTGTTTCACTGAGACCACCGCCGTTAATCAGCGCATTTGTGCCATTATTCATCAATTTGGTATGTACATGCAGGCCGCTTCCGGCATGACCAACCAGAATTTTGGGTGCAAATGTTACCACAACCCCGTGTTTGTGCCCCATCATCCGCAGTATCCACTTGGCAATAACCAGCTGGTCGGCGGCGTCTTCAACTGGCACAGGCAGAAATTCTATCTCATTTTGTTCCATCTCGTGCTCTTCGTTAAATATGTGACCAACCTCAGAGTGACCGTACTTTATACGGCCTCCCGCCTTGGCTATTGCCTGCATTGCTTCGTATCTTAGGGTTTCCCACTTGCAGAAAGGGGCTGATTCCTGATAACCCTTTTGGGTTGTAGCGGAATACTGGCTTTGTTTATTTGCTATTACGTAGTATTCCAGTTCACCCATGGCTTGAAAAGTCAGGCCGGTGCTTTTCAGCAACGATTGATTGGCTTTTTTAAGAATATTCTCAGGGGCACTCGGCAGAGGAGTGCCATCTTTCGTATAGTACGAACATAACAGTTCGAGTGTCGGTGTAGTCGAGAACGGGTTAACAAAAGCAGTTTTGTAGCGAGGGACAATATACAGGTCACTTGAAGCTGAATCAATGTACGAAAAGAGGCTTGAGCCGTCAACTCTTTCGCCGGCGGACAACACCCTGTCCAGTTGCGGCTTGCTGCTTATTACAAAATTCAAGGTTTTTAAGCGACCGTCACCGCCCAGATGCCGAAAATTAACAGCTTTAATGTTATTGTCTTCGATAAATTTTATCAGGTCTTTTTTAGTGAACTCTTCGGGGGGTTTCCCCAAATGCAGGGTTACCGGGTTTGGGTTTAGGGCTATGCTATCATTTGCCATATTTCCATTGTTCCTTTTCAGATAAATTTAATGATAATTGCTGTGAAATTTTATTATTGTTCTCTTCTATCACATCTCCTATTAAATCCGATAAGGAGTTGTATATATCACTTTCAGCAATTTGCCGGTTTGATAATGACCTTTTGAACAGTGCTTGAACTTCAAACCGATCTAACCCAAGTTTAATCATACGTTTCTCCTTTTGAATTTGTCTCGGCAGGCTGGAATGTTTAGTACAGCCAGTAAAATTGACGATAAAGGGTTTGCCTGTTTTTTTGCAAATTACTCGCTGGGTGCATGTGTTTTTGCTCTTTTTAATACCCCCTTAAATAAGGATTGTCACTCAGACGCATCATGGAAGTCTTAATCTCAAACGCTGATTCCGGAGTGTCAATAATTCGATCTATTGGCCTTGTGATTGCTTTATGTAAACTTATGGCATACGGTATATGGAATTAGAAGAAGGATAAGGAATAGGAAGAATTTCCTGTTCCTCTCTTTTATACATGTGCATTTACCCATCACGCCTGCATCGGCAGTAGAATTTAAAACCTTTTGAAGAGGAAAATAGTCAGGCTGCCTTTGTGGTCTAGCAAGGTGGGGATAAGCCGAAATTTGTTCCAAGCCGTATTTTATTGGTTTCGGGCGCCAGTCGCTCTCCATCTTTAAATTGACTCTGTTAAGAGTATCTGGTATTCTCCTTATTGAAAATACTAGAATATCACCTATATAATGCCTATAACTTATGGGTAATTTTGAGTGAATCTTCAAGAGAACAATAATTCTCCGGTGGTTTACCCTGCATTGGGCAAGACTCAGGATACTGGTTCTTGTTTGAAGCCGATTCCGCTACCCATTGAAGGTCAAACTGATGAAGTTGAAATAGCTCTGCGGGAGCGGGTTAAAGAACTGAACTGCATGTACGGCATTTTTCAGCTGGCGGAGCGCTATCATTCCTCTTTAAACCGATTCCTGTTTGAGCTTGTCAATTTTCTGCCTAATGCCTGGCAGTATCCTGATATCACCAAAGCTAAGATAGTTTTCAGAGGGCACCTCTTTTTATCCACCGGTTTTAAAATTAGCAATTGGTACCAATCCTCTCCAGTTTTGTTGAATGGTGAACTGATGGGTGAGTGCACTATTTACTACACCGAAGAGCGCCCGGTTGTTTACGAAGGTCCATTCCTTAAAGAGGAACGGATTTTACTCAATAACGTAACCGTGCAGATTGGTAATATAGCTGGACGTATCGCCATAGATGAGGAATTAGAGGAGATTAACCGCCAGCTTAAACTTGAGCGGCAGGCGTTGCAGGAAGCAAATATGGCTTTAAAAGTTATTTTATCCAGGGGTGAAGCTGCTCGGCAGGATATATATAATGATATCAACCAGAACGTTGATAAGATATTAAAACCCATTCTCTTGTCATTGGAGGCTCAACTTCCTCCTTCACAGAAGATCTATACCCAACTGATTCTTTCGAATTTAGAGGATATAAGCTCTTCCTTTGTGACAAACCTGTCTGGAGTTTGTAACTGTTTGTCACCCGTAGAGATTGCTGTTTCCAATATGGTCAAGAACGGGCTAACTACAAAAGAAATTGCCAGTTTGCGGGGTGTTTCGCCCGCTACCATAAACCATCATCGTGAGAATATTAGGCGCAAGTTTAAAATTGTCAACCAAAGTGTCAATCTGTCGACTTTTTTGCAGTCTAATCTGAATATCTTGGAATAACCAATATCATAAGCCTATTTTTACTCAGATATAGAGATAGAAGTTGCTTAGATACCCCGAACTCCCCGTCTGGTTATTTATGTCTATACAGATTGGTTTATTAAGACCAATCCGTATTTATTAGCTTTGGTGAAGACGGGGGAGAGTTGGCTATGGACTGAACGACGGCTGGGGTTTATGGCTAATATAAATTGAGGTGAATATATTATCTAGGGAATCTGCCAGTCATTCCGGTTTTTGGGTTTTCAGTCTCTTCATATTAGCTGCTAAAAGTTTCTCCAAAGTACTTTTGAACTGGTCAATTTCCTTTTCGGTCAGATCCTGAAACACTTCTTGAAAAAAATCAGGGGATAAAGATTTTTCACAAAGTTGCTGACCTTTGTCAGTCAGTTTAACCCTTAGCCTGTTTTTCCATTCAGAATCCTGTTCCAGAGTAATCAGTTCCTTATTCTGCATTCGTTTCAGATTAATAGCAATAGTATGCGGTTCTCTAAGGAGCTGGCGGGATATCTGGATGGGAGTTGGGGGAGTGGGGCTATTTTTTACGACTTTAAGAATAGTTGACTGTTCCGGGCTTATATCTAGGTGATGAAGTTGTCGCTTAGAGAGTTTGTAGAGGATATTTCTGGTTCGCATTATTATGCCGAACAACTCGACATTTTTATCCCCGAAATCAAAAAAGTAGAAATTAGGCATATTCTTATCTCCTTATAATGCCAATTTTAGCTGTTACTTTTCTCATATTCAAACCAAGTATCCCCTTGACTAAGGTGATACAATTTATCTGTGTAGAAAAACTATATAGATAAACTGCTTCAAAGGTTTCACGGGCAGTCAAATTATTGGCTGCTGGTGAAGATAAGGAGGTGAAAATAGGATAAAAAGGTTTGGTCTTCCCTGCCAAAATAATATGAATGGAGTGTAAATATGAACCAATTCCATAGCACAGTAAGCAGACGGGACTTTATGAAGGGTCTGGGTCTTGGGGTGGCAGGAATAGGGGCAGCAAGCGCTACAGCCCCAGTTTTCCATGATTTGGATGAAGCAGCCAGTTCAACTAAAGCCGTTTTAAAACGCGGTTGGTATGTAAAAGAAAGAGATTATGGCGATTATGGTATAGAGATTGATTGGAATATAATGAAGCGCCGTGACCAAAGAGGTTTCCCCAATTGGAATTTTGGTGTAACCATGAATGCGTATCCTGAAGGACCTCAAGCATTCGCAGCGTTAAAGCATGCTGGTGAGGAAGCCACGGCTGAGAAGGCGAAGGAATTTTGGCCCGATTATAAAGGTCCTACTACAAGGGATGAAGCGCTAGGCTCAGCATTTGAAGCAATGTCCTATGGGAACTCCGGCTATTGCGGCAACTTGGTTCAAGGGGGTACGTCGACAAATTTACCCGCCCACCGTCCTGAAGAAATTGGTATGCCAAAATGGCAGGGTACGCCAGAGGAAAACCTTCTAATGATACGGGCTGTTTTCAGTTTGGTTGGGCTTGGGCCGATGGTAGGCGTTGCTGAGCTTAATGAGCAGACTAAAAAATTCGTTTGGGATTATATGCCTTTTCAAACGTCGGCTCGAGCTTCGACCGGTCCAAATTTACTACCAGCTATACCAGCCACGGCCGGTCAAAGACGCATAATATTTGATGATAATGCGACCGAAAGCTATCTCACCGAGGACCCTCCTGCTTTTCATCTACCTAGTGCACAAAGATATGTGATAGCAACTCATAATTTGTCCTGTGATGAAATAGCTCGTAGAGGTCTCGGTGCAGCCCTTGGCGGATGTACTGAAAATATGTCTTATGCGCGAGTTGCATATGCAAAAAACATAGTTGAACAGTTTATCCGCGGGCTAGGTTACAATGTCTCTTACGGACATGACATGCAGCCAGCGTTGGCTTGGGATATTGCAAGTGGAGTCGGAGAACATGCCCGCTTGGGCCAGACGATTGGTTCTCCTGAATACGGCGGTTTAATGCGCACCCATGCCATCTTCTATACAGATCTGCCTTTAGCTTTAACTAAGCCGATAGATGCCGGTTTTACCAAATTCTGTGAGACCTGCGGTATCTGTGCTGAAACATGCCCCGTAGGTGCCATACCGGAACGCGGCATTAACCGCAGCTGGGATAATAACTGTGGGCAAAACTGGGCTGATGACAAGATGGAAGGCGGCACACAGGTCATGTTCAACCTGCCTGGCTATAAAGGCTGGCGATGCAATTTATTCAAATGTGCGTATACACCCTGTGGCGGTGCATGTAAGGGTAACTGCCCGTTTAACACTATTGCTGACGGCAGTTTTGTCCATAGCATAGTCAAATCAACTGTCGCCACCACCCCCCTGTTCAACAGCTTCTTTACCAGTATGGAAGGTATTCTTCACTATGGTAAGCAGGACAAAGACCCTGAATCATGGTGGAATAGCCCTGATGAATGGCATATCTACGGTACCCATCCTAATAGTTTACGCCAATAATTATAGGAGGATAGAGTTTTTATGGAGTACTTCATTCCCTTTGCATTAATTGGGGCAGTTGCAGCTATTGGCATATTTGAATTTTTTAAATGGTTGCAGCGGAAAAATATAAAGGCAAACTGGTATGAGTGGCTGATAGGCGTCGTAGGCTTTGCCCTGCTTTTACTGGCAGTTCAGCATCTTTTCGGCGCCATGACAGAGTTATTTACTTTTGCAGCCTGGATGGGGTTTGCCATTATCGGCATACCCGCGCTGGTGCTTATGGTAATTGCCTGGCAGCTGGTAGCCAGAAGAGCAAAACAGACCTAGGTTAGAGTTTTTGGTTATACCCATGCGGGGGAATCTTTTCCCCCGCTTTTTATTTGCCGCTCTTATACAAATGTGGAGATGAGGTTTTTAAATAACTCTAACTCCCCGTCTGGTTATTTACGTCCGTATGGATTGGTTTTATTAAAACCAATCCATGTTTTTAGCTTTGGTGGAGACGGGGGAGGGTCGGCTGCGGTCTGAACAGCGGCTGGAATTTGTTAGTTAGTTAGATTAATAATATTGTTATTTTGTTTTGTTCTTAATTAAGTATAGAATGCTAAAAGTGATTGTATATTTATTTTAGTAATTAGGTACATTAAATTTAGACTAATTTTAATTTAGAACCGGCAGTGGCTAATTGTGTCCGATTGGTAGAATTAAATTTGTGCATTAGCCTGGATACTGTTTTTTTCACCATATCTATAGAAATATCCAATTCAGCACTGATAGCTTTATTTGTTTTTCCTGCAGATACTAAAGTGAGTATTTGCAGTTCGCGTGGATCGAGCAAGGCGTTAGTGACGGAAACTTCGGAAACGGTTATCTGGTTTTCGTCGGAATTCAGATTTCGTATGGCCTGAAATATTTGATCGCCGTGCCATACGGTTGCGCCCAGCGCTACCATTCTTATGGCAGTAAAGATGTATTCTTTTTGACACCCTTTTGGTATAAATCCCCGGATTTTATGACGCAGAGATTCAGTAATATACAGATTGCTATCGTAGCCGGAAATAAGGATTATTTTCAACGCAGGCAAACGGGCTTTTACCTGAGATGCTATTTGAAAGCCGTCAGAACCTTCTATACGTATATCCAGCAACAGAATATCCGCTTTAGACTGGCATATTTTCTCAACAACAGCCTCGCTACCATCGGATTCTCCCACAACGATAAAATCAGGCACAGTCTCCAACATGGTTTTTAACCCGTGCCTGACAACCTCGTGGTCGTCAACAACAAATATCCGTATCTCAGGGTTTTGGTAGTTCATCACAATATTCTTCCGGTATATTGGCTATTACTTTTAGAGTTGTCCCCTTGGTGCTGCTTTTAATAACCAAATCTCCTCCGATGATACTTATTCTCTGGCGCATTATATTTATTCCACTGGGCCGCTTGGTGTCAGGCAAGTTGGTATTCAAGCCTATCCCGTTATCAGTTATGCTCAGGTGTATCTGGTTATTTTGGGTATCAAGCTTGAGCCTGATTTTGGTGGCTTTAGAGTGTTTTTTTATGTTATTCAAAGCTTCATGTATGACTCGATACAGGGTTGATGATAAGTATTGCGGAATTATAAGTTTACCCGGAGCAGAAAGGTCAACTTCACAGGGCATTTCCTGTTCCAGTTTGTACAATTCATCTTTTATCATTGGGATTAAACCGTATCTCTCCAGTGCGCTTGGGTAAAGCTCTTTGGTGAGAAATCTTGTTTCCTGTATGGTTTTAGATAACTGTTCTGAAATATTTTTGAGAGCATTCTTTGTATCTGTATCCTTTGGGTAAAACGAGTCAAGATTATGCAGAATAGAGGTCATATTTTGGATTACTCTATCGTGGAGTTCCATAGAAATCCACTCACGCTCCTGCTCCTGGGCATTGACATAAGCGGCTGCCCTTTCCGCAGTACCAATTTGATTGTTATCATCAGAGATATTCTTATGGGTTGCCATAACATATTTTTTACCGTCAATTTTGATTAAACGGCTTAAACACTCGGAAATTATGATAGAGCCATCTTTGCATACATGAACAATTGTTCCGATATTAAAACCTTTTCGCTCGAGTATTCGTATGCGTTTACTCCAGTTCTTCTCGAGTGAGATAACAGAATCCGGAGTGTGAAGAATATGAAGGGATGTTCCGATAAGTTCTTCGGGTTCGTATCCCCTTGCTTGGGCAGCTTTTTTATTTATATAAACAATTTCCACTGCATCCGGGTCCAGAACTATAACATCATCCTGGGCGTTATCAAGCAGTACCATGTCAACCAGGTTTTGCAAGCTATTCTTTTTCAAGGAAATATCTTTTACCATTTAAGATTATCCTCGCATAACAAGATCAGTACATGTTTACCATTACAATAATCATATACCACTGTAGCTATTTTGGATATCTGTCATTTTTAACTCAATAGTCTTATACCAGCATATAAACTTCATCCCGCAAATACAATTGTTCCTAGGGTGCACTTTCAGGAAGCACTTTAGTGACATCGGGCGGCACTTAATGCTGATGTTGATTACGTAATTTGCACGATTACGGTCTGCTTTATTCTCTTTAGAATTAGTATGTTTTTTTAAGTAGGTGATGAGGAGGATATGGTTTTTGAGCGCTCAGCGAAGACTGGGCAACACTAGGAAAGACTGTAATCAAACTAAAAGGAGAAATGGAATATGTCCAATTTTCATTCAACACTTTCCCGAAGAGATTTTATGAAGGCTTTGGGTCTGGCTGGTGCCGGTGTCGGAGCAGTGTCTGCTGCCGCCCCGGTTTTTCATGATGTGGATGAGCTGACTGCTTCTTCCGGCGGAGTACAGAAGCTGCCGTGGTGGGTTAAAGAGAGGGAGTTCAAAGATCCTTCAGTGCCCATTGACTGGCAGAATCTGCCCAAACTGGAGGGTGTTTTCCCCATGCAGGCCAAGCCTACACTGACGGCTCAGGAGAGATATGCCATGGGTATCCCCGGCGGCAGTTCTGGTACCTGGGCCAGCCCTGAACAGGCGCAAGTACTTTTTGATTACATGAAGAAGGAATTTCCGGGCTGGGAACCCGGCTATGCCGGTCTGGGAGACAACCGGACAACCGCCCTCTTTATGGCCACCAAATTTATGCGGATGGGCATGTGGCCCGGCGAAATAAATATGGGTGGTAAAAGGGTTAATGTTGCTAAGGCTATTTCAGCGGCCGGAGGTACGGCTGCCTTCACATCATTCCTGGGTCTCCGCTCAAGTGAAACACTCCGCCCGCAGGATTTTGGTGTACCGCGCTGGGAAGGCACACCCGAAGAGAACCTGCTTACTCTGCGTCAGGTAGTCCGTTTCCTTGGCGGCTGTGATGTAGGTGCTCAGGAAATGGATTCGGATGTTTTCAAGCTTTTCCATGAGAAAAGCGGCGGGAAACAGCTGGTAATAGAAAACGTAGACGAAGCGGCTGAAACACCCACCAAACTGGTCATTCCTGCCAAAGCCAAATACATACTCCAGTGGACTGCCCGCCAGCCTTACGAGTCCACCAGACGCCAGGCCGGTGAATATGAGGATGCCGCTGTATATTGGTCTTATCAGAGGTTCCCCTTTGTCGGGGCTATCATTCAGGAGTTTATCCATGCTTTGGGGTATACTGCGGTTTCTACCCATATGTCTGGTTACCACTCCAGTGCTATAGCGACCTTAACCGGTATGGGCGAACACTGCCGTATGTCATCACCCATCTTGGTTCCCAAATACGGAACTACCAACCGGGCTATGTGGGTAATAATGACCGATATGCCCCTTATGTCCACTAAACCCATAGACTTCGGCGTGTATGACTTCTGCAAGACCTGCGGTATCTGCGCAGATAGTTGTCCGTTCGGTCTTATTGAGAAAGGTGACCCGTCCTGGGAAGCTACCCAGCCCGGTTCACGCCCCGGTTTCAACGGGTGGCGTACCAATACCACCATCTGTCCGCATTGTCCGGTCTGTCAAAGCAGTTGCCCCTTTAATACCAATGGTGACGGTTCATTTATACATGATTTGGTACGTAATACCGTTTCCGTTACTCCTGTTTTCAACAGTTTCTTTGCCAATATGGAGAAAACCATGGGTTACGGACGCAAGGACCCGCGTGATTGGTGGAATATAGATGATTATACCTACGGTATAAATACATCCTACTAAGGCAAAATGAATAAAGGAGTAATGTAATGTTTTGGATTGGATTGCTTGCAGGTGCAGTTATAGCTCTTGTGGCTAATAGGCTGGTGCAAAAGGGGGTGTTCACAAAGTGGTATGAATGGTTGCTGGGCGGCTTGGGTGTATTAGCCTTATTTGCTACCGGTCAGCATTATTTCAGCTCTCTGCGTGAAAATGAACCCCAGTCAGCCTGGATGGGGGCGCTTATTTTTGGTATTATCGCCCTTATACTGCTGGGTGTAGCCTGGCAGTTGTCCGTCAGGAAAACCAAACAGTCTTAATTTAAGGAATATTAACAGATTATTTAGGGGGAGAAACTGGTTTCTCCCCCTTTGTTATTTATGGGGTAGTATCTAGCCAAGTTCATTTTAAAGTATCAGTCCCATTCCATCTTTCTCCGGTGTCTTTGTCAGCATGGATGGGGTCACTGATATTCGGGGTTATTGGTCTCGTACTGCTACTGGTTGTCTGGTAACTGGTGGCTAGAAGGGCTAAATAGATTTAGTTTTTAGCAAGACTAGCCGCTATTCACCGCCGCAATAATCATGTGGTTTTATGACTTTTGGGCATTTCCGGTTGAAAAATTGGGAGTTTACTAATATGTAAACTGGTTTATCAGGTTATGCTGTGCCTTGGGCACTGTTGGGGAGCACATATGTGACATCCCTTGGCACTTAATGATGATACCGAATACGTATATAGTACGATTAAAAACCCGCACTCCTTTTATAGAATTGAGTATAAATAAGCAATGATGGTTAAGAGGAGGACGTACGAAAGTTAGAGAAAACAGGGTGACATAGGGAAAGGACGCAATCAAACTAAAAGGAGAAATGGAATATGTCCAATTTTCATTCAATAGTAAGCCGTCGTGATTTCGTTAAGGCTTTGGGTTTGGCGGGAGCAGGTATTGGTACCGCAGCTGCAACTGCAACTGCCCCAATGTTTCACGACCTTGATGAGGTGATCGCTTCACCCTCAGCAGCAAATGAAAGACCATGGTGGGTAAAGGATAGAGAATTGTACCAGCCCACGCTTGAGGTAGATTGGGATATTATGACTCCGCCGGATGGCAGAGTTAGCGGGCAGCAGACTGAAACCCAAATTCACTACCTTGGAAGCGAAGAGGTAAAAAGGCGTTTATCATCGAATATAATGTCTCCCAACGTTGAAGCCGCTATCAATAATACACCGGGGAAAACTTTGCGTGACCAAGCCTTGGGATTCAGCTCAATTGTACCGATGATGATTCACGGTATATCTTTCATGGGCCCGGGTCTTATTCCTACCCCTGCAACAACCGGCGCCCCTAAATGGGAGGGTACACCTGAAGAAAACAGCCGGATGGTACGCAGTGTTCTTACTTTTCTGGGTGCCGGTATGGTTGGTTTTGGTGAAATTTCCAGCCAGGAGAGAGAAAAAATATTCTACACTTATCATAAACAAGTCCCCAACAAGAGGCAGGTATTTGAGGATGTAGATGTTGGCTACGAAGGTACCGATAAATACGTTTTCCCTGACAGGAAGCTTTATAAGATATCTATGTCCCTGCCTATGTCCCGGGAAATGTATCGAACTTCCGACAGATCTTCATTACAATTTGCAGCCAATGTATCCCGTTACCGTCACTTCAGTATGCTTCAGCCGGCTTTCCAAGAATTTATCAGAGGTATCGGGTATCATTGTTATGGCTATCCTGTACCACAGGCTGGCCCTATGCCTGCAGCAGTTAGTGCTATTCTTACCGGTCTGGCGGAATCAAGCCGGAATAGCGGGTATTGTATCTCTCCGGACTACGGACCGGTTTCAGGTTTCTTTACATTTATAACTGACTTGCCAGTTGAACCCACTACACCTATAGATGCTGGTATCTGGCGCTTTTGTCAGACTTGCAATAAGTGTGCCCAAAACTGTCCGACCCAAGTAATCCCTTACGATAAAGAACCGAGTTGGGAACTCCCTACATTATATGGTAAACCGGATATTATCCATCCTTCCGGCAAGCGGATGTTCTACGCAAACCATATAGAGTGTTGGATGTACTGTTTTGAAGGCGGTTGCGGGACATGTATGGCTACATGTACTTTTAATGTAAATGGCGCAGCCATGGTACATGATGTGGTTAAGGCTACACTAGCCACAACTCCAATGTTTAACGAATTTCTGTGGAAAGCGGATAAGACCTTCGGCTATGGGGTGAAGTCTGGGGAAGAAAAAGAAGACTGGTGGGATTTATCCTTACCATCGATGGGCTGGGATACAACTTCCTTCTCAAAACATGGTGGTTATTAAATAAAGGAGAAATGGTAATTTATGTGGTTAATAATTGGTCTTATTCTTGGAGCTGCATTTCTGGGTCTTATGATGGGGCTACGAACCAAGAAAATTTCACTTACTTGGTATGAATGGCTGATTGGCGCAATCGGGGTACTTATGCTCCTTTTCACCGTCCAGAATTATTTCGGTAGTCTGGCAGAGGTAGAGCCGAAAGCAGCCTATTTGTTCCTGCTGGTTACCGGATTGCCATCTCTTGTTCTGCTGGCAGTTGCCTGGCAGTTAGCTGCTAGGAGAGCAAAACAGTCTTAGGTTAGGAAATAGCCATAGGTATTTGGAAAGGGGGGAGCTTGCTCCCCCCCCTTCTTTTGTTTCCATGGTTTTAATTCTACGTAGAGATAAGGAGTTTTTAGATACCCTGAACTCCCCGTCCTGATATTTACGTTCAAATGCCCTCGCCTATTAAGGCCAAGTCATGTTTCTAGCTTTGGTGAAGACGGGGGAGGTGGCTGATTGTTACCGGGTTGGGATTGTGAAAGCAAGGTTTTCAAGGTATTATGGTTAGTCACCTTGAAATTAAAATCATAATTGCATTATTATCAGGGATAAAGTATTTACATAGAGTTAAAAAATCGGGAATATTCCGTCCGGGTATATTTGCAGGTAATATAAAATGGAGAATTGGTAATATGGGTACAAGTGCAAGCCACCATGAAGATGAAAACTACAGTAAGTACAATACTTCTTTTGGCCAAGATGACAAATATGTTTTAGCCAGTCTGAAGATTACTCAGGTCAAAGACCTTATTGATAGAATAATTTCCCGCGAAATGCGTTTAATCGGCACAACCCCGGAAAAGGCCTTTATTTTGCTTGAGGTGGTTACCAGCCCTGAGCCATTAACCCCGGTGAAAATATCAAAAGTAATGCGGCGGAATCCGGCTGCGGTATCAAAAATTCTCTCCCGTATGCACCATGAAGGAAGCATAAAGCTGGTAAATAATCCCCAAAACAAGCATTTACTGAAAGTAGAAATCACCCCGAAAGGCGAGCAGTTATACGCTGCTATTTCCAATTGGCTTAAGTATCAGGTGAATCCATGGACAATTTTGAGCGAATCTGAAATTGATACAATGAATGAACTGCTGACCAAGGTTGATAAATACAGCCTCAATCTGTACAAGCCCGGAACAATCCACCTGCCGTAAGCTTGCCATTCACATCATACCCCCCCCAGAAATTTCTCTGTCCGTATTTTTCATATTGCATTCCACTATTTTTAGGTGTATAGTTCCATGGAATGATTCCATGGAATGATTCCATGGAATCATTCCATAAAGAAATGTCTCTTATTTTATTTTCCATACCAGTTAATAATGGCAATACACATTCAAAAAGGGGGAAGATATGACTCAATTCCATAATACTTCGAGAGACGTAATTTTATGAAAGGCTTTGAAACCAGCGCTGCCTGGTTTGGGTTTGCAATTTTTGGAGGTTTGGCAGTAGTGCTGGCACTGGTAGAGTGGAGACTGCTTTCCGCCAGGAATAAAGCAGCCTAGAAGTTAAGTTAAGAGCGGGCGGGAGGGCAGCTTCTTTGCATATGCCTTCCTGCCCGTCTGAACCCGTAAGGGGAGGAAGACCGATGAAATGCCTTCATCAAATATTCGCAGTTACAAATCAAGGGATATCAGCCGGTGATTAACACAGAGGGAACACCGGTCTATATCGAGCAGGAGAAAGCTTACTGGAAATCCCTTGCCCGCGAGTACGAAGCCCATCTGGCTGACATGGCAAAGAAACATCCCACCGCCGCCATGCTGGGGGTTAAAACCTGTGTGCGCTGCGGCCAGTGTTGTTATACATATGTTTGCATACCCCGGCCGGAGGAACTGCCTGCCGTAGCGGATTATCTGCATATATCCGTAAGTGAGCTGATTTCAAAATACATGGTAGCCGATACTGAAGATTGCCGGACCTTCTTCCTGCGTTGGGCAAAACACGGGGAAGAAGACATTACCGGGGGGCGGATTCCGCCCATACGCACCTATGATCACGGGTACTGCATATTCTTTGATGAAAAAGCAGGCAGCTGCCTTATCCACCCGGTACGCCCCCAGGAGGCAAGGTACGTCAAGTGCTGGAAGACCGGTAACGGGCGTGATCGGAGCCAGTGGGGCATGAGCGGCTGGACTAAAGATGATATTTACCGGTTTATACCTGATTTTGATACCCATTTGCCAAAGACTTAATAACGATATGGAGGAAATATGGTTAAAAATGAATAGCACTGGGTGCTATGCAACAAAGGATACCTAAACGAAATACTATGGAGGAAGATATGTCTCAGTTTCACTCAACACTATCACGACGTGATTTTATGAAGGGGCTTGGACTAATCGGGGCTGGAGTTGGCGCTGCAACTGCCCCAATGTTTCACGACCTTGATGAGGTGATCGCTTCACCCTCAGCAAGAATCAATATGCCGTGGTGGGTAAAACAGGTAGATGAACCCACTACCCCTATTGATTGGAATGTACTCCCAACATTAGGTACAGCTTGTGACGATAATAACGGGGTAGTTCCGAATATACGTACAAGAGCTGAATATCAAAAAGTAATGCTGGATTATACCATGAAGCAATACCCGGATTGGGATAAAGGGCCAACTCTGACCGGGGTGCCGGGACCTTCACCTGATCTGAATTATCCTGACTATGTTGGCGACATAAAGGATAATGCATTATGCGTTGGAGCTGCTTTATGTAATGCAGGCTTGTTTCCCACTGAAGTAATTCAGGCTACAGGTGGAAAGTATACTTCAATACAAGATCGCCCCCAAGGGTGGAGGTGTGTCAAACCGGTAGAGCAACGGGGAGGTACAAAATGGCAAGGTACACCTGAAGAAGCCCTGAAAGTTGTCAGGGCAGCTGCTCGTTTCTATGGTTTTGACGATGTTACCGCCATACCGGTTGATGACAAGTTCCTTAAAGTGATGTGGGGTCAAAGACGGATGCTTCGGATGGCAACTCCTACCAAATTTGAATTTGGTGATGTGGATGATTTTGTGTGCACACCCGAAATACAACCTATGTCCAAGATTGTTATTCCCAAGAGAGTCAAATGGTTTTTACAGTTTTCATCACGACAGCTTGGTGAGGTTACCAAGCATGGAGTGGGTACATGCCAGAATGCCGGCCAATTATATACCTATGTAAACTGGATAAGAACAGTTAAAACCATACAGGAGTTCCTGTGGGGACTTGGCTATATCTCGCTGGACAATATTAATGGTAGATTTGCTCCAACAGGTGCAACAGGTATTATGGCTGGTGCAGGCGAACTGGCTCGTTGGGGAGCAGTTATGACCCCCAAATACGGCATTATGGTACGCGTTATGCACGGGGTACTTACCGACCTTCCTCTGGAAGAATGCAAACCTATAGATTTTGGCGGTCGTGAATTTTGTAAGACTTGTGGTATCTGTGCCGAAGCTTGTCCTATGGATGCAATCCAAAAAGGCGAACCGAGTTGGGAAGTTAACCACAAATGGGATAATCCCGGCTATCTCCACTGGCGTAATGATCGTAGCAAATGTGGCCATTGTCCGGTTTGTCAGCCTGTTTGCCCGTTCAATGCCATGGATAAGTCTTTTATTCATGAATTGGTTAAAGGCACTGTTGCAAATACCTCAATCTTCAACGGCTTTTTTACCAGCATGGACAAGAGCTTTGATTATGGGAGAAAGCCGCCTGCGGAATGGTGGGAATCTGAGCAGCCTGTTGGCGGTTTTGATTCATCAGTTTAAAGGAAAAGTACTGAAAGGAATAAAGCAATGCTGTATTGGATAGGTCTGGTTATAGGAATAGCTATAGCGGTTGGGGCATACCGGTTAAATCGTAATACCAAACTTAAGTGGTACGACTGGCTTTTTGGCTTGGCGATAATAGTTTCATTGGCTGCCGGGGTGCAGCATTACAACGGGTCAGTATCCGGTTTCGAAAACAGTGCCGCTTGGAAGGGGCTAGCCCTTTTCGGAGGGTTAGCCGCAGTGTTGGCACTGGTTGACTGGCAGCTTATAGCAAGGCGCAAGAAAGCCTAAGAGACAGCTAAATTTGGTATCGAAGGAGGTAAGGAGCATCAGTGTGCTCCTTACCCTGCCCTTCATCCATACTAGGAGCAGATAAATGACAGAAGTAATAGTCTCCTGGAGCGGAGGCAAAGACTGCACTCTGGCCTGTTATAAGGCAATAAAGAGCGGTCTTAAGGTCAGATACCTGGCCAGTATCATCACCCGAAGCACCGGCAAACTCTGGCCTCACCTGCTTACACCGGAAGTGCTCAGGATGCAGGCTGAGGCTATAGGCATACCCCTTCTGGAATGGCCTTCAGCCACGGAAGGGTACGATGACAACTACCGCCGAATGCTCAGTCAACTTAAGACAGAGGGAGTAGAGGGTGTAGTCTTCGGGGACGTAAATATAGGTAACAGTTTTGCCGTAAAGCACCTTAACTGGATAAAGAGCGTCTGCGAGCCTACCGGTATGGACTACCACCTGCCTCTCTGGCAGGACAACCGGGCCACCCTGCTCTCCGAGCTTATAGACTTGGGATTTGAAGTAAGGATACTGGCGGCAGACAGCACCGAACTGGGTGAAAGCTGGCTGGGACGGAAGCTGGATAAGGGCATGCTCACAGAGCTTACGATACGCCACAGCCTGTCTCCGAATGGGAATGTGGGGTATTACCATACCTTTGTCACCGACGGGCCTCTATTTAAGTCACGGCTGGTCATAGAGGAATGGGACAGGGTATTTGATGAGCAGGCTCAATTCGGGGGTATGGGTGTCTGGTATATGGACATCAAACGCTGCCGTCTGGAAAGCAAGAAAGCAGAAGAAAGTAGTATTTACTCTGCCTTAGTTTAAATATTTAGACGTTTAGAAGTAAACCAAATTTTTGTCTTAGTATTGCGCAAAAGGAGGAAAAGCTAGCTTTTCCTCCTTTTTTATTTTCATGGCTTTAATTTTACGTAAGATAGGTACTTATCAGATACTCTAATTCCCCGTCCGGATTATTACGTTCAAGTGCCCTGCCCTATCAAAGACAAGCCACATTATTAACTTTGGTGGAGACGGGGGATCATCGAACTCCTTGTTATTTTATCCCTATATGAATTCAGGGTGATTTTCTGACAACCATTTTAGCACCACACTATGAATCTCTCGTGCCAAATCAATCATTTCCTTAGTATCTTGTTCTGTAATCATCCCTGTCATTTCATATCCACTGATATTACGTTTCTGCCGGAATTTATCAAATTTTCTTATCATGCTTGTATCTAATGGTAAAATGAAAGCTAAGGCTTGAATTGTCCAATAATGGCTTCCTTCACCCGTGATCCTGTAACCGCTGCTGACCAAAGCAATTCTGGCTATCGTGAGAGCAGCATTATACGCCGTAGAAAATTTTCTGTCTGTACTCAAGATCTCTATTTGGGCATCGGTTATGTCACGGTCAAAGACGGCTAAAAGCTGCTTTATCTCCTGTTTGCTTGATTTATGTTCTTTTATTCGTCCGTCATTTAGTAAGTTCTTCAAGTCCATGTGCGTCGCCTATAATAAAAATTTTTTCACCCTCTAATACATTATTGATGAAATAATTATCCTTTCCGATTTTTTGCCGAAATTCAGAGGTTGGATATACTACTGAGTTAATTTCCCGGTTGAGCTGTTTTTCTGCATCTGAAAGTAAGGCAACCGTATCTTCGAATGATATATCACCAATTACCATAATGTCTATATCACTGGTTTTATCCTCATTTCCACTGGCAATAGAGCCAAATATAAACGCAACCTTAATTAGGCTAGCAGATGGCAATAACGCACTGTGCAAGATATCTGTTATACCAAAAGTCTTGGTTATAAGACTTTTCAACTCTTTAAATACCGGGTTCATCGGATTAGCCTGATAGTATACCTGCTGATTATGTACTCTGCGCCGAATAATGCTGGAATCGGTAAGTTGTTTCAGTTCCCTCTGAACCGGTCCGACCCCAATACCTGTAATGCGAGCAATCTGTCGCAGATAATACTCTTCATCTGCATGTCCGTAGAGCAGTGATAAAATGCCTCGCCTTGCTTTGCCGAAAAGGGTAGTTCCTATGATATCTTTATTTCTTAGTGTACTCATACTGGTTACAATTGTAACTTATAAGGTTACAAGATTCAAGCATTGTATCAATGAAATCCTCAGGATTTGGGATTGCCCAGTAGGATGAAGTTTTGCTGAAGCTGTCAAGACACGGTTTTGTCACTATATCCGATATTGTATTCGTCACTTATTGTTGCCCTTAGCTTTAATATTAGGCATATTTTATTGGAGTGCCGACTGGTATAGAAAAATGGGTATTCCCACCAGCAGCAATATTTACTTATCAGGTGGTCTTATAATTGACGGTAAAAATGCGTTAGAATTGATTATGCTAGATCCAGAAATCCAAAGAATAATGGATTACGAAAATAAATGGCTAGTTGGGTGCGAACAATTTTTTAAAATTGATGTACCTAATAGGTCTTATATCCTGGCCGGGCTGAGAAATCTGTTGGAAGCGTGGTTTGAGGATGGTGTTCACTACACTTCGGATAGTGTTTATTCCTTTGTAGCCCCCACACCTCTATATGACAATATTCTAGAGGATTTGGAGAACGCTCTTGAGATTGCATGCGGCCAGATTCGGTGCAACATACTTAGATATAAAAATATACCCGAGTACCACTGGCCTGAATTTTTACTCATCTCACCTGCTATTCCTGCAGGCCAATTTGGCAATCAATCAGAAATTAAGGCTGGATTTACCGACCCTGTGAATGGACCATCTTTTAAGCTCGTATTTGAAACAGAGGGAAAGCCTGCCAAAGATAGAGCTGAGATTATTCTTGATAACTGGTATACATTGTGTTCAAGACAATTATTCGGGTTTATCAGCGAACATTTTGCTAAGGCATATGAAACCTTTAGTAATTGGAAGATTGTTGAAATTCAGATTAGCTGTCAACAACAACTGGAAAACCTTGGAATTGAACTTCCCAAGCGACTTGAATATTATGCTAAGAGATTCTGTGGATTTGAGTACACAGAAATATCAGAAATGTTGCAAACAATAGGCATTAGAAAAACTCCCGAGGCAGTCAAAAAGAGCTACCAGAGAATAAAAAACAAGTATGAAAAATAATTTGTAAGGGTGTCCCTTGTCAATACCCTGAAGCAGTATAATTTAATTAGAAAGTTAATAAAGAGATAGGCGAAGGCCCAGATGAATAATCTGGGCCTTACTATTTGGTCAGAAAAACGATCAGAGAGTGCTAATTAAATTATTGTATAAAAATTCGCTCGGGCTGACATCGTCGAATGGTTGAGATAAGGAATTATTCGTAGATGAAAACAGGGTCAATACAGAATAACTTAAATGAACTCTTAGGCCGACTACCTGATGCCAAGAAAGTTGGAGAAAGACGCTGGGTTGCATCATGCCCGGTGGAGGGCCATTCTACTCCTCAAAATCACCTGTCTATTACAGATGTCGGAGATAAAGTCCTATTAGCATGCTTTTCGAATCGAAATCATAGCTATCAGCAGATCTGTCAGGCACTTGGGCTTAGACCTGAATCCCAACCAATCAATCCTAAACGTCGTATAGATGCTCTATACGATTACAGAGATAAGGACGGCAAACTCCTCTATCAGGTAGTTCGTTATAAGCCCAAGTCTTTCACTCAAAGAAGACCGGAAGGTAAGGGGGACTGGATTTATAACCTCAAAGGCATTACCCCGGTTCTCTATCGATTGCCCGAACTCTCAGCTACCCCTCAGGGCCAAGTTGTTTTTATAGCTGAAGGAGAAAAGGGAGTTAATTCTCTGGTTGAGCAGGGTTTAACTGCCACCTGCTCTCCTATGGGGGCAGGAAAGTGGAGAGAGGAATATAACTCAGCCTTTACTAACCGGGATGTGATCATCCTGCCGGATAATGATGAACCGGGCAAGCGTCACGCCGAGCAGGTATTCACTTCCCTATCCAAGATTGCCAAGACAGTCCAGATAGTCCAGCTGACGGGTTTGAAAGAAAAAGAAGACATTCATGACTGGTTTAATCAAGGACATAGTAGCCAAGACCTCCTAAAATTGATTGAAGTAAAACCTTCCCTATCCCGATCTGAGGCAATAAACCTTCCAGCTTTGCTTGATGACATCGCTAGCTTTATTAGATCTTATGTTGCCCTGTCTGACTATCAGCTTCAGGCTATTTCTCTATGGGTTATCCACACCTATACTTTAGAAAATGCCCTCACTACCCCCTACTTGAATATTTACTCTGCCGAGAAAAGAAGTGGCAAGACTAGGCTTCTTGAGGTATTGGAAGTACTGGTTGCCCGTCCATGGTTTACCGGCAGGGTAACCTCAGCCGTACTTGCCCGCAAGGTAGATGCCGAATGCCCTACCCTCCTTCTGGATGAATCCGATGCTGCCTTCAAAGGTGAGAAGGAATATTCCGAAACCCTGAGGGGCATATTAAATACGGGATACCGAAGGGGTGGCAAATCTTCGGTTTGCGTGGGTAAAGGAGCAGACATCTCCTATAAAGACCTATCCACCTTCTGCCCCAAAGCAATTGCTGGCATTGGTAAGCTACCGGGCACTCTTGCTGACCGGAGCATCCCTATCCAGCTTAAACGCCGGAATGTTAATGAGACAGTTGCAAAATTCCATCCCCGAAAAATCACAACCGAAATCCAGAGATTGAAAGAGAGATTAGTTCAGTGTACCTCCATTGGTTTAAGTGAGATTGAACTTATCATACCCTCTGAACTTGATGACCGGGCGGCTGACTGCTGGGAACATCTCCTAATCATTGCAGAAACAGCAGGCAATTCATGGCCTGAAAAAGCCCGCATTGCGGCCATTGCTTTAATGACTGGAGAAGTTAGGCAAGACGATTCACTTGGGATTCAACTTCTAACTGATATACGGGAAATAACTAAAGACAAAAGTGAGTGTATATCTTCTGCTGACTTAATCGAGGCTCTCCTCAAGGTAGATGAATCTCCATGGTCAGACCTGAATGGCAGATCTCTTAATGCCAGAAGACTGGCTGCTCTACTTAAAACCTATGGCATTCACAGCCAGACTATAAGAGAGGGCAACCGAACTTTCAAAGGCTACCAAGTCGCTGATTTTCAAGATGCTTTTAACCGCTATCTTTCTAAAAATGGACTTCTATCCGTAACATCCGTAACAGATAGCTTTGAGCCAATCGTAAAATGTGAGCCAAATTCATCCGTAACAAATGGTCCAAAAGAGCAAAATGTTACGGATAATCCTCAGAGCTATGCCAATCGTAATGTTACGGATGTTACGGATAAAACCCTGTTTATCAGAGAAATAGACAAAAATGAGCTGGATGATGAGTCCGAATCGGATACTTCCTGCGAAGTTTTAGACTCATGGAGAAAGACAGCTATTCCGGCTTGGAGACGGGTTTTAAAAGAAAGTATCAGTCAGGGGGATATAAAACGCGAGGAATATGCAAGAAAGATGCTTCAGGAAGTCTTAAAAGACCCGGCCTACCGGGAGGTTCAGTCATGAGCGCCGCTAGTGTAATGGTAAGCACTCCACTCATCCAGAGTGAAGGTCGGGGTCCGATTCCCACGGCGGCGCTCCAATCTATCATGGTTAACCCCATACCCTTTGGGGCAGCCAAGGCAATACTTGAGAAATATCACTATCTTCACTCCATGCCCGGTGGAACCAAGCTTGCCTTTGGAGTCTTTCTAGGTGATAGGCTCTATGGTGCGATTACTTTTGGTTCAGGACCAGCCAACGTCTACCGGATGGTAGAGGGGGCAAACCCCTCAGACTGTCTGACACTCTCAAGGCTTTGGCTTTCAGATGAACTCCCCTCCAATTCAGAATCCCGTGTCTTAGGGATAGCTCTCCGGGCTTTGAAACGCTTTACCCCAATCAGATTTTTAGTCAGCTATGCCGACCCTGCTCAAGGTCATATTGGCACAATCTATCAGGCAACCGGCTGGGTCTATACCGGATTATCTGAAGCCATGCCCATGTTTGATATCGGGGACGGCAAACCTAGGCACTCACGGAGTTTAAGCCACACCTACGGTAGCCATTCAGTCAAACACTTTGAATCCTGTGGGGTAAAGGTAAGGGTAGTACCCCAGAGCCGGAAACACCGCTATTTCTACTTTCTGGATACTGATTTTCAAGGCAAACTCAAGGTACTCCCTCAAGCCTACCCTAAGAAAGAGGCAATATGAAAGTGATTGAAATACCCATCAGCAAGTTATGTGAAGCCCCATGGAATCCAAACCAGATGGACGAAGGGGTAAAACATCTGCTAAAAAACAGTCTTTCCCGTTATGGATTGGTAGAGCCGCTAGTAGTCAGGCCGAGTGGCGAGGATGGATTTGAGGTCCTGTCCGGCAACCAGCGCCTTAAAGTCTTGAGTGAAATGAATAAAGAGAGCGCTCCCTGTGTGATTGTTGAACTGGGTGATATGGAAGCCATGCTTCTCACTCAAGCCATAAATGGAATCAAAGGGCAGGACGATCTGGCGTTGAAAGGGATACTCCTTAAAGAGTTGCTCTCAGCTATGCCTGAAAGTGAAATTTTATCTCTGCTGCCTGAAACCTCAAACAGCCTTCAAACGCTTGCTGCTATAAACAAGGAGAGTTTGGCTGATCACTTAAAAGCTTGGGAACAGGCTCAAACAGCTAAACTCAGCCACTTGCAGCTTCAGTTTACCAGACCCCAACTTGAGACAGTTCAGGAAGCAGTCAGTTTAATTATGCCAGTGGCTAAAAACTCACCTAAAGATAATCCCAATACCCGAAGCACTGCTATATTTCTGCTTTGTAAATTCTATATAGAGAGGAGGCAGCCAGAATGAATGAGATAGCCTGCCCGATTTGCGCAAGCCATTTAAATATCAGGATGGCCAAAGGTAGAACTTCCAATAAACCCTTCATCATGCTCATTTGTCCGAAAGACGGACGGCACTTCCGGGCTTTCATCTCGGACCAGACTTATATCAATAAAGTGCTTGAAGAGAAGGCTAAGGGTATGAGGGAGGGGTAACAGACAAGTGGCGGAATATATGTATGTACAAACATACAGAAAGAGAGGCTAAAGCATGACCAGCATGAAAGAATGTTTTGAAAGCGGAGTAGCCCTGATTGGAATGAAGAACTGCATGACTCTATTCCAGACTGCATATCTTATGTCTCAGGAAGGAAACAAACGGGCAACCGCTAGCGAGGTTGCGGAAAGAGCTGCCAGTCAATTCGGGCTTAAGATAAGCCCCTCCAATATAGGGCAAGCCTTTAGTGCCATGGGTATAGCCACGACTATCTCTCGTGGCAAGACGAAGTATGTGCTTGATTCTACCGAAATTGAACCGATTCTTAGAGTAGGGAAGCAGGAATGCACCGAGATTTCAGACAGGCTTGAGGAATCACTCTCTGAATATCAGGACATTGCCGGAAGGGTTGATGGGTTGATAAACCAGCTTCGCGAAGCCCTCAGACTAGATGGAGAAGAGCGTAAACTCAGGACACAAATCAGGCAGGTGCAGGGCGAGTAATGAAAGTGGCCATCTACCAGAGGAGGCTAAAGTCAGACCAAGGGCAGATTCCTTCTTTTCAAGACTTGTGGGATTTTGCTCTTGGTCAGGGCTGGGAGATTTACAACCAGTATCAGGATAATGTTTCAATTGCTGGTAACTCCCGACGGAACGCTTGGCAAGAACTCTTGGCAGATGCCGCACTTAGCAAGTTTGATTTGGTACTTATTCCACAAATTGATGAAGTCTTCTCTTCGGTTATGGATATGGCTAAAACTCTGGGAAAATTGAAGGTCTTAAGAATTGGACTCCGGTCTTATTCTGAACCATGGTTTGATACAACCTCTATTTCGGGTGAAGCCCTCTACCGGCTCACCCTGTCCTATGCAGCACTTGAAAAGGACCGCCATCATCGAAAGCTTAAGTCTGGTTTGGCCCATGCCCGTAAAATGGGCTGCCAGATAGGGCGGCCAAGGGTAACCCAAAGGCAGGGCTTCAATCAGGCTTATGGAGACATTTTAGAGCGTCTCAGAGCTGGCCAGATCTCAAGACGGCAGGCTGCCAAGGTTCTTGGAATTGGTTATGCCACCTTAAAGAGACTCCTTGATTCTAATTATCAGGGTTTCAGGGATTTTTGAGATGTTAGAGCCTCTACCTGGTCAGGCGAAAAACTCGTTGACGGGTATACCCTGTATCTATACACTGTCCGCCAATTCTGACAAAAGTGAGGTGGACCAGTTAATGATAAAAGAATTTCTAAATGCCTTAGCCGAAGTGGCCTTATCAGTTGCATCCCGAAGGGATTATCAAAATGACTGAGTGCAAGAGAGCAGTTGCCTATGTTAGGGTATCTTCGGTTTCTCAGGTAGAAGGTTACTCATTAGATGCTCAGGAAAGACTCTTTACTGAACTCTGTAAAAACCGGGGATGGCAGTCAGTTGGGATATACCGGGAAGAAGGCAAATCTGCCCATGTGGACAGCATTCACAAGCGCCCGGTTTTCAGAAAGCTTTTAGAAGATGCGGCTAAAGATGAGTTTGATGTTGTGGTCGTCCATACCCTTGACCGCTGGTCAAGGAATCTTACAGTTACCCTTGAATCATTAAAGCTTCTGGGTAAACATGGAATAGGGCTGGTTTCTATAGTAGAAAATCTGGATTACTCCAAGCCGGATGGCATACTTTTCACTCAGATGCTGGGAGCTTTTGCCCAGTACTTCAGCGAAGCTTTGAGTACCCATGTCAGGAAAGGACTTGACCAGAGAGCGTATGAAGGCAAACACAACGGCTGTATCCCCTTTGGTTATGAATCCTGTTGGGAGACAAATGAAAAGGGAGAAAAGAAACAACGCTGTAAGCCGGAACACCAAAGTGGTACCCATATCCATCCCAAAGAAGGGCAAGCTGCAGAAGGGTTATTTAGGCGTTATTCCGCCGGTACAACTACCCTATCGCAACTGGCCGCTTGGTTAAATGAACAGGGCTTCCGTACTAGGAATACCAAGAACCTGCCCGATGCCAATGGCAATCTGGTTTCAGGACCAAGACTCTTCACCAGTTCCTCAGTCAGAAGTATCCTGCATAACCCTTTCTATACCGGGCAGATAAACCACCGGGGAAAACTGATGCCCGGTGCTCATGAGGCCTTAATCAGTCAGGAACTCTTTGACTTGGTCCAGCTAACCTTGAGGAAAAACTCCGGCCGCTCTGAAACCCTCAAAACATTACCTGACAGGGAATATTTGCTTAAAGGGTTGGTAAGATGTTCACATTGCGGAATGCCCATGTGGGCCCAGACCTATAAGAGTGGCAAGAGCTATTACAGAGAGCATAAAGCCTCAAGAAGCATCAAAGAATGTCCGGGACATGGCGGTACAATAGCCTGCCAAGTTATAGATAAACAGGTAAGGGAACTGGTTTCGGCCATAGAGCTAGGACCAAGATGGCTTGAGGAAGTATTATCTATAATAAGTCTCAAGGATGAAGTAGATAGGGTCAAGAAAGAAAGAGATCTGACTATAACCAAACTCCATCGTATGGCTAGGGTATTTATGGATGGCCTTATACCGGAAGAAGAATACTCAAGGCAGAAGAAACTCTTGGAACTCAGTCTGGAATCACTGGTTGTACCTGACTATGACGTGGCTCAAGAAGCCGGGAATCTTATTCTTAACCTGTCATCGCTCTGGTCCAAGGCCAACTTGTCAGAGCAGAGAAAGCTTTTACTTACCATGCTGGACGGGGTCTATGTGGATGTGAAAGAGCATCGCTCGGTAATAGCAGTTAAAGCCAAGCCACCCTTCAGGCCTATCTTTCAGGTGGCAGTTTCAAAGAAAGAATCTAAGATTCATATTTTAAACGAGCCATTAAGTCATGAACCTAGCGGCTCGTCCGTGTTTCTGGTGGAGACGGGGGAGGGTTGGCTGTGGCCTGAACGGCGGCTGGAGTTTGCTCTTTAGTTAGATTAACAGTATTGTTATTTTGTTTTGTTCTTAATTAAGTATAGAATGCTAAAAGTGATTGTATATTTATTTTAGTAATTAGGTACATTAAATTTAGACTAATTTTAATTTAGAACCGGCAGTGGCTAATTGTGTCCGATTGGTAGAATTAAATTTGTGCATTAGCCTGGATACTGTTTTTTTCACCATATCTATAGAAATATCCAATTCAGCACTGATAGCTTTATTTGTTTTTCCTGCAGATACTAAAGTGAGTATTTGCAGTTCGCGTGGATCGAGCAAGGCGTTAGTGACGGAAACTTCGGAAACGGTTATCTGGTTTTCGTCGGAATTCAGATTTCGTATGGCCTGAAATATTTGATCGCCGTGCCATACGGTTGCGCCCAGCGCTACCATTCTTATGGCAGTAAAGATGTATTCTTTTTGACACCCTTTTGGTATAAATCCCCGGATTTTATGACGCAGAGATTCAGTAATATACAGATTGCTATCGTAGCCGGAAATAAGGATTATTTTCAACGCAGGCAAACGGGCTTTTACCTGAGATGCTATTTGAAAGCCGTCAGAACCTTCTATACGTATATCCAGCAACAGAATATCCGCTTTAGACTGGCATATTTTCTCAACAACAGCCTCGCTACCATCGGATTCTCCCACAACGATAAAATCAGGCACAGTCTCCAACATGGTTTTTAACCCGTGCCTGACAACCTCGTGGTCGTCAACAACAAATATCCGTATCTCAGGGTTTTGGTAGTTCATCACAATATTCTTCCGGTATATTGGCTATTACTTTTAGAGTTGTCCCCTTGGTGCTGCTTTTAATAACCAAATCTCCTCCGATGATACTTATTCTCTGGCGCATTATATTTATTCCACTGGGCCGCTTGGTGTCAGGCAAGTTGGTATTCAAGCCTATCCCGTTATCAGTTATGCTCAGGTGTATCTGGTTATTTTGGGTATCAAGCTTGAGCCTGATTTTGGTGGCTTTAGAGTGTTTTTTTATGTTATTCAAAGCTTCATGTATGACTCGATACAGGGTTGATGATAAGTATTGCGGAATTATAAGTTTACCCGGAGCAGAAAGGTCAACTTCACAGGGCATTTCCTGTTCCAGTTTGTACAATTCATCTTTTATCATTGGGATTAAACCGTATCTCTCCAGTGCGCTTGGGTAAAGCTCTTTGGTGAGAAATCTTGTTTCCTGTATGGTTTTAGATAACTGTTCTGAAATATTTTTGAGAGCATTCTTTGTATCTGTATCCTTTGGGTAAAACGAGTCAAGATTATGCAGAATAGAGGTCATATTTTGGATTACTCTATCGTGGAGTTCCATAGAAATCCACTCACGCTCCTGCTCCTGGGCATTGACATAAGCGGCTGCCCTTTCCGCAGTACCAATTTGATTGTTATCATCAGAGATATTCTTATGGGTTGCCATAACATATTTTTTACCGTCAATTTTGATTAAACGGCTTAAACACTCGGAAATTATGATAGAGCCATCTTTGCATACATGAACAATTGTTCCGATATTAAAACCTTTTCGCTCGAGTATTCGTATGCGTTTACTCCAGTTCTTCTCGAGTGAGATAACAGAATCCGGAGTGTGAAGAATATGAAGGGATGTTCCGATAAGTTCTTCGGGTTCGTATCCCCTTGCTTGGGCAGCTTTTTTATTTATATAAACAATTTCCACTGCATCCGGGTCCAGAACTATAACATCATCCTGGGCGTTATCAAGCAGTACCATGTCAACCAGGTTTTGCAAGCTATTCTTTTTCAAGGAAATATCTTTTACCATTTAAGATTATCCTCGCATAACAAGATCAGTACATGTTTACCATTACAATAATCATATACCACTGTAGCTATTTTGGATATCTGTCATTTTTAACTCAATAGTCTTATACCAGCATATAAACTTCATCCCGCAAATACAATTGTTCCTAGGGTGCACTTTCAGGAAGCACTTTAGTGACATCGGGCGGCACTTAATGCTGATGTTGATTACGTAATTTGCACGATTACGGTCTGCTTTATTCTCTTTAGAATTAGTATGTTTTTTAAGTAGGTGATGAGGAGGATATGGTTTTTGAGCGCTCAGCGAAGACTGGGCAACACTAGGAAAGACTGTAATCAAACTAAAAGGAGAAATGGAATATGTCCAATTTTCATTCAACACTTTCCCGAAGAGATTTTATGAAGGCTTTGGGTCTGGCTGGTGCCGGTGTCGGAGCAGTGTCTGCTGCCGCCCCGGTTTTTCATGATGTGGATGAGCTGACTGCTTCTTCCGGCGGAGTACAGAAGCTGCCGTGGTGGGTTAAAGAGAGGGAGTTCAAAGATCCTTCAGTGCCCATTGACTGGCAGAATCTGCCCAAACTGGAGGGTGTTTTCCCCATGCAGGCCAAGCCTACACTGACGGCTCAGGAGAGATATGCCATGGGTATCCCCGGCGGCAGTTCTGGTACCTGGGCCAGCCCTGAACAGGCGCAAGTACTTTTTGATTACATGAAGAAGGAATTTCCGGGCTGGGAACCCGGCTATGCCGGTCTGGGAGACAACCGGACAACCGCCCTCTTTATGGCCACCAAATTTATGCGGATGGGCATGTGGCCCGGCGAAATAAATATGGGTGGTAAAAGGGTTAATGTTGCTAAGGCTATTTCAGCGGCCGGAGGTACGGCTGCCTTCACATCATTCCTGGGTCTCCGCTCAAGTGAAACACTCCGCCCGCAGGATTTTGGTGTACCGCGCTGGGAAGGCACACCCGAAGAGAACCTGCTTACTCTGCGTCAGGTAGTCCGTTTCCTTGGCGGCTGTGATGTAGGTGCTCAGGAAATGGATTCGGATGTTTTCAAGCTTTTCCATGAGAAAAGCGGCGGGAAACAGCTGGTAATAGAAAACGTAGACGAAGCGGCTGAAACACCCACCAAACTGGTCATTCCTGCCAAAGCCAAATACATACTCCAGTGGACTGCCCGCCAGCCTTACGAGTCCACCAGACGCCAGGCCGGTGAATATGAGGATGCCGCTGTATATTGGTCTTATCAGAGGTTCCCCTTTGTCGGGGCTATCATTCAGGAGTTTATCCATGCTTTGGGGTATACTGCGGTTTCTACCCATATGTCTGGTTACCACTCCAGTGCTATAGCGACCTTAACCGGTATGGGCGAACACTGCCGTATGTCATCACCCATCTTGGTTCCCAAATACGGAACTACCAACCGGGCTATGTGGGTAATAATGACCGATATGCCCCTTATGTCCACTAAACCCATAGACTTCGGCGTGTATGACTTCTGCAAGACCTGCGGTATCTGCGCAGATAGTTGTCCGTTCGGTCTTATTGAGAAAGGTGACCCGTCCTGGGAAGCTACCCAGCCCGGTTCACGCCCCGGTTTCAACGGGTGGCGTACCAATACCACCATCTGTCCGCATTGTCCGGTCTGTCAAAGCAGTTGCCCCTTTAATACCAATGGTGACGGTTCATTTATACATGATTTGGTACGTAATACCGTTTCCGTTACTCCTGTTTTCAACAGTTTCTTTGCCAATATGGAGAAAACCATGGGTTACGGACGCAAGGACCCGCGTGATTGGTGGAATATAGATGATTATACCTACGGTATAAATACATCCTACTAAGGCATAATGAATAAAGGAGTAATGTAATGTTTTGGATTGGATTGCTTGCAGGTGCAGTTATAGCTCTTGTGGCTAATCGGCTGGTGCAAAAGGGGGTGTTCACAAAGTGGTATGAATGGTTGTTGGGCGGCTTGGGTGTATTAGCCTTATTTGCTACCGGTCAGCATTATTTCAGCTCTCTGCGTGAAAATGAACCCCAGTCAGCCTGGATGGGGGCGCTTATTTTTGGTATTATCGCCCTTATACTGCTGGGTGTAGCCTGGCAGTTGTCCGTCAGGAAAACCAAACAGTCTTAATTTAAGGAATATTAACAGATTATTTAGGGGGAGAAACTGGTTTCTCCCCCTTTGTTATTTATGGGCTAGTATTTAGCCAAGTTCATTTTAAAGTATCAGTCCCATTCCATCTTCCTCCGGTGTCTTTGTCAGCATGGATGGGGTCACTGATATTCGGGGTTATTGGTCTCGTACTGCTATTGGTTGTCTGGTAACTGGTGGCTAGAAGGGCTAAATAGATTTAGTTTTTAGCAAGACTAGCCGCTATTCACCGCCGCAATAATCATGTGGTTTTATGACTTTTGGGCATTTCCGGTTGAAAAATTGGGAGTTTACTAATATGTAAACTGGTTTATCAGGTTATGCTGTGCCTTGGGCACTGTTGGGGAGCACATATGTGACATCCCTTGGCACTTAATGATGATAACGAATACGTATATAGTACGATTAAAAACCCGCACGCCTTTTATAGAATTGAGTATAAATAAGCAATGATGGTTAAGAGGAGGACGTACGAAAGTTAGAGAAAACAAGGTGACATAGGGAAAGGACGCAATCAAACTAAAAGGAGAAATGGAATATGTCCAATTTTCATTCAATAGTAAGCCGTCGTGATTTCGTTAGGGCTTTGGGTTTGGCGGGAGCCGGCATTGGTACTGCCGCTGCTGCCGCGCCGGTGTTTAAGGACCTTGATGAGGTAATTGCTTCACCGTCTGCAGCAAACAAAAGACCATGGTGGGTAAAAGATAGAGAATTGTATCAACCCACTCTTGAGGTAGATTGGGATATGCTGACTGCACCGGATGGTAGAGCTAGCGGACAGCAGACTGAAACACAGATTCACTACCTTGGAAGTGAAGAGGTAAAACGGCGTTTATCATCGAATATAATGTCTCCTAACGTTGAAGCTGCCATCAATAATACCCCTGGGAAAACTTTGCGAGACCAGGCTTTGGGATTCAGTTCCATTGTACCGATGATGATCCACGGTATATCTTTTATGGGCCCTGGCCTTATTCCTGCCCCGGCAACAACCGGTGTTCCTAAATGGGAGGGTACTCCTGAGGAAAACAGCCGAATGGTACGTAGTGTTCTTACCTTTCTTGGTGCCGGTATGGTTGGTTTTGGCGAAATTTCCAGTCTGGAGAAGGAAAAAGTATTCTACACTTATCATAAACAAGTCCCTAATAAGAGACAGATATTTGAAGATGTAGATATTGGTTACGAAGATGCTGATAAATATGTATTCCCTGATAGGAAGCTTTACAAAATATCTATGTCTTTGCCTATGTCCCGGGAAATGTATCGTACTTCCGACAGATCATCATTGCAGTTTGCAGCCAATGTATCCCGCTATCGCCATTTCAGCATGCTTCAGCCGGCTTTTCAGGAGTTTATCAGAGGTATAGGGTATCATTGCTATGGTTATCCTGTACCACAGGCTGGCCCTATGCCTGCAGCAGTGAGTGCTATTCTTACCGGTCTGGCGGAATCAAGCCGTAATAGCGGGTATTGTATCTCTCCGGACTATGGGCCAGTTTCAGGGTTTTTCACATTTATAACTGACTTGCCGTTAGAACCCACCACGCCTATAGATTCCGGTATCTGGCGCTTTTGCCAAACCTGCAATAAATGTGCTCAAACCTGTCCGACTCAGGTAATCCCTTATGATAAGGAACCGAGTTGGGAATTGCCCTCATTGTATGGGAAACCGGATATTATCCATCCTGCCGGCAAGCGGATGTTCTACGCAAACCATATAGAGTGTTGGATGTACTGTTTTGAAGGCGGGTGTGGCACCTGTATGGCTACATGTACTTTTAATGTAAATGGCGCAGCCATGGTACATGATGTGGTTAAGGCCACACTGTCTACCACTCCACTATTTAACGAATTTCTGTGGAAAGCGGATAAGACCTTTGGTTATGGGGCGAAGTCCGGGGAAGAGAAAGAAGACTGGTGGGATTTATCCCTACCATCGATGGGATGGGATACAACTTCTTTTTCAAAACATGGTGGTTATTAATTAAAGGAGAAATGATAGTTATGTGGTTTTTAATTGGTCTTATTCTTGGAGTCTCATTTCTGGGGCTTATGATGGGATTACGCACTAGGAAAATTTCATTATCCTGGTATGAGTGGGTTATAGGCGTTCTGGGTTTGGGATTGCTTCTTTTTACTATCCAGAATTACTTCGGCAGTCTGGCAGAAGTAGAACCAAAAGCGGCTTATATGTTCTTGTTGGTAACTGGGTTGCCATCTATTATCGTGCTGGCAGTCACCTGGCAGTTAGCTGCTCGAAGGGCAAAGAAAGCCTAGTTCAGGAAATAGTAACACTCATTTAAAGAGGGGGAAGGTTCCTTTCCCCCTCTTTATTTTTAGGAGTTACGGTTACTAAAGAATTTCAGTAAATCTGGATTGACTATCAGGTATTTTGCCTCTGTTAAAGTTTTCACAAGCTCTGTACATTGAATATCTAGTTAAAAATCTGTTCATAAAGACAGTCTTTTCTCCTGATATATTATAGGACTTCCACCACCTCTTTAATTCTTCATAATTTGTATATATTTGACTGTTATCCTCTTTTGGAAAGGTTAAGATATATGCAAAAAACGTTTTTGGACAAAGCACTTTTATTGGTTTGTATGCTGGTTTTATTTGCCGGCCTGATTTCCTGCTCATCCCAGTTGTCAGATACAGATTCGGGCACTACCCGGCAAACTGATATTTTCACCAGCATCAGTCTGGCAGAGACTATCAGTGTTGAGGGTGAGGGCGTAACTGTTGACGGCAGTCAGCTGGTTATCACTTCAGCTGGCACGTACACCCTAAGCGGTGAGCTGGCGGACGGCCGGATAATTGTAGATACCAAAGATGAGGCTGATGTAATAATTATCCTGAACGGGGTAAATATAAGCTGCTCGGCCAGCTCGGCTATTTATATTAAAAGCGCCGCCAATGCCTTTATTACTCTGGCGGAGGGCACTGAAAATTATGTTTCAGATGGGGAGTCTTATTTTTCGGAAGGTTCGGCCGTAGACGAACCTAATGCGGCTATTTTCAGCAAGTCAGACCTGACTATAAACGGTAACGGTTCATTGACTGTAACCGGAAATTACAATAACGGTATTCAAAGCAAAGACGACTTGGAAATAACTGCCGGGACGCTGGTGGTCAAAGCCGTTAATGACGGGATTAAGGGGCGTGATTCGGTAGTTATCCGCCAGGCTTCAGTTATTATTGAGGCCGGGGGGGATGGCATTCAGTCTACCAATGATGAAAATGCCGAAAAGGGATTTGTCTTAATTGAAAGCGGTTATCTGGATATTACAGCTGGCGAAGATGGTGTTCAGGCTGAAACAGACCTGACTGTAAGCGGCGGTGAAATAACAATCTTCTGCGGGGGCGGCAGTGCAAATAGCAGCAGCGTAAATAATAGCAATCCGGCGGGTGGTATGGGGGGCAGTTGGGGGTTCTGGGGGGTGGATGATAATACCGTAGCTTCTGCTGTAACCGGCAGTGCCAAAGGATTAAAAGCCGGCGGCCAGCTGACTATCAGCGGGGGAAATCTGAAGATAGATTCCTCTGATGACTCCCTGCATTCCAACAGCAGCCTGCTTATCGGCGGCGGCAGCCTGATTCTTTCTTCCGGAGATGATGGTATTCATGCTGATACCAGTATTGAAATAAACGCCGGGACAATAAGTATCCTGAAAAGCTACGAGGGTATTGAGAGCGCGGAGATAACCATTAATGGCGGCAGTATCAGCGTAGTTTCCAGTGACGACGGCATAAATGTTGCCGGCGGCAATGACCAATCTTCCATAAATGGCAGACCCGGCCAGAACAGCTTTACTTCCTCAACTGATAACTGGCTGTATATCAACGGCGGTTATCTGGTGATAAATGCTTCGGGAGATGGCATAGATACCAACGGCTCGGCTGCTATGACTGGCGGTATTGTGATTGTAAGCGGTCCTACCGGCAATGATAACGGGGCACTGGATTACATGGGTACGTTTAAAGTCAGCGGGGGGTATCTGCTGGCAGTAGGCAGCTCCGGCATGGCCCAGGCACCGGACAGTTCGTCCAGCCAGTATTCCCTGATGCTTAATTTCAGTACAGTTCAGGCAGCCGGCAGCCTGATCCATATTGAAACCTCCACTGGTGAAGATATACTTACCTATATCTCACCCAAAGCTTATCAGTCTGTAGTTCTCTGTTCGCCCCTGCTAAGTTCCGGTTTAACCTGTCTGGTTTATACCGGCGGATATTCAAGCGGTACGGCCACAGACGGTTTGTACTCCGGCGGGGTTTATACCGGCGGCAGCCAGGTGCTTACGCTGACTATTTCCGGGGTGGTCACTCAGGCAGGTTCGGGCGGCAGCGGGAGTTTTCCCGGTGGCGGCAGCTTCCCTGGCGGCGGGGGACGGCCCTGATACTATCTGTTTTATAGAAAGGCAAACTAAAATATGAGTTTAACTGATAAATCCGGGGTTTCGGCCCTCAGCCGAAGTACCAGGCAGCGTCAAAATATAACCCAGTTTCAGCCCAGGATAGAGCGCAAGTTTTATCTTAGTCCGGCAAAGGTACGCATGGCATATGGCCTGCTTAGGACTGTCGCCCTGCCCCATCCCGGATATGCCTCGGAACAGATAAACAGCCTGTACTACGATACTGCCGGGCTGGATTTATTTGAGCGTTCCATTTCCGGTGATTACCAGAAAGATAAAATCCGTTTGCGGTGGTACGGGGATTCTGTCTGGCCGGAAGCGGACTGCCCTGCCTATCTGGAGCTTAAGATGCGCCGGGGCTTTGAGGGCAGCAAGAAACGGGTAGAGGCGAAATTGAATATCCCCCAGCCCGGCCGGTTACCTGATTCTGAAGGGCTTATTTCCCGAAAACTGCTTTATGATACGTTGGGTGACTTCGGGTGGGATATCAATGCACCGTTATACCCGGTTATAAGTATCAGCTACTGGCGTTACCGCTTCATTGAGGTAAGTACCGGGCTTAGTCTGGCGCTGGATTGCCATATCCGCTCTACGGTAGTAGCCGCCGGGCTGGGTTATAAGGAACACAATCTGGAAATGGAGGGGGGAGTACTGGAAATAAAGGGCAGGGACATGGAGCTGCCTTCCAGTTTAAATCCCCTCCGGATTTTAGATATTGACTGGAGCCGGTTTTCCAAGTATGCCGCCTGTTTGGAAGCCCACCAGCAGAAACCAGGCAGCCAGTCACGTTTATTGC
Source organism: Dehalococcoides mccartyi (assembly GCF_001889305.1). NCBI lineage: Bacteria > Bacillati > Chloroflexota > Dehalococcoidia > Dehalococcoidales > Dehalococcoidaceae > Dehalococcoides > Dehalococcoides mccartyi. Next base: position 1,457,004 of record NZ_CP013074.1, on the reverse strand, counting down.
CTTCCGGTTTGTTAGACCAATCTGAATAAATTATAAGGAGACTATTTTTGGACCAGCTATTGGAAAATATTTTGCCCGTGGGTTTTTCACTTGTTTCCGCCGTGGTGACGTACCTGATGTACCAGTATTTTTACGGAAACCGCCATATCGGGGCCGGGGTCCACCGGACATTTATTATCGGCGGGCCGTCTATCACCGTTCTTTTCCTGGGTATCCAGTCTTCAATTCCCCTCTCATTGGGTCTGCTGGGGGCGTTATCCTTTGTGCGTTTCCGCACCCCGGTGAAAGACCCGGCTGAAATAGGTTTTCTGCTGTTACTTATCGCTTCGTCAGTCGGGGCGGCTACCGAAAATTACGTTCTAACCGGTATCCTGTTCGCTGTAGTTTTTATGGCTATGGCTATCCAGCAGGCACTCGGCAAACATTTATCATCTCAAGGCGGAAACCACATCATTATCACTCTGGACCAGTCTGCCTTTCAGGATTCAGAAGATAAACTGAATAATTTTCTGCAGGGCAATCTCAAATACCTTAAGCTTGAAAATATGTCTGCGGTGGAGGGGAAGGTAAACTTGCATTATCAGTACAGGTCATCAGCCGGCTTTGACAGTCTGCGCTTTACCAAAGAACTTCGTGAGCTTGTCCAGCCTGGCCAGATGGAAATATTCCTGAACTAGCTGCAGCTTTTATATAAACTAAATTCATAGGAGGTAAGCCGGGCAAGACACCAAAAAAACTAAACCAGATTATCTGAGGCATACTATAAGGGCCGCATAAAGTTCCTCCAAATACAGCTTTGTGCGGCCCTTATATTTGACCCCGCTCGGCCGTCAGCGTAAAAAGAGATTTCGGCTTAATATTATATTCATATTTGCCCTTTATCATAGGCATATGGGAATTATAGTAGGGTTTATTCTGGTAATTATCGGAGTAGTGCTGAGCATTTTTGCCCTCCGGTATACAGATAACGTACGGGTTGAGGTTCACAAATCTAAACCTAGGTGCCGCTAATGGTCTTATTATTTTATTTTGCTTCACATTATCTTGATAATTTACTACTATAGTAGTAACTATGGTTGCCAGAATACTGATTGTAGAAGATGATGCCAAAACGGTTGAACTGGTCAGGTTGTACCTGGCCAGAGACGGTTACCGGGTTTTGGCTGCTTCTGATGGTATAACCGGGCTGGATATAGCCAGGCAGAATAAGCCCGACCTTATTATTCTGGATATTATGCTGCCGGGTATGAACGGGATTGAAATCTGCCGCCAGTTGAGATTGGAATCCGGCGTGCCGGTTATTATGCTTACTGCTAAAACTCAAGACGATGATAAACTACAGGGTCTGGACACCGGGGCTGATGATTATATTACCAAGCCATTCAGCCCGCGTGAATTGGCGGCCAGAGTCAGGGCTATCTTGCGCCGCTTGCCCGGTATCCGTACGCCGGAGATTATAAAGTGCGGGGAACTTACACTTGATTTTTCCCGTCATCAGGTAACCCTGAATGGGGCTGGAGTAAAACTAACTGCGGTGGAGCTGAAACTTCTGAGAGCTATGGCGGCTGAACCCGGCCGGGTTTTCAGCCGTTCCCAGCTGATAGAGCAGGCTCTGGGCTACGATTTTGACGGCTTTGACCGTACTATTGATGTGCATATAGGTAACCTGCGCAGAAAACTGCGACTTAATAAAACAAACACCTGCTTTATCCAGACCATATACGGGGCAGGTTACCGCTTCGTCTGTGAGTCAGAGATATGATTCATCGCCTTCAGTTTAAGCTGCTGGTATCCTTTGTGGCTGTTATTGCTATAGCTATGGGTATGGTCTTTATCTTTGTAAGCCACAATGCCCAGTCAGAGTTTCAGCAGTTTGGTATGCAATATGATGAGGCGCGTTTCGGTAAGGTGGAATTTGAGCTGAAACACTACTACCTTGAACACGGAGACTGGGAGGGCATTCAGTCACTGGTCGAGCAGTGGGGCAATCTGTATGACCGCCGTATTATCCTGACTGATTACGCTCATCTGGTAGTGGCTGATTCTGAAAACATACTTCAGGGGCAGCTATATACCTCTTACGGGGGAAGGGCATTGTCAGTCAATACCCTGACAGGCGGGTATGACCAGAACTCAGGCAGTCCCTCCGCCGGAGATACTTTAATAGGTACTTTATATATTGATTCAGCAACACCGGCTGGTGCCGAGTTTCCTACTCCTGTCAGCCTTACTCCATCTATTGAGAGGTTTCTTTTGCTGGGAGGTGGACTGGCTCTGGCCATTGCTTTGCTAATATCCTGGTTTCTGTCTCGGCGTATTTTATCCCCCGTTCAGTCAATCATTCAAGCTACCGAAGGGCTTAGCCGTGGAGACCTTTCTCAAAGGGTAATGATTGCCGATAAAGGTGAATTAGGCGCCATGGCCACCGCTTTTAACAGTATGGCCGGTGAGCTGGAGCATTCCCGCGAGGTACAGCATAATATGATTGCTGATATAGCCCATGAACTTAGAACTCCGTTATCCAATATTAATGGCTATCTGGAAGCGGTACAGGATGGGGTGGTGAGGCCTGATCAAGTTACTATAAATACTCTTACAGAGGAAACGCGGCTGCTGTCACGTTTGGTTAATGACCTTCAGGAGTTATCTCTGGCTGAAATAGGTGAGCTGCGCTTGCAGAAAACCCGCAGTGATGTAAAAGAGGTTATTCACCTGTCAATCAGGGCTATACAGAGGCACGCCCGTGCTAAGGGTATCAAATTAAAAGCAGTATTCGGGCAATCTTTGCCGGCTGTTGAGATGGATACCCACCGTATTGGACAGGTACTCAACAATCTGCTTGAAAATGCCGTAACCCATTCGGAAAATGGAGATGCTATTACGGTAAAGGCGGAATATTTATCCGGGTTTGTAGAAATAAGTATTGAGGATACAGGTGAAGGAATACCGGAAACTGAATTGAAATATGTGTTTGACCGTTTTTACCGGGTGGACAAATCACGCTCACGCCATACCGGCGGCAGCGGCTTGGGTTTGAGTATTGTAAAAGGTTTGGTTGAAGCTCACGGCGGAACAATACGGGTAAGCAGTACTGTGGGTAAGGGTACTATTTTTACATTCAAGATACCGGCGTAAGCCGGTTTTTTATTTAATCTGTTCTATTAAAGACCACCAAAGCTGAAATCCCCGAAAGGTTAAATCTGGCGGTGAAATTCAACAGACGAGGTTTAATAATCCAGATACCGTTCTTAATCTTGTTTAGAGTGGGTGATAATATTTGGAGTTAAGACGTACTCCGCCGGACTTTGGCAGTTATCAGGTGAGAATGAGTGTCTGCCAGAACTGAAATTCCCCGTCCGATATTTTATGTTTAAATGCCCTCGTCTTAACAAGCGAGGGCATATTCTTAGCTTTGGTGGAGACGAAAATATATGGTGAATGTATTATTACTAATCGTTAGCGGTAAAAATATCTAGATAATCCCTATATACATAGGATTGGCCATATTTTTTATTCTTGTCTTTAGGGATAAGAATCCCCAGTTCAATAAACCTATTAATGACAATTTGTGCCCCAGCACGAGTATTGAAGCCGGTCCATTTCTGAATTGTTGCTAAATTCACAATCGGTTGTCCATACAGGCGTGGAAGAACACTGCAGGCACTTTCCGCCGCTCTTTTCCCCAGAGTTTGAATTTTAGACATATCTTTTTCGCGTAAGGCCGTAATCTTACCCACTATCTCTATTGACTCACCGGCCATTTCTATAACTCCATCCAGAAAAAAATTAATCCACTCATCCAAGCCACCTTGATGGTAGCCTGTTAGCTTTGAATAATAGATATTTTGATACCTCTTAAAATACGAAGATAAAAATAAGATAGGCTTTTCTAACAAACCTTCTTTCCAAAGATAAAGAGTTATAAGCATTCTGCCAGTTCGGCCATTTCCGTCTAGAAAAGGATGAATGGTTTCAAACTGAGCATGTATAAGGCCAGCCTTGATAACAGAGGGTATATCATCATTTGTGTTAATAAATTTTTCCAAGTCACCCAGGGCAATATGCATTTCATTCACTGGTGGCGGGACGAAGGTCGCATTATCAGGGCGTGTTCCACCAATCCAATTCTGACTGTGGCGGAATTCTCCGGGATCAGCGTATTGGGTTGTACGCGCGTTAAGCATGAGTTCTCTATGTATTTCTCTAAGCAAGCGTAATGAAACTGGGAAGTTATCTTCAGCAACTCTCTTCATGCCATAATTTAATGCACGGATATAGTGTAAAATATCATCTACATCTACCGGAAGTTTGTCAGTAATTTTTATCTCGGCTTCAATGGCATCTACCATAGTAGCCTTGGTTCCTTCTATTTGACTTGATGAAGCAGCATCTTTCCGTAGATACATTAAAATAAAGAAATCCACATCCGGCAGGAGCTGGGTTATACCATCCAGTTTTCCCAGAAGATGAGTAGCCTGGATACTTTTCTTTATGGTAGCTTGTCTGAAGGCAAATCCCTCTGGTGGAGGAAACGGACTTGGTATGAAAGCCTTAAAACCACCGAGTTGTTGGATGTATCTACCTATTTGAATGGTGGGCATGTTTTGAACATCCTCACTTTATATGTATATAAATCTTATATGTTTATATACATTAAGTCAATAGATGTTCATAAACATATAAGATTTAATGTTCAGTAATCACCAAAACAATTTAAACTTTCTCAATGTGTTTAGTAATTTTCACCCATGTATTCCTGATTAATTCTCTCAGGTTGCCATCAGTGTATTCAATAGGGGGTACTCCATTTAGCTGAGCTTCAGTAAATACATCACTGAATGGTAGATATGAAATTATTTTTATTCCCTGATTGCGGCAGTAATCTTCTATTTGTTGGCTATTTCCCGGATTAATATCACATTTATTTAAGCAGACGAGTGATGGAATCTCAAAGTGTTTACAAATGCCAATGACTCTACCCAAGTCATGAATGCCTGAAAGTGTGGGCTCAGTGATTATAATCACTAGGTCTGCCCCGGTTAGTGATGATATAACTGGGCAACCTATACCTGGAGGACCGTCTACTAGAATAAACTCGCAGTCGGCTTTCCGTGCCACCTCACGGGCTGTTTGTCGCAATAAGGAAACCAATTTGCCTGAGTTGCCAGCCCCTGTATCCAATCTGGCATGAAGCATTGGTCCATATCTGGTATCAGATAAAAACCAGCGTCCGCATATTTTGGGTTCCATTTGAATGGCTTGAAGAGGACAAACCATAAAACAGAGTGCACATCCTTCACAGCGGGAAGTGTCTATACGGAAATTGCCAATAGCGTTAAATCTGCACAGGTCTTGACAACGTCCGCATCGGTTGCATACTTGCGGATCTATTACAGCTGTTTGTCCGTATATAAATGGTTGTTCAACCTGAATTTCAGGATGTACCAGGAGATGTAAGTCGGCTGCGTCAACATCACAATCTACCAGCACTGCATTTTCAACAATGGAAGCAAATGAACTAACTAAGCTGGTTTTACCTGTGCCACCTTTACCACTCAGGATAACGATTTCTTTTGCCAAGTTGCCCTCTTATATTTGTAAATAGTGTTTGGAATTCTTTTAGCCAGTTAGGGTCTTCTTCCGCCAGTACCAGCCCCTTAGAATAAAGAGAAGCTATTTTGGCGTCATAGGGAATAGACATCAGAATAGATATATTTTCAGCTCGGCAATATTCATCCATCGGGGTAAATACATTGCCCGTTCGGTTAAGTATTAAACCAAAGGGAATGTCCAGTTTCCTAACTGTTTCTACGGCTAATTTCAGGTCGTTTAATCCGAATGGTGTGGGTTCACTAACCAGGAGGCAGTAATCACTGCCATGGATAGATTCGAAAGCGGGGCAGGAAGTACCCGGTGGACAGTCTATAATGACGACATTGTTGTCTGTTGCCATCGCCTTTACTTTGTGGATTAAAGGGATAGTCTGGTTAGAGCCGATATCAAGTGTGCCTGCGACAAACGATAAATTTCCTGCGTTGCCTGAATCTACTCTGCCGCAACTGTGTGGGACCTCTGTCAGGGCTTTTTGAGGACATAAATATGTACAGGTGCCACATGCGTGGCAGAGTTGAGGAAAGAGATTTATATGCTTTCCCCCGATAACTGATATAGCCCCGAATTGGCACCATCTGGCACAACGGCCACAATAGGTGCACTTATTTTCGTCAACTTGCGGTACAGGAATAGATACAATCGAACTACTTTGAATAACTGGCTTTAGGAAAATATGTACATCAGGCTCCTCTACATCACAGTCAAGCAATTGGGTATTGTATAGTGCCTTCAGTGAGATTGCTAAACTAGTAGATACCAGGGTTTTACCAGTTCCTCCTTTACCGGACGCAACTGATATAATCATTCTGATTTAAAAAGACCCTTACGCCAAAGCATATAACTTAAATATTCTATATTTCTGAGGTAGGTGTACATTCCCCGGTTCCTTTTTGGAAATTTTGCAGGACTGTTTTGATTTGTCCATCTGTGTTAGTAATAATCTTTATTCCCGCGGCATTTAAAACTTCACTGGCATTAGGCCCGCAACTCCCGGTAATTACTGCTTCAACGCCCTGTTCGCAGACTAATTGGGCTGCTTTAATACCTGCTCCGCCATTGCCGGCTATTTCCGAATTATCCAAGGATTCATATTCAAGCGTTTGAGGGTTGGCTATAATAAAGTATTTGCATCGGCCGAATCTCTGGTCAATATAGGCTTCCAGAGTATCTCCGGTTGCTGAGATTGCTATCTTCATTTTTCTCCCTGGCCATTTACTGAAGTAATTTTAAATAAGCGCTACTGATTTTCTATAGACTGTATACGTTCATTTATCCTGCTGATTTCTCGGCTAAGTCTCTCAGCTTCGGCTTTTAACTGGCCAATGTTTTCGTCTTGTGGTATGGCACCGGGATTTACGGGTATCCTCTGTAATCCGGGTTGTTGGCATCTAGGTAGACCGCCCCTCCCGCGACCAATATACGGATAATTAGAACTTAATTCACTAAAGCCCATCCGGGGTTGGTTGTTTAATAAACAATTGCGATGTTGCCTGTAGAACATTTGGGTATCCCCTTTCTCTTTAAAATTTTTATTAGTGTTTGTTTGTTCTGAGATTGCACCTTTGGGACATTTCTTCAGGCATAAATTACACTGGGTGCATATATCCTGATATATATTGGCTATTCCATCTTGAATGTTTATGGCTTCTTGAGGGCAGAGTTTCTGGCAAACGCCGCAGCCATTGCAAAGTTCTTTATTTACTGATAGCAACTTATTACTAGCCTCTTAAAACTTAGTTTCAATCTAATTCCGGCAAAGTCAGAGTTAAGGAAATGAGCATATGCTCATTTCCTTAATGATACCCCCCTGATTAAGGTATGTCAACTAAGGGTCTGCCACTTGGTGTTGGTTGTTTATAGGGGCTGAGATTTGTCAGTTCTACTAAGAGGCCTGAAAGTAGATATGCTTGGCAATTATAAGATTATATTCAATATCATTCTTAACTGCTATTCGCTATTAACGGTTCACGTGGCTTGCCCGGAAAGGCCAAACTATGTCATTAGCTTTATTAAAGATTGGAGAGCGAATGTTTCACCCCCACACGCGTGGGGAATACTTAGTTGTCTTGTTCTGCACTATACAATACACCGGTTCACCCCCACACGCGTGGGGAATACTGACTAGGCGTTATATCTAGATTATCTATCCTCGGTTCACCCCCACACGCGTGGGGAATACTTGTACCAAGTCAGTAACGAAGGGGGAACGCCGGTTCACCCCCACACGCGTGGGGAATACTTCTTTACTCGTGGTAAAAAACCACCTACTAACCGGTTCACCCCCACACGCGTGGGGAATACGTTGCGGTAGTTCCCGACATGGAGAGCGTTATCGGTTCACCCCCACACGCGTGGGGAATACAGTATTTTAAGAATTCAGGAGGAACTTGATGCCGGTTCACCCCCACACGCGTGGGGAATACAATTACACGCTAGAGATTTGACCCTAGACAATCGGTTCACCCCCACACGCGTGGGGAATACTAACAGCAAAATCTATACTGCCGACACGCACGCGGTTCACCCCCACACGCGTGGGGAATACAATGGCATCAATTTCTTCCTGAGTACACATAACGGTTCACCCCCACACGCGTGGGGAATACAGGCATTAACAGACCTACCCTAGCATATATCACGGTTCACCCCCACACGCGTGGGGAATACCTTAAAAGAATAAAGCTAAGCAGAAAATGGGTCATAGTTGATTAGATGTTTGTAGTATCAGAATTTTGCGTTTTGGTAGTGCTAATATTCTTGTCTATTTTTACCAGTGATAGCCCCTCAAAATCAATAAACATTCGTTCCCTCTCACCATATTGGCGGGAAGAAAACCCCTGAGGGTTCTGGTCTGTCCAAATTTGTAGGATAACACCGCTTGCTTTTGTTTTCTTTATCGCCTTGTCCCAGAGTTCATCCCTCACCCTGGCGCTCGGGTTCCCAAGAAAAACTCCCGTCTTCGGTTCCAACAGCCAGCGTGACAATGCGCCCCTCAAACTCGTCGGGACCTTCTCCAATATCATCACTAACACCAAGTACCTCCGCAATATCCGGCAGCAACCTTTCAAGAAGTTTGTATTTATAGAAAGCTTCCCGGCATTCCATTCTTACCTGACGTTCAAGGTCTTCTGGATTGGCTGCCGCAATTTTGAATGCCACAGGGATAGTCAATTCCGTCTTGTATAAATCAGCTATGTCATATACAAAGCTGAGCATTTTACCGGTATGAACAAACCCAAGCGCAGACGAATAACCTGCTGACAGGATAGCAGCATGACAAATACCGTAGAGGCAGGCATTTGCCGCTGAAAGGGCCCGGTTTATGGGATCACCTTTATTCCAATCTTTCTGATCATAATGTCTGCCGTTCCACTCCACCCCATATTCTTGAGATGCCTTGGCATAGGCGCGGCGTACACGAATACCCTCCATGCCGCGGATGCTTTCTAAACTAACAACTGGAGGTATGGTTTCATTAAAGCGGAACCTGTACATCCTCCAAGCCACTTCCAGCCGCTTTTCTTCATCACTTACTAACCGCGCCTGTCGGATAAGTCTACGGGCGCTATACGTACCTCCAATGCTGGCAGCATACAATCTGATTCCATCTTGACCAGTCCAGGCAACTAAACAATTGTTTTGGCTAAGTGACTTAATTGCAGCATGGGTTACCGTTGAACCCGGTCCCAGCATTACTACCCCGAGCTGGTCTATGGGTACTGGCACAACGCAATTCCCCTGATGAAACCCCAAGCCATCTGCATCAACATCCAGCCGTCCCATTTCTAAATAAAGATAGCTCCAGCGGTCTCGGAAGCGAGGAAGTTCATAAAGTGTTCGCATCACTCTTTAATCGGTGCGATTGAAAGCAAGCCGAATCCGAACCCTTTAGCGGAACCAATACCGCTACGGAGAGTAGAATAAAATACATCTACGTCAGTTACTTTCAGGAGACCGTCGAAACGTACAGAGAACATATTTGTGTTATGTCCAGTATTATCTGTGTCAGTCAGTTTATCTTTTACGAATCCTTCATCTAGAGCAATGACATCTATTATTTCAAAACCATTATTCATCCCCTTCTTACGCAACCATTCTACTTGCTCTGTTGTGTTTAATATCCCTTCACGTTTCCCTGTGGATTTCATACGCTTAGTTGGATTAGCCCGCAAACGGAATCTAAATATCTGGTCTAAAGACAGAGCTGGCTTGAATTCTTTGCACTTACATTCCGTAACAAAGCTGGCGTACCCATTAATCCTTGTCCAGAGTGGCTTTTTTTCAGATTGGATAAGGGTCGAAATACTCCCGGTTTGTTCATTTACATCCAGCCGGAATAATACCCTGCCCGGCCCGCCGTCCGCTGCGTCAGGAAAGGCTTTTAATAATGACCTGTGGAGTTCATAAGGGCGTGAAGATTCCGTCAAAGCCCTTTTTGACCTAGAATTTAGTGTTAGAAGGGATAAATACATAACGTCTCCTTTCATGAAAGTTTATTCAGCCGGGACATATTTCACTGTAAACCGGCGAGGTTTAAAATACCGCTTATCAAAGCACCGTGGCCAGTCAAGCTGAGTCCGTTCACCATCCGGTGATTCTAAAAGCACGCGCTTTGCGGGGAATCCGCATAGCAGATTTTCTTCCAAAGAGCCCGGCTTGACTGGATTATGACGTTCAAAAATTGGCGGTGAGGTTAGGGGAAAAGCTTTGCGGCCAAGGAATAATATCCATTTAGGAGATATCAAGGCCTTGGTTATTTCTGCAAGCAGGCTTTGATTTGATGATTCCAATCCAATAGTAAAGGAGGCATCGGTGAGGTAATCGCGAAAAGATATTACTGTATCCTTACCGCTACCATCTGCTTTTATCACATCCAGTGCCGTGTGAAAATCCTGTTCTACCTTGCCGCCTCTGTCAACCCTGACTCCCATCCGAAGTTCATCGAACTTTGAGATATTTTCATTACGGGCAATACCCATTGCTGCACAGATAAGGCCTATTACACCGCTTCGGGTCGGTTCAAGCGCGGTATCACGATAATCAAACCGGCTGCGATACCCCCATGACTGCAGGGGGCCTTCAAGTCTTATTAGCAGTGTATATTTCTCATTCATTTTTCTTCTTCATTCGGTTTCAAAACTTCATTAATAACCTTCTCAACACTTGTCTGGGCGGAATTAGCAAGTCCGTTCAGTCGTTTTTCTTGCTGAAGATGGAAACAGGCGACAGTTTTAATCCCCTGTTCCCCATATAGTTCTTTGGTAGAATCCCAGTGTTTTGTCAAAGCATTTACAGACAACCCTATTAAATCATCATCGCCTCTTTCCGGGCGCACGGGTGTGCTGAAAGCGTTGGCAAGGGATATTGGCACTCCGCCCTGCCTTCTAACAAGCAACCCAAAGGATGGCAGATTTTGGGCTGCGAACGAGTTTTGTTTTCCGGTGGGTATGGAATAGGTCATTGCCTCAAGAAATGACTTTACAACTTTATCTGCTTCCTGATAGTCCTGTATGTCCAGCTCTTGTACCCATGCCCCATTCTTACGCTCAGTCTTGCGCGACAGATTTCTGGCAAGCTGATCACGGTCAACCAGCGCATACCGGTAGTAACAGGCACTATTGAATCCCACAATACCCATCATACTTGCACCAGTTTCCCCTTCAGGATTCAAGTCATCAACCGCAGTATAAAAATCCATCTCCATATCTATTTTGTGGGTGGATATCGGATGGGCAACTTGGCAAGCGGCTTCGACCTGCATATTGTATTTTCCGAATGGAGTATTGTTTTTTAATTCCAGCATACGGCCAAACAAAGCAATATCGGGAGCTTTAACAGCTTCAAACAATATGCGCCCTACTTTATCGCAGGCCTTTTTCTTGGTTTCTTTGTTTCCTTTGGCCAGATCATCCCAGTTATCTTTGAATACATCAATAAGTTTGGCTATAGCCTGTTTATCTATAAAGAGTAATATTTTGGTTGTGTTTTTAGATTCAGAGTCTTCATTACTATTTGTTTCATTGTCTTCCCCTGCGGTTTCGGTCTCTGAACTTTTTGTCTTACCGCTTCTCTTCGCCGGTCGTTCGAGCCCGCCTGCTTCAAATACACCCGCCACTGTCTCAATAGTTTTTGCATCAGGTTCTTCGCCGCTAATACCCTTTGCTATTTCCATAATTAGCTGGCGAGTGCGAATAGCTCCTTTATCCTCGAGAAGTTTCGCCATAAGCCCTTGTAGCCTGATACTACGTTTGCTGCACTGGCTTGAAATTCTGGCACGTCGAAACCCTCCGAATGTGGCACTCTTTGGTTGGCCGGTGTCATCACGGTTGAGATTTGCCGGAGCAAAATTTTGGATAAGGTGGATTTCATACTTTATACCGGAATCACTCATTGTTTTCTTCTCCTATAGTTTGTTTTTTGGTATTTTCATCACTGGAATTAACGCTGAAGAAATCTCTTGCCCATCTAAGTTGGACGTGGCCTTCGGGGCTGTCCCACTGGAGAAGGTCTTGAAATAACTGAAACCAGTCCAGCGGTTGTTCATTCGCCTTTAGCAGGCTTACAGTGTAGCGCAAATGTTTATCCAGATCTTCGTAATGGGCATTGAGCAGTGCAATAAATCTGGTCTCCATGCTTGTGCTTTTTGTACGAAGAGGCTTGAACGCTTTACCCAGTGAATAATTGCCACGATGTTCTGGATAATAACCGAAAAGTGTTGCTATCAAGTAATACCATCGGTCATTGTAATTTTTATCTGGTAGATAAGGCACCACATGCCTGTGAATACGAGCCATCTCATCTGGTCTTTTACCAAGGCCGCTACGGAGGTCAGCAAGAGCACCGCGATCTTCCTGCCCCTTTTTAGCAAGTGAACACAGGTAACCTATAAATAATTTTTGTCTCTCATCAAGGCCCATTATTATAGTTCTCCTTTTCCTTTCTTTTTATTTTTTCTATTGGCTGCCGGTCCAGGTCCAGATCAGAAAAATCAACGGGGACATGAGCGATAGCCTGTATAGCACGTGTGGTAGTACCAAGTGCTGCAATGCTTTCTAAAAAAGCATTCTTTGCCTGATGTTTGATATTTTGTCTCCAGGTTAATCTTGCCATTTGCTTTTCATCAGGTTTCGAATCTCCTGTGTCAGTATCCCAGTCGTTGGGCAGGTTTTCAATCAGTGTCATAAAGTGGTCCTCCATGCGAGACCAGTAGGCAGGGCGGGGGTCTAAAGATTCAATCAGTTTGGCTATATCAGACGGGTCAGGCTGGTGTCCACCAGGTAACTCACAATCAGGTGATAAATATAGCTTAATAACCCTTTGTATGCGGTATTTCAGTACTCCAGCCGCTCTCTCGGCATATGCAAGGCATTTTCCTAGCCGCTCTAGTAAATCAGTATTGTTCAGCAATGCTGCAGGAACAGGCATCCGTTCGTGGCGCCAAAATATGAATTTCCCAGCCTTATTTGGTGCCGTAGCGAGGCCTGCAACGTGAGTAATAAAAATTTTAGAATCGTTTACATCATCGTTGCTTATCGCTTCTTCTGCCATATTGAAACACTCTGGCCTGTGTTCTTTACTTCCGGATTCTGGAATCATCAGGATTGAATGAAAATCTCGCCAGGCAGATTTGTTACTGCTGAAAGCTAATGCTGAGACTCCTTCATCTTTAGATAAGCGATAAACTTTCATTGGATCTATAGCACATTTATCTGCGGAACGACCCTGTGTAAAATACATCTTTGAAATGGTTTGGTTGTCTGGAATTAGCCTCATGAGCCGGCTCTGCCAAGTTAGTTGGTCGACCAACCCAAAAGAACCGAAAACTATTCTATTATTATTTTCTTGTTTGTCCCGATATTTATTCGGGTTTTCTAGTTCCCAAGGAGGAAGCGATATATCCTTAATAGGTGATAAATTTATCATTAAAGTTTTGAATAGGTTTTCTCCTTGGATCCAGATATTCATACCCCTCAATGCAATTGCATCTGATGAATAAGGCAGGGTCTCATTTATTCCGTTTATCTTCGCATTCCCGCTTTTGCCAAAACCCAGCGCAAAAGATTGGCAGGTAACCAGATATCTGGCAGCTTGAGGGGCTGTCCACTCTACTATGATATCATCCCCACCATGGTCAAAGAGGGTAGCATTGTTACCGCTGGCAATTTCTGTTGCCAGGCGATTAGTTGAAATTGGTTTAGCAGTTACAAGCTGACTCATCTGGTAAAAAGGATAACTTTGATCGAGAAGATTAAATTTTTGCTCCCATTTGTACAGATACTCATTTATTCTTGATTGCGCAAAGCTGTGTTTTTGGTATAGGTCTCTCCACTCTTGTATATTATTGGGTCCCTCCAATGCTCGGTACAAAATAGCTAATAGCAATCGGTGGATAGCCACAGTGACGAGCGGTGAATCGTCGCATATTTCGCTTAAATTATGTGACTGAAGCAATACATCTCGGATACTATATTCGCTGATATTTCCATCAGGACTTATGCAGGGAATCCAAGGACCTTCAACCAAATTAAATTCAGCCATTATCCTTACTCTCCTTTTCAATCATAATACCGAGGGTTTCATCTACTGTTAAGATATAATCCCCTATCTTTGCTCGGCTGTTTTCATCAAGACGTATTAAACGGGCATGATTAAGGTGGGTATTATCTCTCCATTCCTTTGGCGTTTGGTAATTACATATTAATTCCTGATAAAGCCCTTTAAGACTTAGCATGACAGAGTGGTCCAGCAGGTCTCTGACTTCGTCAAGAGTAGGTTCGGAAATAATGACAGAGTTAGCCTTTACTATCACCAGCATAATGGGCTGATCACCCTCTCGTGTTGCCGCCCTAAGAGTTTTATGCACTTCAGGATCATCATCATCAAATAACTGGTAATTGAACTGCCTGATAACATCCTCTGAATTATTTGGTGGATTAATTAGTAATCTGGAGGCAGCTTTTTGAGATTCTTGTTGTGTATATGTTAAGTCTCTTTTTGCTTCTTCTAGGGCTTTAAGCCAGTCCGGCTGGCACAGTTCGTTATCTGTGCCATATACTTTCTCTATTAAATTTTCCGTTTCGGCGGGAATCTCAATCTTGTTTTTCCCTCTTAGCACTAGCCATGTTCGGAGAAGTATATAGCGGCTATATATGTGCTCAATATCATCGCCAAATGTATCAGGAGGTGGACCTAACAGGTTTCCCCCGCAAAGAATTGTTAATTGTGGTTTCTCTAAATCTGCCGGACGGGTGCGTAAATGGCGATGAAGCCTCCCTGCTCTCTGGAGGAGTAAGTCGACAGGCCCAATTTCAGAAAACATTAAATCAAAGTCCAAATCCAGGCTTTGTTCTATTACTTGAGTTGCAACCAGTATGGCACGAAAAGGACGGTCAGGATTTATATAAGTTCCATCAGACTGTTTCTTTCCTTTGCCAAATTTACGCAAGACCTCATCTTCACGTTTGCGCCGCCATGCTTGTAATGTGCGGGCATGAAATAACAGGCACTCAGTTTCATTCAAGTTAGTCTTCAGATATCGGAATAATTTGATTGAGCTGTTGACTGTATTGCAAATCACAGCCGCACATCCACCGTGTTCCAGTTTGCGTCTTAATTCTTCAGCTAAAATTTCCGGTTCATTCTTAGAAAAATCCAGAAATATGCAGTGGCTATCTTCGGCAGGTATTTCCTTACAAATTATGGGTGTTTCAGTTTCTTGTGTAATATGATGTCTAGGTTTGGCCAGTGTAATGCGTGGATAGCACTGTTTCTCCAAGCTGTTCTGACCGGAATAGGCATGAATAAGAGCTGTTCTTTTCGTTTTTGGTAGTGTTGCTGATAAAAGAATCACTGTACAATCAACCTCTGCCAGCCAGTGTAAAAGCCTTTCAAGCATGGTACTCATGTATGCATCATAGGCGTGTATTTCATCAAATATAACTACCTTACCTGCAAGCCCGAAAAGCCTGACGAACCAGTGTCTGGTCTGGAGTACGCTCAGCAGGCTTTGGTCGATAGTGCCCACCCCAAACGGGGAAAGCAAAGGCCGTTTCTTTGCGGTGAACCATGACTGAGCTTCGGTATCAGCGTATGTATTATCAGCGCATATATCGGTAATTTTAAAATCAGAGATTTCTCCTTTATGGGCTTCTCCTATTCCGGCAAGCAAGGCATTACCATGAACAAGCTGTAAATTTAGCTTGCCCTTATGTCCGCGCTTTTTTAAGTAATCAAACAGAACCCGTTTGAACATGGCATTGCTGGTTGCCTGAGTTGGCATGGCGATGTAAATACCTCTGGCAAACCCGCGGCAAAGAGCCAGGTCAGCTGCATATAGAGCCGCCTCCGTCTTGCCCTGACCTGTAGGAGCTTCAATGATCATAAGGTAGGGAGAGTCCTGCTCTATTGCCATATGCTCCGTAGACTTCTGTAAATCATTAGGTATAAAATTTGAAAAAACACTGGTAAAAGGTGCTTCTTTAGCAAAGGTAACTTCCGGCATCCAACCTAATTCTCGGAGCGCTTTCCCCGCTCGGTCTTTTGCACTTTCAAAATATTTGTCAGCTATTATGTCAAACTGTTGTCCCGGTTCGGTCAGGCATGGGAAAAAATCCTGATTGGAACCTATCCAGTCTGCAATCGAAATAAGTCCAGCCAGCATTGGAACAATAAATGGGTCTATGATTTGAGGCTTGCATTCGGTATCATCATTAATATCTATTTTCAGTGCCGTTGCTAGTTCTTGTAATAATCCATCCCGCGCAGTTTCCCATTCAATATTTCCAAGAGTGTCACACCCCATACGCAGATCTAGAGGTTGTGGGAAAATACCATGATGACCCCCGGCAATTTGGCCTAATAAATTTGTGAAAAATCGGTTTAATATGCAGGCACTGACGAAGGCATGAGGTCTATGGCAGCTGTTTAATGACATTGGTAGTTCTATCAATTTGGATAGTTGCGGTGCTTGTTGTTGGAATCCCGGACAGGCCTTGCCAATGTCATGTCCACCTGCAAGAAATAAGGTTATGGTTCGCGCTTCGCTGCCTATTATATGGCCTATTCGCCTGCGCTGGTCTTCACTTAAAAGTTCCCATAAATAGGTGGCAACTGCTGCTACATCAAGCATATGGTAGAGCAGTGGATGATAGTGAAGATCACCATCTCTTCCAGTCTTTGCCCATAATTTCAAGTTAGGACCATTTACCATGATAATTACCTTCATCCGGTTTATTGGTCTGATACTTACGGACTGGATACCAAGTAAAAAACACTTTTCTGCTTCCCTAACCCAATAGGCCGTGGGCATGATTATTTACCCAGTCTGTATGCAGTTCATTCCACTCCCTGGAATACAAGCCAAGCTTAGCGGCTTGCCTGGGGTGCACCAGCGGCAAGACCTTGATACTTATATCGGGGTGGGATATCTGGTGTAACTTCCCGTAAGTTTCCTTATCCTGCCCGAAATCCGCCAGTTTTTCCCGTTTCTCTGCGTCAAAATGTGAAAGGAACCATTTTATCGGTTCATCACCCAGGGTTATTAAAACCTCTGCTTTTGATTCTTTTATTTCATCCAGAATACTTTGCCTGCGCTGGTTATCTGCCAGTGCTTTAGGTTTTTCCTGGAAATTTGAAGGGGTTAAACTATAATTTTTCTCAGCATTTTTGATAGCTTTAGCCTGTTTAGTATTCTTACAGCTGTGCGGAACAAGGTCACATAGCCAGGCATCTTTTCGCTCTAGTTTAAGAGGTGCAATAAAATATTCATCCAGCGCTCTGCCTGACGGCCCGTTAAATCTCTCACCGGCAGAAATTAAGCTGCCTGCGCCTTGGGGTACAGGTATTTTACTGATTATGGTTTCGGCATTCTCCCCTCGCCAGAAAATATACGGTTCACTGGCTACTGCCAGTGCGTTTATTAGTACTTTGCCATTGGCATCCAGCCATTTGGCATGAACAGCGCTGGCATATACACCCAGGACAAAGACTTTCTTGGGGGTGCGGTCTTCCTGCGTAAGGGTTTTTATTGGTTGTCCGAAGGGAAATAAAGGGTTATCCATGGCCTTATTCTCCTTTTTATGAATATATTTGCTACTTTATAACAGATTTTCCTCGGAAGCAATAACCCGATTATTCACTAATGTCGCATATTTTCTGGCAGTAAAAAATAACCATATCTCCAGCTGTTTTCGACCCCTGAGCCAATTTGGAACTACCAGCAGCTAAACCTAATGCCCGCTCAAACTGGTCTTTCTTTTCCATGGCCCAGTCTTTATTGCTATTTCTATTTGTGCGGTGCTGGTAGCAGGCCAGAATGTCGCCATTTTTTAGCTTATCCCAGATGGTTTTCAGTTCATCTTCCAGCACATGTTTATCCTTATAGTGACCACTGGCCGGGACTATTCCGGTATCCGGGTCCAGAAAAACCAGACAGGGATGTATGCCACTCGTAATGTTATAGATAACTTTTTCATAATAGGAATCCCGATTATCAAATTCATCGGTGAAAACATCTATCGGGATTGTATTGGGCATATTCCGTATATTCAGCATATTTCTGAAGTGGTTTTTTACCTCTTCCGGGATACTATATTTAGAGCCGTCTATTTCAAGCTGCTCAAATTCCTCTTTTTTATAATAAGCAACCTGCAATATACGCTTGGCTGAAAATTCCTTTGAGAGTGTGAGCAGTACTCCCCACTTAACCAGGTCACGTTTATCCCCGTACCATATATCTTTCATAAATATTATCCTTTTTAGTACTAATCAAATTTATGATATTGCTCTAAAACTAGCCGCCAATTTCCCGAAGTTTCCTGACTATCTCCACCATGCCGCCGGTATCCTGGCCGCAGTATATTTCTAAATCAGCCCGTATTTTTCTGATTTCGTCTGGTGGCAGGTTGCCGAAAACAGATTCCATGAACCTGAGGCTGGCAGTCTGGCCTTCGCCTATTTCCAGTTCATCATAACCTAGCCCGGCCAGCGCGGGCATAACATGTTTTAAAGATGCACTTCCGTGCTGCCCGGGGTGGTAATAACTGAAATCCCTGAAAGGGACTATCAGGTCTAAAATCCTGCCAAGTATCCCTTCTACCCACCCTGCATATTCAGGGAAAGCGGCTGCCAGTTCCTTAAGTCTGGCTTTTTCAAATATCTCGGAGTAAACCAGTATGCTTCCCTGCGGGGCAATACTTGACTTAAGGGCAGACAGAAAAGCCGGACGGGGGTCATACCCGTCTTCAGCCAGATACGAATAGTGTTTGGTTTCCGAATTGGGACTTTGCTGGATGTGGAGTGAAAACTGAAACGGAATATTCTGGTAGGGACGGGTATAGTCATATACAGGTATGGCCGTGGCAAAAGTCTCAAAATCCAGGTAGTGAAGGGGATATTCCAGTTTATTCAGAAACGCGCCTATCTCAGCCGGGTTGGTATAAACCTGGCCGGAAACAGCGCAATTTTTCTGGATTAGCTGTTTGGGGTTAAGTTTAAATTCAGGCGGTATCTGGCGGATATCCCAAATACCCTGAGCCTGAAGTTCCGGCAGGATTTTATTGCCGTAATACAGGGTGAATATATTGTGTTCCGGCAAATCTGCCCAGCATTGGTCTTTAAGCGGACAGTCATGGGGAGAGGTGCATTGTTTACCCGGGCGGGCTTCCGGGCAGGTATCTGAATCAATTATAGCCAGCATGGCTTCAATGTTCCCTTCCAGATTGCCGGAGTATCCTTCTGTTTCTTGCGTTATATCCTTTAAAGTAAAAAACTCAGCCGGGTATATTCCCCCGTTTTTTATATAGTTTTTATTAATATGCATAAGGTAACAGTTACGGATATTCAGCCCGCCAAGCCGGCAGCAATAACGCTGAAAGGCTACGTCATACAAATGTTCCTCTTTTATGTCGGTAGTACTTTTTATCTCTATGATATCCCAGCCGTCTCCTTCAGCCGGGGCGAGTATATCTACCCGGGAATACAGACGTTCAGTTGCAAACCCAGCTTCAAAGACAGGCAAGACACAGCCAAGAGCCTCTTTGGTATCTTTCAGGTTCTGGCTGAAGTTTTCGGTTTTAAGGTTTAGTCCACCCGGGTATAGCTGCTTGGCAAGTTCGCCGACCTGATGCCCCTGCTCAAAGACAAACTGGGTAGACGGGCTGACAGACGGCATATTGGCAGCATCATTAGTTGCCTTCCAAAGCAGGCGGGGGCATTGAAGACCCATTAGGTATTTAGATTTACTTAGACCTTTCTTATAGCTCAATATCTTACTCCTGGGGTATTATGGTTTAAATAATAAACCTGACCAGATAGTGTAAATCAGCGTTTACTTATTTGAATCCCAGACCCTCTTTTAAACACCCTCACCCTTTCAGCATGGTTGTGAAGCATCTAATTTATAATACCCGGCTATCTAGTTTGTTCCACTCGGTTGCCGCAAGTCCGGCAGTATAAATCCCCGGGGGAGAGTTTGTTTCCGCACCGGGAGCAATAGGCCACACCCTCCGCTGTGTTGTCTGCGTCAGTTGCGGGTTGAAGTATTGGGTTTTCCGGTTTGGTATCTGGTAGTCTGGAAGGAGGATTTGTGCGGTGGTTATCAAGAATAAACAGGCTTATCCAACCAGAAGGTATAAACAGCAGCAAAAGCCAGGCCAGATGCCGCCCTTTTTGCTTCAGTACCCAGCCGGACAGGATAAATGGCCAGATAATGCATACAAGTCCTGTTATGATTTGGATTATAACAAAGCCATATTTATCAGGTACTGTGTCACCTGTAAAGCCGTAAAAATCGGTTATAAATAAAGATGCATACCAAACATTCGGTATAATCAGCAAGCCGATAACCAGTGTCCAGTGAAGATGCTTTTTAAACCAGCTCATATTTAGTCACCTATATCTTTCTAGCTAGATTAAATCCTATCTGGGTATCTTTTATACCATATATCCGGCGGAGGGTGTTATCAATATCTGATTTAGTAAGCTGACCCAGGTCATTTCTTCCCTCTTTTTTTGCCTGAGTGATGATGACCAGACTGTAGATAACCTCCTGTAATTGGGCTGGGGTGTAGTATGCAGTTTTGGCGGCCAGATATTTACGCACCTCATCTGAGAGACGTATTTTGCGGCAAATCCGGTTGATTATTTCCTGCCGCTGGGGTAAGTCTGGCCGGCTGAGTTTTATTACCCTGTCAAAACGGGCAGGACGGCGAATCAGGGCATCATCCAGCTGCTCAAGTAAGTTAGTCGTTGCAATGGTAACTACCCCGTAATTTGCTTCAAGGCCGTCCAGGGCAGCCAGTAAAGCGCTGAGGGGAGTGGCTGTTTCACCTCCGAATTCGTCCCGGCTTTTACCTATTAAATCCAGGTCTTCAATGAATACGATAGAGGGACTTAACTCCCTGGCAATTTTATATAACTCGTCAACATAGAAAGATTGGCTAAGGGAATAACAATCAGTCGTCAGGCAGGTAATTCCTTTGGCTTTGGACATGAGGGCTTTGCAGATAATAGTTTTGCCCGTTCCGGGTTCGCCAACCAGCAAAATCCCCCGCTTACCGGGTATACCCAACCGGACGAACTTGGTCTGATTATTCAGAAAATGAATTGAGTTAAGATAAATCTCCTCTTTATCTTCCGGGTTAATAATAACACTATCCCAGATTTGGGCTGCCGGTTTAATAAAATGCAGAAAACCGGTATATTCAATCTTCTGCCCCTTATAAAAGTTTTCCTGACTAATAAGCCGTTTAATTTCCGATTTAAAGGTGTCCAATTGACACTGGTCAGCTTGCTTAGATTCCAGCTGCAAAGCTGCTCCGCGGCGGGTAACATCCAGGGTAGCAGCTATTCGTACTTCTCCCTGGCGGATAAGCAGCTGACCGTTAGTCATCAAGTCCAGTGTTTCTTCAGCTGAAACCTGAATACCGGTATAATCCGGCCGGTCATTCCGGTAGCCCAACCGGTACAAGATCTCCCAGTTATTTCGTTTCAGATAGGTTTCCAGCGCCCAGGCCAGCAGGTCTCCGTAATAATCCGGTGCGGTTACACTGGTATAAGTCCGGGCTTCCGAGTCTATAAACTGGTCAATCTCGGTCTGGTTCTTTTTCTGGCGCTTCAGGTGCACCTGTCTGGACGTTAGCTGCCAGTCTTCACCGTCAATAGCAGCTTCCAGCATCTCCACTTCAACCCCGGATTCACTCATTTTCTCTAACCTTAATTCAAATAAAAATGATTATACTTTTGGGCATTGACAGGTTTGCTGTCACAATTTCCCATTATTTTTTACGACAGACAGTTGTCACAGATTTGTTTTAGTATGTGTATTTGCCACCCGTCAGGAGGATAAAATGACTGAAAATAATGAGGGCACAAGTTTTCCGGCAGGACAGGTAATTGAACTTCTGGAAAATGAACCTGAGTTGCTGGCAATTGCTTTTGACCAACCCTTAAAATTTCATGCTCGGTTTGCCAACCTTGCAATCGGCCAAGCCCACTTATTACTCCTTAATGAACCGGAAACTGAACTTTATGTGCTGGAAGTTGTTCCGTCCGAAGCCACTGCCGAAGATATAGGGCGTTTGCTGGCTTATATGGGTTGGCTGGATAAAACCCTGGTAAATATTCCTCCTGAACAAACACTAGCTGGCTTGTCCAGCTGGTGCGGTTCGGGTTCATTCGAAAAACTCAGAGGGATAAAAGGAATCCTGCTGGCGTGTTCTTTCAGTGAATCTGCCCGGTGCGCCGCGTCCGGTTGCCCCGAGTTGTGTATGCGGAGGTATTCTTTTAGCCTGAAGATAGCTGCCGGAGAGGAAGGATAAATATCCAATTAATGCTATAGGTTTTAATAAATGGGGATAAATGTATCTACCAAAACTGGTGCCAGCGTTATATAATCAACAAAAATGCGAGGCGGACATGAGTTTGGTCAACAAGGACGGGAAACAGAACCGGCTGGCCCGGCTTTTAAGGGTTGAACACCTGCTCTGTCAGAACCCTCAAGGTATTTCGGTAACAGATATTGCCCGGTTATGCCAGGTATCCAAACGAACTGCTTACCGGGATTTGAGAGACCTTGAGACTGTCCTGAAAGTCCCCCTGACAACTGATAAAAACTTGTGGAAGGTTATGGAAGGGCATTTCCTGCCGCCAATCCACTTTACACTTACCGAGGGTTTATCTGTCTTTCTGGCTATTCGTTTGCTTTACAATTACTGCAATAAATACAATCCGGATATAGAGTCCACTTTTACCAAACTTAATTCCATTATGCCCGTCCCCTTTCAAAGGCAGATAAGCCAAACTTTAGATAAAATGCATGACAGAATAACTGATGAAGACAACCAGCAGACTATGGCTCTGCTTTGCCGGGCTTGGGCTGAACAAAGAAAAGTCAGCATAATCTACCGGGCTTTGGGTAAGGAGGATTATTCTGAGCGCGAGGTTTCCCCTTATTTTATTGAACCGGCGGCAGCCGGGCATTCAGCTTACTTAATTGGCCGCTGCAGTAAAAGCAACGAAATCCGCACCTTCAAGCTTGAACGTATCCGGTCATTGAAAATGCTGGATAAAGAGTATGAAATACCTGCGGCTTTTGATATAGATAAATACCATTCCCCTTACTGGGGAATACTGGTAGATGGCGAAGTCAAAGATATAAAGCTGAAATTCGTTCCGGAGGTAGGCCGGATAATGCAGGAAACTACTTTTCATCCCTCCCAGCGCAGCGAAATCTTGCCGGACCAGTCTGTGTTGGTTAGATTCTGCCTGGCTGATACGCCGGATTTTGTCTCCTGGGTGCTCAGTTGGGGGGGACGGGTAGAAGTGCTGGCACCCGAAAAGCTGAGAGAAAAGGTGAAAGAGACTGCACAGGGAATGCTGGATATATACAGCTAAGCACGTATAGATAAAATTAGTAAAATGGAGAAGACTATTTATAAACTTTATGAATATATCGTAAAGTTGGGTAAGTGATTGGGCTGGGATATATGCAATACCCCATTTCATACTTCAGGGCTAAATATATTAAGTAAAAATCCAAATTGGCTTGCTGATAATGAATTAGCTTTTATACTGAGAAATAGAGGAGATGTCTGTAATCAGTATTGTCTCTGATTTATAAATAGTGTAAATAATTTGGTGAAAACTTCTTAATAAATGATTACTGCCGATACCAGTAGCAGAAATACCAATCTTAAGTAAAAGGTAACTTATTTGGGAGATACATAATGGGTTTAGAAGATGGATTTATCGAATTTAACATGGATGGACATACATTTATCCTTTCTCAGCATAAAATTAACCTCATTTATAAAAATGTTGGTGACTTAAAGGACTATTGGTCTTTGCCGATAGAGCCATATGATGAATATAGAATTCAACCCTCAAATCATGCACATAAATGGAGAGTAAGCAAGATATCGGGATATAAGCTAAATTATATTCTCAACCATGTGATTGAGATTAATAAGCAACTAAATTCAAAATATCGCCTAAACAAATCGACTTTAAGTGAAGTTTACGACCATATTCAAGGACTTTCATTAAAAACTAAAATAGAACCCAACAGATTACTCGGAGTTGAGAATGATTTGTACCCATGGCAAGAGGAAGCATTGGAAAAATGGTATACAAGTGAAGGCAAGCGAGGGATTGTCGAAGCAGCAACCGGTACTGGCAAAACTAGATTGGCGTTTGCCTGTATGAAAAAATTTTATAATGATTTTCCAGATGGAATAGTCTGTATCATTGTACCCAGGCAACCTCTTTTCGATCAGTGGCAAGAAAGGCTTCATGAGTGTTTTCCCAAGATTCGTGAAGATAATTACTGCTACATAGGGAATGGTAATGCGGACATGGTGAATAGAAATACCAAGATTGTTATTGCTACTCAGCAAGCGATGATTCTTAGAGAGGATCTTGGTTATGGCTGTGAATTATTAAAACAATTAAGTGAATCATGCAGAGATAACTTAATCGTAGTTGATGAGGCACACCATCTTGGAGCTAAACAAACCTTATCTAGATTTGTAAGTCATATTCCTGAAAGTGTTTATACTCTTGGCTTGACTGCAACACCCCTTCGAAGTGACGGAGTAATGGACGAAGTCTACCGGGATTTTGATTGTGTGACGTCTGACGGTCCAATCTATTCCTATTCTCTGTCCAGAGCCGTAGAAGATGGAGTTTTAACTAGTGTGATCCAAAAGAACTATATGGTATCGCTAAATTATAATGAAAACAAATCCCATCAAAACTTTTGCGAGCAGATAAAAGAAATTAAGAAAAGAATAAATAATAGTAGAGTGATAAAGGTAGATCAAAATAAAATCAATAGTGGAAGTATAGCCTACCTTGTGGAGTTAGAACGCGAGCTAGTGGAATTACAGCGTCGTAATACTGTTATATGTAAACAAGTGTGGGATTTAATTAAGAAAATCCATATATTAAAAAATATCTATATCAAGAGACGAAGGTTATTCAATAAGGCTCAAGATAAATGGGAGCTATTAAAATCATTCCTCTCGGAGGAATACTGGATTAGACAGTTTACCAATGGAAGATGGATTTTCTTCCATCAAGAAATCGAAGAATGTATGAATACTAAAAACCTACTCGTAGGTGCTCTCGGTAAGGAAAAAATAAGATTACATCATTCAGGGATGATGACTGAAGAACGTCAAAATGTACTTGTTGAATTTGAGAAGAGTATATTCAATTGTTTATGTGCTGTTCAGACTCTTGATGAGGGTTTAGATATTCCTGATTTAACAGGAATAGTGATTATGAGTGGGTCTACAAGTCAAAGACAACAGATACAAAGATGTGGTAGGGCTCTTAGGCGAACTCCAAATAAGGATTGTGCCTATCTAGTAAGTTTTCTAGCACAAGTAGATGAGGATCTAACAGGTGAGAAATTAATAATCGGCCCAGATAACTCTACTACTAAATGGACTATTGAAGAATATGTTTATTCATAAAGATAATGTTTTAGATGAATTTATTACGGTAATAAGGAAATGTACACATACTTTGCTAGTATACAATGGGAGGCCATTGAAAGGATATTGGGGGTCCTTTGATCTTTGCGAATAAGATTAGGTTTAGGCATTGGTCCAATTGGTGGAATTGGGGAGAAACGGTATTAGGGACCGAACGGGAAAGTGCCGTGACCCCCGAAGTAAGCCCAGTTTCATGTCAGATTGGAAAATGAGAAAGAGTGAATCATATGCTAAGGATATTTTTAAATTAAATGAATGAGGATAAGAAAAATTATTTTAAATCTTACTTTGAGGGGGATGTAATAAATAGTTAAAAATGATTAATAGAGTATCTTATCATAGTAATATTTCTGTACAGAAGATCCCCACGGCGATTTTACGCGGTTAGGCGCAGACAACCATAGATTTGCATTCCGATAAGAGACACGCAGTATCAGCCGCACCTCGAAACTATGATAAAGCAACCGCCGTAATTTTCATGGTTTCTCTTCTCCTCTCACTTCCTCGACTGATTCCATATTTGTACGTAACAAACCAGCGGCTGCCGAAATCTCTGTTGTTGTCAATTGTCTTTCAGACAATTGACTTTTAAGCAAATCAATCATGCATACCGAAACAGATTCAAGTATGGGGTGAGTCGTTGATTTGTTCTGCAATCCAAGCTGCTTCGTCAGACATTTTGTGCCGCCTAGTGAGCTTTATCTTGACCCTGGCAAGTAATATAATGCAATCACTAACGTTAGGGCAAGGATATTAACTAATGATTACGAACGGGACTGATAAGCCAGAATTAACGCATAAGGTTATTAAGATATTGTCTAAGGAACTTGGGTTAAGTGTTAAAGAATTGGCAGAGAAGCTACAGGCAAATAGGCAATTTATGGCCGGAGTTCTGAAAGTGCTTGAGGAAAGGAAAGAGGTTACCTTCCGTCAAGTCGGACCTGCTCGCATTTATTACGCTGCAAGTGTTTCCAAGTAAGAATCTAATAGTGCTAAATAGGTCGATTGTCTGTTGCATACAGAACCAATATCTTTGACAACAAAGAGGGTCGTGGAGTAATGCTATGAGTAAACTTGAAGAAATAAAATCAAATGCATCAGTCGCGGGTATTTTGACAGATTCACTCGTAACAGTTGTTAATATCCAATGGTTTGGCACGGATGCAATTGAAATAACATACAAATCACCTAAAGGACAAGTAGCCAGCGAGATTCTGTATCGAAGTGATGAGTCACGTTTAAACATCGTTGAGCGAGGTCGGCCTTGGAGCTTTGACGGTGATGGAAACTTATTCCGCTTGGTTTCTGAAGCCAATCGGATTCGGCTAGCTCATTTATTCGATCCAGTTTTAGCTGTTCACACTTCACTAGTAGAACCTCTACCACATCAGATTACTGGTGTCTACGAAACTATGCTTCAGCGACAGCCCCTCCGTTTTTTATTAGCAGATGATCCTGGTTCTGGTAAGACCATTATGGCAGGACTTCTAATAAAAGAACTAATCGCCCGGGGAGATTTGCAGCGATGTATGATTGTTGCACCGGGTAGCCTGGTGGAACAATGGCAGGATGAATTATACCAGAGATTCTCCCTGCCGTTCGAAATTATGACCAACGATAATTTTGAATCAGCTCGTACTGGAAATTGGTTTTGTGAGCATAATCTTATTATCGTTCGCCTCGACAAAATGTCTCGAAATGAAGATGTCCAAGCAAAACTACGCATGCCAGATTGTCGTTGGGACTTAGTAGTTTGTGATGAAGCACATAAGATGTCTGCTACCTTTTTTGGAGGAGAGGTTAAATATACAAAGCGTTACAGATTAGGAGAATTGCTCTCTACACTAACACGCCATTTACTATTGATGACAGCAACACCCCATAACGGTAAAGAGGAAGATTTTCAACTGTTTTTAGCATTACTTGATGGAGATAGGTTCGAAGGGCGCTTCCGTGACGGTGTTCACCAAATTGATACATCTGATCTAATGAGACGCATGATTAAGGAGAGCCTAGTAAAGTTTGATGGGACACCGCTGTTCCATGAACGAATTGCATATACCGTACCATATAGACTATCTGATGGAGAAGCTCAACTTTATAAAGAAGTTACTGAATATGTCCGAGAACAATTCAATAGGGCAGAAAAACTTCAAAATGATAAAAGAGCCGGTACGGTTGGGTTTGCTCTTACAATTCTCCAACGGAGGCTAGCATCGTCTCCAGAAGCGATCTACCAGTCTTTGCGTCGGCGACGTGAACGCCTTGAAAATAAATTACGTGAAATTGAATTGTTAAAACGGGGAAGTGACATTGTTCACGCTTTGGAATCTGGAGCGGATAAGTATAGCGAAGAAGATATCGATGATCTTGATGAAGTACCCGAAAATGAAGTCGCTGAGGTTGAAGAAGCCGTTTTAGATGAAGCAACAGCCGCAGGAACTATTGCTGAACTTAAGGCTGAAATTGACACACTTAAGCATTTAGAATCGTTAGGGAATACAGTTCGCCGGAGTGGCGAAGATAAAAAATGGCGGGAATTAGCCAAACTATTAGTTGAGGAAATATTTACATCAGCAGCAATCTCACAGGGTGTCGCTGAGGAAAGAGCTCCTTATAACAACGAAAAAATTGAAAAACCAATTCCTTCGCCGCGGCAGAAGCTAATTATTTTTACTGAACATCGCGATACTTTGCGATACCTCCAAGACCGGATAGGTACCTTATTAGGGCGCTCAGAGGCAATAGTATGTATTCACGGTAGTATGGGACGAGAGGAAAGGAAAAAATCCCAGGAGTCTTTTACCAACGATCCCGAAGTTCAAGTATTACTTGCAACTGATGCAGCAGGGGAAGGCATTAACTTACAGCGTGCCCATCTAATGGTAAATTACGACCTGCCATGGAATCCTAATCGTATTGAACAGCGTTTTGGGCGTATTCACCGTATTGGTCAAACTGAAGTTTGTCATTTATGGAATTTGGTTGCTAATGAGACCCGTGAGGGCGAAGTATATCAAACTCTATTAAGAAAACTTGAAGAAGCTAGAAATGCACTCGGCGGTAGAGTATTTGACGTGCTTGGAAAAGTCCAATTCGAAGGCAAACCTCTTCGTGATTTACTTATTGAGGCGATTAGATATGGAGAGCAACCCGAGATTAAAGGTCGCTTAACAAAGGTGATAGCTAATGCTTTTGATACTAAGCAACTTCAGCTTTTATTAGAGGAAAGAGCTCTAGTTCATGATGCAATCGATTCCAGCCGCGTAAACCGAATTCGAGAGAATATGGAGAGGGCAGAAGCACGAAGGTTGCAACCGCACTATATTGAATCTTTTTTCCTTAAAGCTTTCGAGCAATTAGGTGGCGTAATCAAACAGCGTGAGCCTCGCCGTTATGAAATTACTAACGTGCCATCAATTATCCGTAGTCGAGATCGCATCATAGGATTAGGTAATCCAATAGTACAACGTTATGAAAGGGTTGTTTTCGAAAAAACACTAATATCACCACCTGGCGAGCCATTAGCTACGTTTGTATGTCCTGGACATCCCTTGCTTGATGTCGTTGCAGACATTATTTTGGAACGGAATCGTGATTTGCTACGCCGAGGCACAGTTTTGGTAGATGATAATGATTTGGGGACCGATCCAAGGGTGCTTTTTTATCTAGAACATGCGATTCAAGACGGTACGACAACACGAACAGGAGATAGATGCGTAATTTCCAAGCAGATGCTTTATGTGGAATTAGGCTCAAATGGGAATGCGTATCACCCACAATATGCTCCGTATCTAGACTATCGACCCTTAAAAGACAACGAGCCAAAATGTGAAACCATATTAGGTTTACCTGAGTGCGGTTGGATCACTCATGAACTTGAGAAAACGGTACAAGGGTATGCGATTTCTCATGTTGTTCCAGATCATCTCAAAGAAGTGCGTGACCGAAAGTTAGACTTAATAGCGAAAACTGAAAGAGCAGTAAAGGATCGCCTTTCAAAAGAAATCAATCATTGGGACCATCGTGCAGAAGTTCTTAAATTTCAAGAACAAGCCGGTAAAGTTAATGCCAAACTAAATTCCGGAGAAGCCCGAAAGCGGGCAGACGCCTTACAAGAGCGGTTACAAAATCGACTTGCTGAATTAACTCTTGAAAAGCAAATTTCCGCTTTACCGCCTGTTATTCTTGGTGGTCTTCTTATAGTTCCAATTGGATTGATAGCGAAGATAATAGGGCAGCCTTTGAAAACCCTAGAAACCGATGTTGATAAGCTAGCGGTTGCGGTAAAAGCACGCGAATTAGTAATGAATATTGAGCGCCAACTAGGATTTGATCCGATCGATCGTGAAGCCGAAAAGGTTGGTTATGATATTGAAAGTCGAGTTCCAGGAACTGGGAAACTACGTTTCCTCGAAGTTAAAGGCAGGACTACTGACGCAATTACACTGACCGTCACTCGTAATGAGATATTGTATTCGTTGAATAAGCCGGACGATTTCATTTTAGCTATTGTTGAATTTATAAACGAAACTAGTCATCGAATTCACTACCTGAGGCAACCGTTCCGTAGAGAACCCGATTTTGGTGTTACCAGCGTCAACTATGATTTTGCAGAACTATTGAATAGAGCAGAGGAACCGAGTTAGATGAATCCCCCGGGATATTTTCACTCAATTAAAACCAGAGCCTCTGAGAATTGGGATCTGCTTGAAAAACAACCTGATATCGCGGGGCCCTGGCATCAACTATTCAAGCAAATAGCCCAGAGCCCCCGCCATGTTGTTTCTGAACTACTTCAAAATGCTGATGATGCTGGAGCGACAGAAGCTTCAGTGGAAATCGCTAATAGCGAGTTCGTCTTTTCGCATAATGGAGAGGATTTCACGGAAGAGCAGTTTTACTCACTATGCCGATT
The DNA here is from genome assembly GCF_001889305.1 of Dehalococcoides mccartyi. NCBI lineage: Bacteria > Bacillati > Chloroflexota > Dehalococcoidia > Dehalococcoidales > Dehalococcoidaceae > Dehalococcoides > Dehalococcoides mccartyi. The sequence continues at coordinate 1,426,476 of NZ_CP013074.1, read as the reverse complement.
TGGATTCTCAAACAAGCGAGCACTCCACACAATCGGTTTTAGAGGAATTGGATTTAAAAGCACCTTTAGTATTGGGGATGAGGTAAGACTATACACACCCAGTCTAGCCATCGCTTTTCGAAAAAGACGTTTTACTGAGCCTATCTGGATCACTGATTTAACCTCAAATCAGAACAAAACTGAAATTCGCATTTCCATTAAAGATGAACGCATCAGAGAAGATCTGGAAAAGAATTTTAAGGAGTGGATAGGAAATCCCACATCGCTGTTGTTTTTTAGAACGATTAGAAGATTAAAAATAAACAATAAGGAAATTCACTGGCAATCTCACGGAGACGGACCGGTAACAAACTCCCAATGGATGTCGCTGTCTAGCGCTCCTGATAACAAATATCTTTATATCTTTTCTGGTGAGGAAGAGTTTCCCCTGGACTCTTTGCAAGAAATCAAAGAGGAACGGATGGTTCTTGATAAAGAGACTACTTTCCCCCCATGCCGAGTAGATATCGTTCTTGGCCGAGAAGGGCGTCTATTTGTCGTACTCTTTACAGGTGTAAAGACAACACTCCCGTTTGCTTGTAATGCTCCTTTTGTGCCTGATCCAGCGAGACTTAAGATTAAGGATCCGGTCAGTTCTCCTACAAACAGATGGTTACTGGCACGTATAGGTAAACTTGCGGCGGAAGCTATGTTAGGTTGGCTTAATAGGGAAGACATGGCTGTCACCGAACGATGTGCAGCTTATGAATTGTGGCCGGATGTAGATAGAGACGAAAACACCCTTGAAGGTACCTGTGCTACGGCGGTTGAACTCGCGTTTGAGAGTTATATTGAAGGAAACAAGTGCCTAATATCTGAAAAAGAGACCATCGTTTTAAAAGGTGAATGCGTTGCGGTTCCACAAGTACTTCTGGATATTTGGGAACCTGAACAAATCTCAGTACTATTTGATCAACAGCAACGCTCAATATTGTCAAGGAGTATAGGCAGTAAATGTTGTCAAAAACTAATCAATTGGCAATATGTTGATGTGATAGACAAGTCTCAAGTAGTGCAAGTACTGGAATCAAAACACGTGCCTAACCCGGGTACTTGGCGTCAGTTAATGATTTTATGGGCTTACATCTCGGATCAGGTTGTGTCGTACTACTATAATGACCACCGCGGCGTTCGAATAGTCCCGGTACAAAGTAAAGACATCCTCTATTCTACTCAGGAGCTAGTTAGACTGGGAGAAAAGCAGTTACTTGAATCCCAGGAAGATTGGGAATTCCTGTCAGCTTATTTACTTGTATTAAATCAAAACTGGCCCAGGTTTTTGGCCGAGCAGCGCCTTAATTCTGTAAACAGGCAGGATAAAGTGCTTGCTGAACAAGTAGAATCAGCGTACAAAGTATTAAATGCATTGAATCTGGTTCAAGCTTCTGATGTGGGGAGCGTGATGGAACAGGTCAGCACAAAGTTTTTTACTCAACAGAGTTGTAATCGTTCTGATTGCGTTAGGCTAGCTCATATTGCTGCCAAGCTAGGGGCTCAGATTTCCGAGACATTCCAATTTGTGACTCAGGATAATTATCGGCGTCCGGCGAAAGGCATTTTAGCTAATATCACATCTGATTTAGATATGTTTGTTGTAGAAAAATGGTACCAAGAGCACGTCCTTCACGAGGATTATTCTAAGTCTTCTGGAAGCTGCTCTACCGAAGATTGGGCAGCGTGGATAAAATCTGACCGTAGCCGTTTATTAACATTTGTACCCTTGGATAACACCAAAAGCAATATTTATAGTAAATATAGTCTGAACAATCGTCTTAGTGAACGTACATTCAATGGGAGACTGGATTACAGGTATAAGACAGAGCATTTTTCTTTTCTAGATTGGGATTTTGAACAATCCTTTTGGGAACACTGGAAGGGATTGGCTAAAGAAGATAAGAAGTTTTGGTCGCAGTTGCTGAATCATATAATCGAACAACCTTCCACATATTGGTCCAAAGCATTATCGGCCAGGGCACTTCATGTAGCTACAACCGGGAGCACATCAGCAGTTACGTCGGATGTAATAGTACCTAAATGGATCATGAAGTTTCGTGAATTAGCATGCTTAGAGGATACTCACGGAGAACCTCGTCAACCCGCCGAATTACTGCGACGAACACCAGAAACAGAAGCTTTATTAGGTGTAGAGTCATTCGTTGCCGCTGAAATTGATACGGAGACAAACCGTCCATTACTTCAAATGCTGGGAGTAAGGGATACACCGACTGGACCCGACAAATTGTTGGAGCGTTTACGAGCATTGTCGAAAGCTTCTTCGCCTCCACTTCATGAAGTCTTGAAATGGTATCAAAGTCTGGATCAGATAACTAATAAATGTGACACCGAAGAATTGCAGGATATTAAAGATACTTTTGAACAAGAGAAAATTGTATTGACCGAAACGAATGGTGTGATTGGTTGGGCAAGTCTGGAAGACGTTTATTTAGCTCCAGATGAAGAAACAGTACCAGGAGCACCTCTCGTCCATTCTTTGGTTCGTCATTTAGCGATATGGCAGAAACTGGGTATCGCTACCAAGCCTACAGCGGACCTGGCCATCACTTGGCTTTTAAGTCTGACTTCAAATCAATCGCTTACTCCAGAAGATCTCAGGAGAGTTAGAGCGTTACTTCCACGTTATCCTGATCGTATTTGGAATGAATGCAGACATTGGATAGACCTTGAGGGGAAGTGGACACCGATAGAAGATTTCGAATATGTAATAACGATGCAATCGTTGGTTCCTTATTCTCATTTGTTCTCTGTAATTAAACACAAGACCGCGAATTTACAGTCTCTAAGTGAAAGTCAATGTCAGCAACCTCCCTTTTCTAATATCGCAAGATTGATAAACAATATTGAAGAACATTTTCAAGAGACAATATTTCGTTCTGATGCACCAAAGTCAAAATTATGGATAGAAGCACTTGGTAAAGGGTTAAGCCGTATCATTATTGCGAATGAGGAGGAAACTAACCGGATTCGTCAGCTTGGCAGACGGCTTTCAAAGACGTTATGGCAGATTACCGATGCACTCGAAACCATTCCATATATCGCGGGAACCCCTGCCGGCACAGCTCGCAGCATTCCAGCTCTATGGAAAGATTCAAATCTTTATGTAGCTAGACAATCACCGGCAAAGATTGCAAAGGCTGTCCCACAAGAAATCGGAGGACTGTTCCAGAATAAAGAAATCAACGACGCAATTATGCTATGTTATGATCGCCCCCCTGAGTTCGTAATTGAATATATTGAGGAGAATTTTAAGTTAGCTCCCCTGAGTGAAATTGAAACTGAGCCAATAGAATCGATTCAGCCTAAAGTAGTGCAACAGGGCCAGACATCCACAGCAGAAGACGAAAACGAAAAAAATGAGAATGTCGATATCGTTGTAGGTCCTACTTTAGAGCCTCCTGAACAAATCCACGAGCCTGAGCCTGCCAACGAAGAACTGAAGGATACTGGCGAAGAGAAACCTAAACCGCCAAAGCCTATTAAGCCCATTCGACCATCTTTGATAGACCGATTTGCATTCATTAATGGTTTTTCCACAGACGGAAATGATAGATATTACCATTCTGACGGAAGTTGGCTTGAGCGATCGCATGGCAATGGCTTCCATTGGGAAATGCACGATAAATCCGGTGAAATTACACAGTATTACTGGGTTAAAGAACATTGTTTAGAACTCGAACCCATGCAAATTGACACAGATATTTGGGGTTTGTGTGAAAAGTTTCCGAGGCTCTATTCTATAGTCATAGTAGATACGCAAGATGAACCTGAGGAAATCTCGGGGTACCGATTAATGAGCATGCGTGAAAACAAAGAACTGGAATTAACTTCAGCTTCTTACAGGTTGGTGTATAAAAGATGAGCGTAAAAACTAACAAGAAATTGATTGAAGTTGCCCTGCCGTTGGAGGCAATAAACGAAGCTTCAGCCAGAGAAAAGTCTATTCGCCACGGGCATCCTTCCACATTACATCTTTGGTGGGCGCGACGCCCTCTAGCGGCTGCCCGTGCTGTTATCTTTGCACAGATGGTGGATGATCCTTCAGCACACCCCGATATCTTCCCCACCCCAGAAAAGCAGGAAAAAGAACGACAGCGCCTTTTTAAGATTATTGAGAACTTGGTCCAGTGGGAGAATACAAATAACGAGACTGTTCTTGAAGCAGCGCGAAGTGAAATATGGCAAAGTTGGCGTTCTACCTGCGCTGAGAATGCTGACCATCCGGAAGCAAAAGAGCTATTTAACCGGCACATATTACCCGCGTTTCATGATCCTTTTGCTGGAGGTGGTGCCTTACCATTGGAAGCGCAACGATTAGGATTAGAAGCCTACGCTAGCGACCTCAATCCTGTGGCAGTACTTATAAATAAAGCGATGATTGAGATACCTTCCAGATTTGCCGGTAAACCACCGGTGAATCCAGAAGCTAGAAGAAATATGGGGCACTCCGGGTCCTGGAATGGAGCCTCTGGATTAGCCGAAGATGTGCGCTATTATGGTAAGTGGATGCGTGATGAAGCCGAAAAGCGCATTGGCCGCTTATACCCTAAAGTCGAAGTCACTGCTGCAATGGCTAAAGAGAGGCCTGATTTGAGGCCATTAGTTGGACAAAAGCTGACCGTGATTGCCTGGCTGTGGGCACGCACTGCGAAAAGTCCAAATCCGGCTTTTAGGAATGTAGACGTGCCGCTCGCGACTAACTTCATGGTTTCGACTAAACCGGGCAAGGAAGCCTATGTACAGCCAATGATTGAAGGAAACAATTATCGCTTCACGGTGAAAGTTGGCAAGCCGAGGGACACTAGCACACTGCGAGGAACTAAAACCGGAAGTAGCGGGAGCAGTTTTTTTTGCCTGATGTCTCAAGCTCCAATGTCATTTGAATACTTACGAGATGAGGCAAAAGCAGGAAGAATGGGTTCACGTCTCATGGCTATCGTAGCGGAAGGAGAACATGGACGGATCTATTTGCCACCTACAGACGAGATGGAGTCTATTGCAAAGGAGGCAGATCCTAATGAAGTGCCTGAAGCGGAATTACCCAGGAAGGCACTAGGGTTCCGTATCCAAGCATATGGAATGACTCATTGGCGAGATCTTTTTACACTTCGTCAACTCACCGCCTTGACCACTTTTTCTAGTTTAGTGGAAGAGGCGCGAAACAACATAGTAAAAGACGCTATTGCATCTGGGTTAACCATTGGCGGCAAGAGAATTGATACTGGGGGTAACGGCGCTGACGCTTACGCGGATGCAGTAGCAGTGTACTTGGCGTTCTTGGTAAATCAAGTGGCAAACCATTCATCTTCTTTCTGTGGATGGAACTCTCCGAACGAGCAGATGCGAAGTGTATTTGCGCGGCAAGCAATTCCTATGGTCTGGGATTTTGCAGAAAGCAACCCCTTTTGTGATTCGTCAGGTAGCTTCAACAACCTTTTTGAAAGGCAAGTGAAGAGTTTTGAAAGTCTTGGCAGTAAGGTGATAGGTTTTGCAACACAAGCAGATGCGAATAGTCAAACGATAACGAGGGCGAAGATAGTTTCTACTGATCCCCCGTACTATGACAACATAGGCTATGCTGATCTATCAGATTTCTTCTACATTTGGCTTAGGCGATCGATTAAATCGGTTTTTCCCACCTTATTTTCAACATTAACCACCCCTAAAGCTGAAGAGTTAATAGCTTCGCCTTTTCGTCATGGAAGCAAGCAAGAAGCTGAAGAATTCTTCCTTGGAGGCATGACCAGAGCAATGCGGCGTTTAGCAGAACAGGCACATCAGTCCTTTCCTGTTACCATATATTATGCTTTCAAACAATTCGAAGATGAGAACTTAGAGGGGATATCAAGTACTGGATGGGAAACATTTTTGAATGCAGTAATTGACGCAGGTTTTGTTCTTACCGGAACCTGGCCTATGCGAACAGAAAAACAAGGGAGAACAATTAGTATTGATACAAACGCACTTGCATCGAGCATAGTAATGGTCTGCCGGCCTCGGTCGTCAGAAGCGAAAATAACTACCCGCCGGGAATTTGTCGCGAGGCTAAAGTCAGAATTACCACCTGCTTTGATCAATCTGCAACGCGGGAATATTGCCCCGGTGGATTTGGAACAGGCTGCAATCGGTCCTGGCATGGCAATTTATACGAGTTATGAAAAGGTGATTGATGCTGAAGGGAATGCCCTCTCTGTACGAGATGCATTGCGCCTTATTAACCAAACTCTCTACGAGGTTCTTACCGAACAGGAAGGCGATTTTGATTCGGATACTCGTTGGGCTTTGGTATGGTTTGACCAATTCGGTTTCATCGAAGGTGATTACGGCATCGCGGAGCAGTTATCCAAATCTAAAAACACTAGTGTAGGCGGATTGGTAAGCGCTGGCATTCTCACTTCCGGTAGTGGCAGAGTCCGACTTTTCAAACCATCGGAGCTACCGGCCGACTGGGAACCAGAACAAGACAAGAGATTGACTGTTTGGGAAATGACACATCAGTTGATCCGTGCCTTGGAAGCTGGCGGTGAAGGTCCGGCGGCAGAATTGGTCACCAAACTGGGCAGTAAAGCCGAAATTGCCCGCGAGTTGGCGTACCGCCTATATACTGTCAGCGTCCGTAAAAAACGTTCAGCGGAAGCTGGGCTTTATAATAGTCTCGTAAAGAGCTGGCCTGAAATACTTCGTCTTGCTCAAGAACAAGACAAACTAAAGCCACGACAAGGGCAGATGATTTAATAGGAGAAAGCGTATGGCAATTACGAATTACGAACGAGTCACTAAAGCAATGGACTTGCTCAAAGAGGGTTTGAGTCCATTTGTGGAGAGGGAAGCAAAAACTGCCTTTGGTACCGGGCTGACTATGGCAATCAATAGAATTATGCAGGAAGACCGGCTTTATGCTAATAAACCCATAAAAGAATGGGATGTAGCTGGCTTGCTACACCTGATGTGGGATAGTTGGAACGAAGTATTTAAGAATACTCTTGGACCTGCGGAACGTGGTTTTGTGGGAGAGCTGCGTGGTTATCGCAACAAATGGGCACATCAGGAAGCTTTCTCATCAGATGATACATATCGAACAATGGATACAGCCAATCGTTTATTGTCTGCAATTTCATCTCCCCAAGCAGAAGACATCGATAAAATGAAAAAGGAGCTCCTGCGTCTTAATTTTGACGAACAGGTACGAAATGAGAAACGTAAAGCATCAGATGGTTTATTCGAAAGTCAAGTAGCGGGGAATCTCAAACCTTGGCGTAGTGTGGTAAGTCCCCATCAGGACGTAGCAAGTGGTACTTACCAACAAGCAGAGTTCGCTGCCGATTTATGGCAGGTGCATCTTGGAGAAGGCTCCGATGAATACCGGAAACCAGTAGAGTTTTTCCGCCGGACCTTTTTAACAGATAGTTTGAAAAAATTATTAATTTCAGCTATCCAACGAGTTAGCCGTAAAGGCGGCGATCCAGTAGTACAACTTCAAACCAATTTCGGTGGCGGTAAAACCCACTCGATGTTAGCGCTTTATCATTTATTTTCCGGTACCCCACCCACTGATCTTCCTGGTGTGGAAGCCATAATGAAAGAGGCGAAAGTTGAAAAACTGCCAATTGTTAAGAGAGTAGTTTTAGTAGGGAACCGCATTTCGCCAGGCAATCCCGTCAAGAAAACTGATGGTACGATTATACACACTCTTTGGGGAGAGATCGCATGGCAGTTAGGTGGTAAAAAGGCATACGATACAATCCGTGCCGATGATGAAAAAGCTACCAATCCAGGTGATAGGTTACGGGAGTTATTAATCCAATATGGTCCTTGCATAATACTGATAGACGAATGGGTAGCTTATGCCCGCCAACTGCATGATAAAGATGGTATTCAACTCCCGGCCGGCAACTTCGAAACCCAGTTTACTTTTGCCCAAACACTAACTGAGTCTGCTAAACTCGCGAAAAACTGTTTATTGGTCATAAGTTTACCAGCCTCAGATACTACTGGCTCTCCCCATACCCAAGCGGACGATACTGAGGTAGGAGGACAGCGTGGTAGAGAAGCGCTGGAACGTTTGCACAATGTTATCGGTAGAATAGAATCTTCGTGGAAACCAGCCAGCGCAGAAGAAGGTTTTGAAATTGTCCGTCGTAGATTGTTTGAACCGCTAACGGAACAAAGTCAATTCGTCGCTAGAGATACAGTGGCACGTGCTTTTCACGATTTATATAATACTCAGCAGCAAGAATTCCCCAATGAAAGCCGCAATGCTGAATACGAATCACGTTTAAAAGCAGCTTACCCAATACATCCTGAGGTTTTTGATCGCCTCTACTCTGACTGGTCAACTCTAGTAAAGTTTCAACGCACACGTGGTGTTTTAAGGCTTATGGCTGCTGTGATACATAATCTTTGGGAAAAAGGTGACCAAAATCCTTTAATTATGCCTTGCAGTATACCCATCTCTGATTCATACGTTCAATTTGAACTTACTCGTTACCTCTCTGATAACTGGACTCCGGTTATTGAAAAGGATGTAGATGGGCCGAGTTCTCTTCCGTTGAGGATGGATAATGAGATTCCCAACCTGGGGAAGTTATCAGCCTGCCGCAGAGTAACAAGAACAATTTATCTAGGGTCCGCTCCAACCGCCACTGCTGCCCATCGTGGTATCGAAGATCGCCGTATAAAATTAGGTTGCGTTATGCCTGGCGAATCCGCTGCAATTTTTGGAGATGCAATGCGACGCCTAGCTAGCTCTGCCACATATCTATATCAGGATGGCCCGAGGTATTGGTATTCCACTCAGCCGACTCTCACACAAATGGCAGCAGAACGAGCTGAGGATTTGAAACGTAATCCCGAAGCAGTCGCCGCTGAGATTGAAAAACGTGTGCGTGTAGACGTAAGGAGCACTGGAGAATTTAGTCGAGTTCATCCTTTCCCGCATTCTGGCCAAGATATACCAGATGATACGGATGCTAGGCTAGTTGTTTTAGGAATTGAATATCCATATGTAAAAGATGCTGAAAATATGGCAGAAGCGGCAGCAAAAACTATGCTGGAAACTCGAGGCAGTTCTCAACGGTATTATCGAAATACTCTAGTGTTTTTAGCTGTAGATAAAACTAGATTACAAGATTTGGATGAGGCAGTGAGAATTTTCCTGGCATGGGAATCAATCATCGGTGACCGTGAACGTCTCGACCTCACAGCGAATCAGGTGAGAGGAGCGGAAACTCAGCGTACCAGTGCTGATGGTGTAGTGGTAGCAAGAATACCTGAAGCTTACCAGTGGCTTCTAGTGCCGGTACAACCAGACTATAAGAAATCCATGGAATGGAAGGCTTATCGCTTAACAGGTCAAGATAGTTTGGCAATACGCGCCAGTAAGAGAATGAAAAATGAGGAGTTATTGCTAACCAGGTTAGCTGGCACAAACCTACGCCTCGAATTGGATAAAATTCCACTTTGGCGTGGGGATCATGTTGAAGTCAAGCAACTTGCAGATGATTTTGCTCAGTATTGCTATCTTCCACGTCTTAAAGATACTTCAGTACTTATATTGGCAATTCAACAAGGAGTCAGGTCTTTATTATGGAGACAGGATACTTTTGCTTATGCTGATAGTTATGATGAAAATGCTAAACGTTATCGTGGTCTATGCTGTGGGCAACAGATGAATGCTCTTGGTAGCAATGTCTCTGGAGTAGTTGTTAACTCCGAGATAGCGGGAAAGCAAATTGCAGCTGAAACAACTCCGAAATTGGGCACAAACGGGGGTTTTACTCCGGAGGGAACTGGCACCGCTCCTGTGACCGCTGGTTACTCTCCGGATACGGGAACTACTATACTAGGAAAACCAAAGGCTCCAAAGCGTTTTTACGGGACAGTTAGTTTGGATCCAGTTCGCGTAGGAAGAGATGCTGGTAAAATCGCCGAGGAAGTAGTCGCACATCTCATTTCTTTAGAAGGAGCTGATGTAAAAGTAACTCTTGAAATAGAAGCAAATATACCTTCCGGAGCCCCAGACAATGTTGTTCGTACAGTTACCGAGAATAGCCGCACTCTGAAATTTACCAGTCAAGGTTTTGAAAAAGAATAGAAGGCAATAGGATGATTAGTCAGTATGATTGTTAAAAAATTTGTCTCGGAAACTAAGACAGCGCAAGCAAGTAATAAGCTAAGTTTGATATGCAAACCATTAGAAGTTCAGGATGAAAAATTGACTTTATCTGTTCAAGAAGTGACTAAGCTGTTAGGAGTTAGTAAAAGTGGGGTTTACGAACTAGTTCACACTGGAAAAATTCCTAGTCTCAGATTTGGCCGCAGGATTCTTATTCCCCGGATGCAGTTGGATAAAATGATTTCAATGCAGATACTTCTATCAGCGTAAATATACCTATAGCCTAAGAGGTGATTTCCCCGGGTGAACAGTGACGATTTAGTGAAAGCAGAATACAAGTATTTCAAAGTTTATGATCCAGTAAGTAAGAAAGGCAAAAAATAACCAAAGCAATGCGAAAAGAGACGGCACAAACCATGTATGGCTTACCGGACTTTTCTTGTTGAAGTCAAACGGGCTAAATAAATATTCAAAATGGTCAGGTAACCATTCGCTCAACCATTCCGTTGATTTTCTTTTATCACCTGCCACCGGTGAACAAAGTTTGCCTTCTGACACTTGCATTATGACTCTGGTTTGAAAATATGAGATTAGACTAAAGTAAATTGAGAGTATAAAGCCGAAACCTATTAGTATACAGATTAGGGGCAGACAAAATGGGTTAGCATCTATATTAATGACCAGTGTTACAAATGCCACAATCAAAAAGGACATTAACACCAAGAAAAAGTGAAATCTCTGCTGGACATGTTCAACCTCAGTGTAGTATTGGTCAACCCAGCTACGTTTTATAGTATCATCATAAATTTTAAATTGTTCATTATCTGCCATATCTAACCTCTTAAAATTCTTCTAGTTAGAGTTACTTGAGAGGGCAACGCACTTAATAGAAGGATTAATAATATTAGTATTCTGATCCGGTTTTTCTTTATAAAGGTACTAGCTGCATTATAGCCTTAATATCTAATATCTGTAAGTCTCTGATATACGTGAAAATGGATGAAACCGATTAGCGAAGTCATGAGATATTGGTAGCTAATATAAACAGTCAGTGCTTGTCTTGCTAAAATATGAACCCAATTAGTAGCTAATTATTCTTCTAGAGCAAATCGCGCCTGAATAGCTTGCTTTAAGTCTGTTGCGTTTTTTGGTGCGTATCCCTGCCAGTGATTATTAAAAAAAGCAAAGGTGGTTTGGGTAGAGCCTACTGCTTTTTTAACCCGTTCTGCCAGTTCATTTATTTCCTCTGCTGAGTATAGGTAGCGGTAGCGTGTTTCAGCATTTCCTGTCCACCAATCCTGGGCATTCCGCCCATGAAAACGAAGGTATGCCAGTTTTGAAGAGGTGAGTGGAAGTTCCTGGCTTATTGAAGATTTAAATACTGGTTCGTCTATCTGCACCCAGGCTATATCAAGAGATGAAAGTAGTTTTCTAGTTTTAATATCATCGCTCCAGCTCCTATGACGCAGTTCCACTGCCAGCGGGTACTGGCTGAAGGTATTAAGCAGTGCCTCAAGGTAGAGTTTGTTTTCGTCGGTATTTATAAAACCGGGTGGAAACTGTGCCAATACTGCCCCCAGCTTTCCTGTAGCTTCTAACGGAGCTATTCCCCGTTTGAAAATGTCTACATCTGCACCTGAGAGTGAGGCAACCTTGCCGGTTGCTTTTTCAAACATCTCGGGGTGGGTAAATTTCTGCCAAAGCTTAACCATGAAACTGAAATCTGGCGGGGTTTTCTTCACCCAGTTCCAGACATAAGCCGGGTTGAGTGGGGTGTAGAAAGAACTGTTTATTTCCACACAGTTGAAACACTGGCTGTAGAATCCCAGTTCGTTTTTAGTTCCCTTAGGGTAAAAGTAACCGTTCCATGTACCTTCGCCCTTTGGGTAGCTCCAGCCTGAGGTGCCTATATAAATTTTACTCATAATTTTTCTCCCTGAAATTATACATCAGACAGACATTTACCTGTTGAAAATAGAACAGATGTTCTGTTATATTTTAATTGATTCTTAATGGAGTAGCAATGGATATTTTATGCATCTTAATACCGCATTTTGCCTTTGAATGTGCTGTACTTGCCGGAAAACTTTGCCGGGAGCAGAAGGCAGGGCTTGTTTACAGTATTGATTCTCAGAAATACCTGTTGGATTATACCCCTGGGCTTGAAGGGCTGAAGAAAGATATGCCGCTGGGTCAGGCGCTTTCGCACCACCCTGACATGCAGGTGATGAAAGCAGACATACCGGAATATAACCGGATGTTTGAAGGTGTTCTGGATGGCCTTGAATATTTCAGCCCTTTTATAGAAGGAAACGGAATTGGCGAAGTATATGCAGATTCCAGTGGGCTTGAAAAGCTTTATGGCGGCAGGGTAGCTTTGCTTGAGCGGGCGCGTATGGCTGTGCCCGAAGCCTTTGGAATTCGCCTTGGACTTGGTAAGAGTAAATTTGAGGCCCGTATTGCTGCACTATATGCCGAAGATCCTACTTATTACCTTTCCGGCAGGTTGAGCGGTGATTTTTTTAAGAAACTGCCCTGCCATATATTGCCGGTGAGCCTAAAATGCCGCCAAATGCTGAAAGCTTTTGGGTTGGATACTTTGGCTAAAATAGCCGAACTGTCACTTTCTCAGCTTCAGGCTCAGTTCGGTACGGACGGGCAACGTATCTGGAAACTCTGCCGGGGTCAGGATAGTTCACCGTTTTGCCCGCGGATAAAACAGGAATGCATAGAAGAAAGCACCAGTCTTCCTTCCCCCACAGTTTCACTTGAAGTGCTATTTATGACGGCAGAAGCCCTGCTCGCTAAAGCCTTTGCCAGGCTGGGTGAGCGCAGGTTGGGTATCCGCTGCCTCACAATGCGTACGCTTGGCTGGCGCGGGGAAAGCTGGGAGCAGGAAATTAATTTTAAAGAGCCGGCTTTAAACCAGACGGCGATAATCAGGCGTGTAAGACAGGTGCTTGAAAACTGTAGCCAGCCTGGGCCGGTGGAACAAGTGAGCCTCAGGCTTTCACGTCTTAGCTATCCGGTAGGCTGGCAGGGCAGTATTTTTACTGAGGTAAGGTCCAGTGAAAAGTTGGTAGATAATATCCGCCAGATGGAAATGCGTTTCGGTACACCCAAGGTATTTAAAGTGAAGGAAATGGAGCCATGGTCAAGGATACCCGAAAGACGCTATGCCCTGGTGCCTTTAAACCAGTAGATCTGCCGGAAGCAATCCTGGTGAGGGAAAGTAAAAGTGGCACCCCGCTTTCTGTAAGGGATTGCATCTGGCAGACTGTAGCCGGTGTAGAGGGTTGCTGGCGGATAGATGATGAATGGTGGCGCCCTCAGGTGGTCTCCCGGCTCTATTTTGAATTAAGACTGGCAAGCGGCTGTAAGATCTGTCTCTTTAAAAACCTAGCGGATGGGTGCTGGTTTCGCCAGAACTATTAGGGAAAGCACTATGTATGCCGAGCTTCACTGTCACAGCTATTATTCTTTCCTTGACGGGGCATCTTCACTCGAAGAGCTTATACTCAAGGCAAAAGAGCTTGGGTATACCGCTCTTGCCATTACTGACCATAACAATCTTTGTGGTGCTATGAGTTTTGCCCGGTTGTGTAAAAGCTTGGGCATAAAGGGGATCATAGGCGCAGAAATTACCCTTGAAGGCGGTTATCACCTGACCCTGCTTGCAAAGGACAGCCGGGGTTATTCCAACCTTTGCCGCTTGATAACTGAAGCTTACCGGCAGGGAGATCGCCGTCAGCCGGAGCTTCCCCGTGAGTATCTGGCTGAACATACAGAAGGTCTTATAGTCCTCTCAGGTTGTACAAAGGGCGAGCTTGTTGAACTGGTGAATTCCCATAAATCAGACGAAGCAGCCAGGCTTATCAAGGAATATCAGGAATGGTTCGGGGTGGAGAATTATTTCATAGAAATCCAGTCAAACCTGGTTTATGGAGATGTTGGGCGAAACCGCACACTTTACCAGCTTTCTGCCCAAACTGGGGCAAAACTGGTTGCCACCGGTAATGTCCATTACCACCAGCGCGAACGTCACCAGCTTCAGGACTGTCTGGTGGCAATACGCCACTGTCAGACACTTGAGGAAAGCCACCGGGTAAGGCGGCCCAATTCAGAATTTTACCTGCGCACTCTAGATGAACTTAAAGAGGCCTTTAAGGACTACCCACAGGCATTGGAGAATACACTTAATATTGCCGCCAAATGCGACTTTGATCTTGCAACCGCATCTGGTTACAGTTTCCCTGAGTACCAAACTGAAAATGGTAAAAGTCCGGATGAGTATCTGGAAGAAATTTGCAATCAGGCAGCCCTAAGACGCTACGGTACTGTCAGCCCGCAAGTTGAATTCCGGCTTAGGGAAGAATTGCGTCTGGTTAAGAAACACAGGCTGGCTGGTTTCCTGCTCCTATACCATGATGTGGCCAAACTGGGACGGGAGGTTATGGTGGATTTGGGACTAAGCAGTGCAGATTTGCCGCTTGAGGAAAACCCTCCCGGTCGGGGGCGCGGGTCATCAGTATCTTTACTTATCGGCTATCTTATCGGCATTTCCCATATTGATCCGCTTGAATTTGGTCTTTCTCTTGAGCGCTTTATGCCTGAAGACAGCCTTAGCTGTGCACCGGATATAGATCTGGATTTTCCCCGCAGTATCCGGGAAGAGCTTATCCTGAGAACCCATGAGAAATGGGGTTGGCGGCATGCCGCTCTTACCGGCACTATAGGCACTTATCAGATACGCGGAGCGGTAAGGGATCTGGGCAAAGTACTGGATCTGCCAGCGGAAGAACTTGCCCAGCTTTCGGCTCAGCTTGAATGGGGGAGCGCCCGCAAGCTTGAAAAAGTTATGCAAAAGCTCCCTCAATTTAAAGAAAAACTGGATTCACCCGGCTGGTGTGACCTTTTACGTCTTTCCTGGGAACTGGACGGCTTCCCCAAGTATCTTGGACAGCACCCCGGCGGTATGATAATTTCTTCCACTCCGATTTCAGATGTAGTGCCTGTTCAGCCAGCAACCACTCCCGGACGCTATATCTGCCAGTGGGATAAAGACAGCATAGATGATGCCGGCTTTGTGAAAATAGATTTTCTGGCTCTGGGTGCACTTTCTCAGATACAGGAATGCACCGGGCTTATTTATGAGAGAACCGGCACTATGCCGGATATGTCAAGAATAGATTTTAATGACCAGAAGGTCTATGACATGCTCTGCAGAGGAGATACCATAGGCATTTTCCAGGTGGAATCTGCCGCCCAGATGCAGACTATTGTGCGTTTAAAGCCCCGCAACCTGTTTGATATGGCCCATGAGGTAGGTGCAGTACGTCCTGGGGTGGGTGTAAATGGGGGGGTGCAGGAATATCTGGCCAGACGATGCGGTAAAAAACCTGTAGTTTTTGATCACCCACTTGAAAAGCATGCCCTTGAGCGCACCCTGGGGATAGTCCTTTTTCAGGATCAGGTAAATCAATTGGCCATAGATGTGGCCGGTTTTAAACCAGCCGAGGCAGATCAGCTAAGGCGGGCTTTTAGCCGCCGGCATAATCAGGCACTCTTGGAAGATTACCGGAGCAGGTTTCTTGCCGGTGCGTTGGCGCGGGGGGTAGACGAAGAAACCGCCGGGGTTATTTTCAGCAAGTTTAACGGTCAGTATATGTTTCCCGAATCCCATGCCTTTGCCTTCGGGGTGACTGCCTATCAGGCCTCATGGCTGAAACTATATTACCCTCTGGAATTTTTTACAGCTATTTTTAACCAGCAGCCGATGGGCTTTTACAACTTGGAAACCCTAAAAGAAGACGCCAAGCGTCATGGTATAAAGATTCTGAATCCAGATATAAATAAAAGCGATAGGCTCTGCCGGATAGAAAATGGGGCAGTAAGACTAGGTTTACTTATGGTGAGTGGCCTGGGTGAGGCGGCAGCAAGTGCCATTACTGAAACACGTACTGAGAGAGGTAATTATAAACGCATTGGTGATTTTCTGGAAAGAAGCGGGGTACTTGAAGATGTTGCTTTAAACCTGGCAAGCGCAGGCGCTTTTGACAGTTTTGAACTTAACAGGCGCAAAGTAAAGTGGGAGATAGGTTTGCGTTACCAGCCAGCCAATAGCCAACTTCCATTGCCGTTGCCGGTTGAACAGGATTTGGCTACACTTGCTCCACCATGTAACTGGGATAAAATGATAGATGAATATTCCAATCTTGGACTTTACCCGACCGGGCATATAATGGACAGTTTAAGGCACAAATTAGGCAAAGGCATTTGCACGAGTAAAGGCATAGACAAAATGAAAGATGGGGATTATCTGAGTACTGCAGGACTGGTTATCCGCCGCCAACGCCCCCGCGGCAAGGTAGTATTTCTTACCCTTGAAGATGAATTTGGGCATATACCTTGCATGGTATTCCCTAGCGTTTACCGGCAGAGTGAACTTACTTTCAAAAAACCTTTTCTGATAGTGAGTGGTTATCTTTCGCGGAAAGACGGAGCCTGTAATTTGGTTATTCAGAAAGTGGAGTCTCTGGATGTGAAAGAAAAGGTGACTGCCTCCAGGGATTGGCGATAGTCACCTTCTTATATTAAATGCAAATCTACTACTCTTTATTATCGTGATTATTGCGTTCAATAGATTTCGCAATGATCCTAACTAATCCTAATAGGAACAGCCCTCCTCCAATTATCATCACCCATTGAAGCATTTGGTACTCAATAGGCCCGATTCTGATGCCCAGTTGGCTGAGGTCTATTCCAAAGGCTGCATAACAGGTTGCGAACAGGATTAAACCGATTATTGTAAGGCTGAATCCGAGTGCCATGTAAATTCTCCTTAAGTTTATTCGTATTCCTGCCATTCCATCCCAGCATCGATTTTAACCTGCTTGGAAGAAATGAAGGAGAAAGTATTGTCTAAAACCAGATAGTAGGTGCCAGCGGTAAGATTCAACATAAATGAATGAGTGGTCAGTTTGCCTGAGTCATAACAAGGTGTTACAAAGTGATCGTTTGCCCAGTTAACGTAATCGGTACTATCCAGAATAAGCATCCGGATATCATTACCTGATCCACCGGAAGCATAAAACGAACCCCCAACCCGGGTATTAAGCATATCCGAAGAAATAGTAAACTCGAATTTATAATAATCACCTGCGGAAATATCAAATGTATTATCCATAAAATATGAGATCTTGGTTACCAGAGGGTGATTAAATAATCCCGGGTTGTTACCTGAGGGGTCAAAGATATTGGTATTGCAGCCAGTAAGGCAAATGGAAAGCAGCAAGGTAAAAATAACAGCTAATGAGATAATTAGTTTTCGCATTAGATCCTCCCGTACATGGATAAAGAGATGATATAACATAAACGCATAGGTGTCAATAATAATCAAATATAATCAATATGTGCCTAAAACAATACGGATGTGTAATATTCCATAAATAAATGGAGTATTACAATGGTTAGAAAGAAAATAGAGAAGTCAGAAACGAAGATTGAGTGCGGTTTTTTATCTTTTTCAGAGGCTCAGGAATTTCTGGGTATCAGTCACCAGACAATCTACAATCTGATTAAGAAAGGTTTACCTTCATATAAGCTGGGAAATAAACGGGTGTTCATAAAAGAGGATCTGATTAACTGGGTAAAATCCCAAAAATCATCGCCATAGTTTACATCAAAGGTGTGTTATAAAATATGATAAATATGACAAATTTACCTGCAAAATGTTCGTATTTTACTGATAATTTTAATACCATTAAAAGCCGATTTGTTTTAAATAATCAGCGCATTTTATTCTAGTGTTAACTCTTAGGGATCCAGTTCATATCGTTCTAATCATTTGGTTCTAGAAGTGTCTTCAACTTTTTCATTGAATCAACAATCGACTCTTGCTCTAAATTCTGCTCGTCATCGTTTAAATCTAAGTATTTTGGACAATCATTCGCGATCTCCTGTGGACTTAAATTGTTATTAATCATGGGTTCGAAAAATTTAATCCGTTTCTCTAATTTATTAAAATCAACTCCGACAGGGAGGCGCCCTTGAGGTATACTACCACTTGCTTCCAGTAGTGCATTATTTTCTGGCTTTATATACTTATTCCATAACTTGGTCCAATCTTCAAAAGTGAAGGTCTCATCGATATTTGTGATAGTGGCATTAAAATGAGTTACGTAACTACCCTTATAAAATGTTGGTGAAATTATAATGTTTTTATATCCCAAGTTTGTGACCCACTCTGGATTATTAGTTAATAGATAGTATTTTAATTGTTGAATCGCATACTTCCAATATAAATCAAACGGCAGTCTGTGTCGTTTGATTAGTAGGTCTATAACTTTATCTATAAAAGAAGTTTCATCATTTACTGTTGATGTAAGGTGCTCTTGCAACCAGACAGGGAAATTCGTAGTATTGAAGGTTTTCTCTGCAGATTTGATCGCCATCTTTCTGATATCTAGGGGTAAATCACTATCAGCTATTTGATGTTTGGTCTCGACTTCATGAAATACTTTTAACCACTCCAATAGTACTTCAACTCCGATTATCCTTTGGGCCTCTTCTTGAGATACTTTTTCCTGGTTTTTTCTCGGTTTCATCAATAATTGTAATTTATCAGAATATATTTTTTGTTCAAATGGTATCTTAATTTGCTCATCAGGAAGACCAAGTGCATTTCTAATATCCGAGATATCTTTTCTAAGATATGGGTTATGAGGTAAAAGGTTTATTCTAGCCTTTGTCGCACGATAAGTATCGTCCCATTTGATATATTTTCTCCGAGGAAAGTACTCTGGAAATATTAGTTTAAGCGTACGTTCAACTCTTCTTGCTAAAGCAGGATCTTTTTTGCGTAAACTTGTTATTGCGGGTTGATATTTGTCTAATATTAAATACGCTGGCCCTCCATTCTCCTCACCTTTGGGGAATAAGGTATTTAACGCCCATTGTATTTTATCCGTTGTCATAGATACCCCCCTATGACGCAATTACACTTCATGAATTATAGGACATACTTTTATTGATGCCAACAGAAAGTTGGCAAGAGGAGGCAACAATGAAAACTTTAGCGCAACTCTTGGGTGTACTATACCGGCTGGGTATCAGGGCGGATGAAATCTTGCTGGAGGATTCTATTTTCCATACTCTTGCGTACCGAGCCAGAGAAATTGCACGCCGCAGAGAGGAGGAAGAAACTTATGACCCGGAAAATGATGATGAATAGAGAGATAGATAATTTGGGGAACCAAATGGTTTTGGGATCTTAAGGCAAGGAAGGTTTTTATGGATGTAAATTGCGCCGCGGGTGTGATGAGTAGCATGGTATCCTGCCGGGATACAGGAGCGGGTTTAAATCCCAGCGCGGCGCTCCATAACCTCTTGGTTTGCCCAATTCCCCGGAAAGCGGCTGCCCGGATTCTGGAACGGGAGCACTATCTGCATTCATTTCCGGCAGGCACGATGCTTTGTTTTGGGGTTATGTTGGATAACCGGCTGACCGGTGCCATTACTTTAGGTGCCGGTCCAGCCTTGGCTTACCGACTGGTGGATGGGGCAGAGCCTCAAGATTGTTTAACTCTTACCAGATTTTGGTTATCAGATGATTTACCTAAAAATGCTGAATCAAGGGTTTTAGGGGTGATATTCAGGTACTTAAAACGTCATACAGATTTAAAGTTTCTGATATCCTACAGCGATCCATCGGTAGGTCACTTGGGAATTATCTATCAGGCTACCGGCTGGCTTTATACCGGACTATCCTCGGCGATGCCCCTGTATGATTTGGGAGATGGCCGACTCAGGCACGGACGCTCTTTAAATAATTTTCTGGGCAGTCGTGAACAGGGCTACCTAAAAAAACAGGGGATAAAAATTAATGCGATTAAACAATCTGCCAAGCACAGATATTTATATTTTCTGGATTCGAAATGGAGGGAATACCTGAAATCTGCGGTATTACCCTACCCTATAAAGGAGGGAAGTAGTGGAAACAACTAATTTGCCCTTGGAGATTCTCAGGGAAGCGGTCTGGAACCCGAACCAACTGGATGAGAAGACACTTGAGAAATTGAAACAGAGCATTAAAAGATATGGACTGGTTGAAAATCTGGTGGTCAGATCTAAAGATGGGTATTTTGAAGTCTTATCCGGCAACCAGAGATTAAAGGTACTGGTTGAACTTAAGATACAAACTGTGCCTTGTATTGTACTTGAATTAAATGACTCTGAAGCTAAACTGTTGACTCAGGCTCTAAATCATATCCACGGGGTGGATGACCTGGGGCTCAGAGCTCAACTTCTACGGGAAATTTTGTCCCAGATTAAACAGGAAGAAGTACTTTTGGTATTACCTGAATCCTCGGATAATCTGACTTCTCTGGCTTCCATAGGCCAGGAAGAATTGAGTGTTCAGCTCCAAAACTGGCAGCAATCCAGACTTACCAAATTGAGTCATCTCAATTTTCAATTGACAAATGACCAGAAGAAAGTTGTAGAAGAAGCCATAACCCGGTTTATTCCCTTTGCCAGAGGTAATAAAAGTGATAATCCCACTCTAAGAGGACAGGCTTTGTATCTATTATGTCAATCGTATTTGGATAAGGAGTAAAGATATGGCAGTCGAATCCATAAAATGCCCGGTCTGCAGTGAAACGCTGGAGGTGAAACTGGCCAGCGGCCGTAAATCCGGTAAACCTTTCATTATGTTTGTCTGCCCGAAAGATGGCAGGCATTTCAGGGGATTTATTACTCAACAAGAATATGTGAGACAGGTAGTAGAAAAATCTGAAAGACTCTTCTGCAAATGAATTAGGAATTGTTAGAGATGTCTATACAGGAAGATGGCGGCAAGCTTGCATCTGAAGGGATAACTCGATCCGATAAATCGGATGAGTTGACACGTATACGTGCTGCGTATACACTAACCGCCACTTCTGAGGTTGAGGTAATGCAAAAGATGATGGTAGAACAGTTTCTGACAACTCTGGCAGAGGTGGCATTTTCAGTTTCTCAGCGTGAAGCTAACAGGGAAACAGGAAATGGTCGAAACTAAACGGGCGGTTGCCTATGTCCGGGTCTCTTCGGCTTCACAGGTTGAGGGTTACTCTCTGGATGCCCAGGAAAGGCTATTTACCGAGCTCTGCAAGAACCGGGGTTGGCAGGCTGTACGTATATATCGGGAAGAAGGCAAATCCGCCCATGTAGACAGTATTCATAAACGACCGGTCTTCAGGAAACTCCTGGAAGATGCAGCCAAAAATGAATTTGAGATTGTAGTTGTACATACACTTGACCGCTGGTCGAGGAATCTTACCGTTACTCTGGAATCACTAAAACTACTGGGCAGGTACGGGATAGGGCTGGTCTCTATTGTTGAAAATCTGGATTATTCTAAACCGGATGGTATCCTTTTCACCCAGATGCTGGGGGCATTTGCCCAGTATTTCAGTGAAGCCTTAAGTACCCATGTCAGAAAAGGACTTGACCAAAGAGCTAGGGAAGGCAAACACAATGGCTGTATCCCATTCGGCTATGAATCCTGTTGGGAGATAGGCGACAAAGGAGAAAAGAAAAGGCGCTGCGAGAAGGAACACCCCGGGGGACTTCACATTCACTCAAGGGAAGGACCAGCCGTAGCCGAGCTTTTCCGGCGCTATTCCTCTGGTACAACCACTCTCTCCCAACTGGCTATCTGGCTAAATGAACAGGGATTTCGTACCCGCAATACCAAAAATCTACCTGATGCCAACGGAGAATTGGTTTCAGGGCCAAGATTATTTACCAGTTCCTCAGTCAGAAATATCCTGCATAACCCCTTCTATACCGGGCAGATAAACCACCGGGATGAAATCCTAACCGGTGCCCATGAAGCCTTAATCAGCCGGGAATTATTTGATACTGTCCAACTAGCCTTAAAAAAGAATTCGGGCAGATCTGAAACCTTGACTACTTCACCTGGTAGAGAATACATGCTTAAAGGACTGGTCAGGTGTGCCTATTGCGGAATGCCTATGTGGGCACAAACTTATAAAAGCGGAAACAGCTACTATCGGGAGCATCAGGCTTCAAGAAGCATACAGGAATGCCCCGGACATGGCGGTACTATAGCCTGCCATGTAATAGATAAACAGATAAGGGAACTTGTTTCCGCTATAGAGCTTGGTCCGGGCTGGCTTGAAGAGGTACTCTCCATCATAAGCCTTAAGGATGAAGTGGAAAGAGTTAAAAAAGAAAAAGAGCAGGTAACAGGTAAGCTCCACCGCATGGCCAAGACCTATATAGATGGTCTGATACCTGAGGAAGAATACTTAAGGCAGAAAAGACTTCTGGAACTCAGTCTGGAATCACTGGTTGTACCTGATTATGATGCATCCGAGCAGGCTGGGAAACTTATCCAGAATCTGCCTGTACTCTGGAGCAAGGCAAACCTTGCTGAACAGAGGAAGATACTTTTAACCATGCTGGACGGGGTGTATGTGGATGTGAAACAGAGCCGCTCGGTGATTGCAGTTAAGGTAAAACCGCCCTTTAAACCCATTTTTCAGGTGGCGGTATCAAAGAAGGAATCCAAAATACGTATCTTAAACGAGCCTTTGGGTACTTCACCCGCCGGCTCGTCCGTGTTTCTGGTGGAGACGGGGGAGGGTTGGCTGCGGTCAGAAACACACGGGGACTGGAGTTTGGCTAGTCGTATTCCCTCAATAAAATTTAAACAGTTTAAGTTGCGGGGTATTTAATTAAACTAAAGGGTGCGGCTTAAGCCGCACCCTTTTTATACGTTTTTAAACAAACATCAGGCAAGGATTAACAGTCTGGTTTATGCAAAATGCAAATATCGGTCTACCAGCTTCTGGATTTCATCATTTTTACCGTAGAACCTCTGACTAAGGTCATTGTCATTGTATGACTTCAGAATTTTTGCCAAGCCATCAATTACAGTCGGCGGGAATACGTTGTCCTTCTCGTATATCTGGCGGTCTTTTATAAGGCATTCCGCCGAATCCCAGCAAGAAGAAGGCAATTGGGGGAGCGCCTGCTGGATTTGGTTATTTTCGTCAGCGAAAATATTAACATCAACATAAAGTTTTTTGGCTAACTCTAAGGCATTTTCCATCTCAAGCCCATGCCGGGCGGCAACGGCTAGCCCTGCCATAAGCAGGTGAATATTCGCCGATCCATCCGGGCAACGGAATTCTACTGTTTGGCTGTCGCTGAAGGCGGTGGGCTCGTCTGTTTCCTGCGGATTGGCATCCTTTGCCATATTTCCCACGTTTAACCAGCCTAGAGGCACACGCACCAGAACAGAGCGGTTGCGGTCACCCCAGCATATATTGGTAGGAGATTCCTGGTGGGGTACCAGTCTGAGGAATGAGAGCGGGACAGTGTTTCCAAGGGCAGTTAGTGACGGAGCCAGTCTTAGGTAACCGGCAATGGCCTTGCGTGCTGTTTCGCTGAGACCACCACCGTTAATCAGTGCATTTGTGCCATTATTCATCAATTTGGTATGTACATGCAGGCCGCTTCCAGCGTGGCCAACCAGAATTTTTGGTGCAAATGTTACCACAACCCCGTGTTTGTGCCCCATCATCCACAGTATCCACTTGGCAATAACCAGCTGGTCGGCGGCGTCTTCAACTGGCACAGGCAGAAATTCTATCTCATTCTGTTCCATCTCGTGCTCTTCGTTAAATATGTGACCAACCTCAGAATGGCCGTATTTTATACGGCCTCCCGCCTTGGCTATTGCCTGCATTGCCTCGTATCTTAAGGTTTCCCACTTGCAGAAAGGGGCTGATTCCTGGTAGCCCTTTTGGGTTGTAGCGGGATACTGGTTTTGTTTATTTGCTATCACGTAGTATTCCAGTTCACCCATAGCTTGAAAAGTCAGGCCGGTGCTTTTCAGCAACGACTGGTTGGCTTTTTTAAGAATATTCTCAGGGGAACTCGGCAGAGGAGTGCCGTCTTTCGTATAGTACGAACATAACAGTTCGAGTGTCGGTGTAGTCGAGAACGGGTTAACAAAAGCAGTTTTGTAGCGAGGAACAATATACAGGTCACTTGAAGCTGAATCAATGTACGAAAAGAGGCTTGAACCGTCAACTCTTTCGCCGGCGGACAATACCCTGTCCAGTTGCGGCTTGCTACTTATTACAAAATTTAAGGTTTTTAAGCGACCGTCACCACCCAGGTGCCGAAAATTAACAGCTTTAATGTTATTGTCTTCTATAAATTTTATCAGGTCTTTTTTAGTGAATTCTTCGGGAGGTTTTCCTAAATGCTGAATTACCGGGTTTGGGTTTAGGGCTATGCTATCATTTACCATATTTCCATTGTTCCTTTTCAGATAATTTTAATGATAATTGCTGTGAAATTTTATTATTGTTCTCTTCTATCACATCTCCTATTAAATCCGATAAGGAGTTGTATATATCACTTTCAGCAATTTGCCGGCTTGATAATGACCTTTTGAACAGTGCTTGAACTTCAAACCGATCTAACCCAAGTTTAGTCATACGTTTCTCCTTTGGAATTTGTCTCGGCAGGATAAAATGTTTAGTACAGCCAGTAAAATTGACAATAAAGGGTTTGCCTATTTTTTACAAACTTCGCGCTGGGTGCATGTGTTTTTGCTCTTTTAATACCCCCTTAGATAAGCATTGTCACTCAGGTGCATAATAGAAATCTTAATCTCAAGAGCTGATTCTGAAGTGTCAATAATTCGCTCTATTGGTCTTGAGCCTGATTTATGTAAACTTATGGCATACGGTATATGAAATTAGAAGAAGGATAAGGAATAGGAAGAATTCCCTGTTCCTCTCTTTTATACATGTACATTTACCCATCATGCCTGCACCGGCAGGAGAGTTCAGAACCTTTGGAAGAGGAAAACAGTCAGGCTGCCTTTGTGGCCAAGCAAGGTGGGGATAAGCCGAAATTTGTTCCAAGACGTATTTTATTGGTTTCGGGCGCCAGTCACTCTCCATCTTTAAATTGACTCTGTTAAGAGTATCTGGTATTCTCCTTATTGAAAATACTGGAATAATACCTATATAATGCCTATAATATATGAGTAATATTGAATGAATCTTCAAGAGAATAATAATTCTCCGGCAGTTTACCCTGTATCGGGCAAGCCTCAGGATACTGGTTCTTGTCTGAAGCCGATTCCGCTAACTGTTGAAGGTCAAACTGATGAAGTTGAAATAGCTTTGCGGGAGCGGGTTAAAGAACTGAACTGCCTGTATGGCATTTTTCAGCTGGCAGAGCGCCACCATTCCTCTTTAAACCGATTCCTGTTTGAGCTTTCCAATTTTCTACCTAATGCCTGGCAGTATCCTGATATCACCAAAGCTAAAATAGTTTTTAGAGGACACTCCTTTTTATCCACCGGTTTTCAGATTAGCAAATGGAACCAATCCTCTCCGGTTTTGTTAAATGGCGAACTGATGGGTGAGTGTACTATTTACTACACCGAGGAGCGCCCTGTTATTTACGAAGGCCCATTCCTTAAAGAGGAACGGATTTTGCTCAATAACGTTGCCGTGCAGATTGGCAATTTAGCTGGACGTATTGCCATAGATGAGGAATTGGAGGAGATTAACCGCCAGCTTAAACTGGAGCGACAGGCGTTACAGGAAGCAAATACGGCTTTGAAGGTTATTTTGTCTCGGGGTGAAGCTGCTCGGCAAGACATATATAATGATATCAACCAGAACGTTGACAAGATATTAAAACCTATTCTCCTGTCATTGGAGGCTCAACTTCCTCCTTCACAGAAGATCTATACCCAGCTGATTCTTTCGAATTTGGAGGGAATAAGTTCCTCCTTTGTGACAAGCCTAACTGGAGTTTGTAACTGCCTGTCACCCGTAGAGATTGCTGTTTCCAATATGATCAAAAACGGGCTAACTACCAAAGAAATTGCCAGTTTGAGGGGTGTTTCGGCCGCTACCATAAACCGTCATCGTGAGAATATCAGGCGCAAGTTTAAAATTATCAATCAAAGTGTCAATCTGTCGACTTTTTTGCAGTCTAATCTGAATATTTTGGAATAACTGATATTATAGCTATTCTTCTGGTTTAGGTTGTTCTTAACGGTTACGGGTCTATAGTATTGTCTAATCAGTTTTGAAGATAAGGATTACTCGAAACCAAATCCTTAGCAGGATATATAGTTTTGTAGCTACACTTGGGGTGTTTAACTTGACTGGTACCTCTGCTTCTGGTCATACAGTATTTCTTCGGAGACCTTACGGGCTTTTCTCCTTTGCTGTATGGGTTGGGCTTATGATACCGAGTATACCCGCTATTATTACCCCGTTTTTACTCAGATATAGAGATAGAGGTCTCTCGGACATCTATACTCCCCGTCCTGATATTTACGTTCGAATGCCCTCGCCTATTAAGGCCAAGTCACGTTTTTAGCTTTGGTGGAGACGGGGGAGAGATGGCTTGGGTTCTAACTTCGACTGAGATCAATAGGGATCAAAGTGATAATGTCATAATCACTAGTATCCGCGACAGTTCCTGATAGCCTGTCTGACCGCCCTGGTGGCAGATTTAGCCATCATTTCACCCAGCTTGGTATGTCCGCCCACATAGGTATACTTATCCCCTGTACCCGATACACTGATTATCTGGTCTGTTCCTGTACCGGTTGCCTGCCATTCAGAGTGTACCGCACTCCGTATGTCCAGCTCCTGCAAGGCCACATTCTTAGCCTCGGTCAGGGTAATATACGATGAAGCAAGAGTGGGCGTTTCCAGAGTTGAGCCGGTAAGCAGTATGATATTTATCGTGCCTATCTTCTCAAACTTGCCGTTACGTTCTATCCCGCTTGCCGCATCACAGCCTATCCGCATAGCGTTGGTCTTTACCCCGGCGGTAGCAAAGGCAAGTACCCAAAACTCCTCATAGGTTTCTTCCGCCCAGGCTATATTATCCTGGTCTACCCCGGTGGACAGGAATGAGACATTATCCAGGTCTGTACCGTATCTTTTAAGGACTTCTTCAAGTACGACCGAGTAGGCCGTCTGCCAGTCTGCTGAGTTGTCGTGCATAAAATTCCAGAGTTCGGGGGGTATGTGAGTATTCAGTATATACTTGGCTTTACCAAGACCGGTGCGGGTGGAGAGCATATTCCTTTCTTCCGGCAGTTCTATTACCAAGGTATTGGTAGCTGCTCCCAGAGCTTTGTGGTAAACAATGCCCGCTTTTACCCCGTGGAAACAGCCCAGTTCTTTATAACAGGTATCTGTTTTAAGTTCAGATATCATCCTTCTTTCCTCCAATTCAGCTTAATTTACCCCACCCCTAAAAATGAGCCCCCTCCGGAATACAGGAGGGGGCTAAATATCTTTAACTCCACACCTGTCTCCCGTAGTCACCGGGAGGGCAGTACCTGAAACCGGACGCTTTGCTGGCTTGTGGTTTCACCACTCACAGTAGGCGCTACTGCTCCGGCTTTCCACCGGATTTCTTTCCCTTTTACCCTGCTTTAGGCCGGGCGTTTCAGGTAATATCTGTATTAACTTTTAGCTTTGATACGGCGGGTAACCAACTGCCAGCTAATAGCTAAAAGTATGACAGCCGGTAAACCAGTAACCAGCAGGAACATATAAGCTGCCTGAGGTGTTGATTCCTCTAAACTTCCTAAAAAATTTTGAATTGTAAATAGAAACAGCAATAAACCAGTTATACCGATAAACCATTCCGACCGATTGGGCTTGATATTATGCTTATGTATCCACCGAATAGATAGTAAGAAGAGTATGACTAATGCGACAATAATGATACTCCAGAAAAGAGTCCCACTTGTTAGTACAAAAATAGTAGAATTATCAAACATACAGCTAATCCTCTCATAAAGTTATTAGTAATGCATATCGTTAAATGACACATTTGGTGTTACTTTCCAGAAATCATCCCAATGTTCTTCTGAAACAATTCCATAGCCAAACGCCTCGTCCATGTTGTAGAAGAAGCTGTTAAAGATTTTGGTATTGGCGATCATCGGTTTAACGAATTCATGTATCAAAGCATTTGGCTCTTTACTAAATACGCAATTGCCCTGGCAGATGGCACAATCAGTGCCAATGGATTGCCACTGCTGGGCACAAGCGTAGTGATTTAGTGGCCAGCGTTTGTAGCCGGGGCTGTTATTAAAAAAGGTGGGTTGCAGGTGTTTTGCGGTGGTTATACCACCCGCTGCGTTCTCAGGTGTTCTGATAAAATCCGGATCAGTTTCACTGTAAATAGCATTAACAGGGCATGAATTGGCACATTTTTTACAAGTATGACAGAATCTGTTTGCACCAAAATCGATGGGATTTGAGGGCGGTAATGGCAGATTAGTGGGAATTATTATAGTGGATCTGATTAACGGGCCGTACTCGGGGGTTATTGCTTCATGCATCCGGCTTAGTTCTCCTAAACCGAACAAGGTTGCCCAACCTGGTCTCGCACAGGTTAAACCAAAAGTTGCTCCTCCTACACCATAGTATCCAATACCTCGCAGGAAAGCTTTGACTCTATAGTTTGTGATTTGGATTTGATCATAAGCTTTTGCACTATCTGATGAAGCAATCAATGAAGGCGCTGTTCTAACAAAATCCAGTCTTTGCCGGATGGTCATAATAATAACCCATCTCATATTATTGGGAATCACCAATTTCCCTTGTGGACCGACGGGGAAATAACCGCGTGAACCTTTTCCCGTATATAACGGGTTTGAGTTAGACGGCAAATCACCGTGTACATCAACATATGGTTTATCTACATCCTCAAATTCAATAGTTACCTCTGGCCCATACTCGCAAGTTGTCTGGTTGATGAGCTGCTTGGTTTTGCCTTCAATTATCTCTCCAAATGCCACCTGAGATGCTCCGCATTCCATAGCCAGAGCCCGCATCATCGAAGCATTTTCATCCAAATTGCCTTTCCAGATAGGTAATCCCCTATCCTGAGGCATTAATATATTTTCACCTAAAAACACTCCTCTTGCACCTGTATATACAGAGTAGGGGTGTATCCAACCGATATTGTATAAAGATTGAGCCCTGCAATCATGTCCCGGCAATTCGTTTAGCCAGCCTTGTTTGTCTTTTTCTATCCCGGCTTGGTATACACCCATGGCATCTTCAATGTTTGTATGTACTTCACTAGGAGCCAAATGTGCCCATAGAGTGTGTGCTTGGAAACGTTCCATAGCATCCCAGTTAATTTCAGTTGTGGGATTCAAGTAATCACGTTCTTTGACCCACCAAGGATGCTTCTGCGAAGCTGAATTTTTTGCCATGAGTTCGTCAATATCGTGGAAAACTGGAGTAGTTGAAGCTGCCCCCATACCCGTTCCGGCTAAACCTAAAGCTTTTATAAAATCCCGACGGCTAAAGGTGGTATGGAAATTACTCATAACGTATTATCCTTTCTAAACCATTTGGGGATTAGTCTGTTTGAGTCAAGGTTTTGCTGCATTTCTCGGGGAACGATTTGCATCGAATTTTTCATTTCCCCGAGAAATGTTATTTACTTGTAGGTAATCCCTTCATTGTAAATTGCGTATTAAAGGTCAGCTCTTTTTATTTCTTCGATTTATTAATTGCCATGTAAGCCCCAACAGAATAATAGCCGGCAGACCGAAGAATAGTAGCATTAAATAAGCGGCCAAAGTTTCATTTTCAGCAAAAGAGCCGTAGACATTTTGTATTGTAAATGCCAGTAGGAGCATACCCGTAAGCCCCAAAAACCAGTCATGCCATTTGGTTAGCAGATTTCTACTCTTCATGTAATTACCAAACCAAACCATAAAGGCGCCTGATAAAGCCATACCCAAACCCCAATATAATACGGTGCTAGACCACATATTAACCTCCTGCCTTGTTTTTATTTATTGCTAATAATTGGTTTTCCAGTTACTCAGGGGTTGCCATTTATCCGGGTTATCCCAGAAGTCAGTCTGATCTTCTGCAGAGAATTTGTTATAGCCGAACAGGTTATCCATTTTTACGAAGAAACTGTTAAACACCGGAGTAGTAGCTACTGCACCCTTTACAACCTCGTGGATTGAAGATGGGTTAAGTTTGCTGAATACACATCTGGAAACACAAATACCACAGCCCATTGAACACGATTCCACCCAATAATTGCTGCAGGCAAAATGGTTGGTGAACCAAGACTTATGACCGGGATTATTAAAGAGACTCGGGTTAAGATGTACAGGGTTGCCTCTTTGGTCACTGGCAGATACAATATCCCATGAAGGTTCTCTTTCAGAGTTAATCGCACTTGCAGGGCAGGCTTCCGCACATTTACCGCAGTCATAACAAAAACGATTCATACCAGCATCTATGGGATTGGTAACTGGGAGAGGTAAGTCTGTCAAAAAAACCAATGTGTTTCTTATGGCGGGGCCATTTTCAGGAGTGAAACTGCTCTTCATTCGGTTTAATTCCCCTAACCCAGTGACTACTGCCCAAGCTACATTCGGAACCATAAATGCCGGTCCGCTGGCTACGCTGTTGTAACCAATCCCTCTTAAAAAGGTATTTACCCTTACTGCTGTAGACGAATTTTGGCTATATGCTTTGGAGATAGTGCCACCATTTATTTCGCTGGGAGCATATCTGACAAGATCAACATCTTCCCTTATAGTTGTGGTTATGACATACTTGCATTTTGTGGGTATAACTTTCTTTGTATCTGTCTGATAGGGATGCTCAACGTCTTCGAAAACGATTTGCTGCGGAGGAGCGCCGGGGGTCATGCTGGCTTCATTCTCGAAGATCAGTTTTATGGTTTTTTCATCTATCTGCCCGAAACCTACAGTAGATCCACCTGCCCATCTCACAATTGAGCGGACCATATTTGCATTTTCTTCAAGTGTTCCTTCCCACTTTGGCACATTCAGGTTTTCATTATTAAGAAGGAACAGAGTGCCATTGACGGGTAATTCCGGTATGCTGGGGCTAAGATCAAACGTCTCGAGTTCACGACTGCTCCAATAAAGAGGCATTAGGGCTAGCATGGTACTCCAACCTGTCCTACCCAAAACGTAATCTCGTAAACCATGACCGGCTTTATCGGACAGTATGTTTTGTTGTCTCTGAGTCGTCATATCGGCGATGCGCTTCAGAGCCTCTTGCGGACCGAGATGCGCCATGAAATTATCATAGTTGGCATCGGGCCATCTTTTCTTCATGTCCCAATCTACCTCGGTAGTCATATCAAGATAATCTCTCTCTTTAACCCACCATGGTCTTTTCTCAGTTTCAAAACTCTTAAAGGCAGAAAGTTCATCTAGATCGTGGAATACTGGTGAAGCTACGGTCAGCGATCCTAAACCAGCGGTAGTCAAGCCCAAACCTTTCATGAAATCACGCCTGCTAAGCGTATTGTGGTAATTGTTCATGTCGTCCTTCTCCTTAACATATTGTATACAATATGTTATTGCAATATTTGCTCGTTGTCAATACAATGTAAAAAAATAGTAAGAGGTTTAGTTTGGATTTACTGAATGTTTTTCCTGATGCCAACAGAAACATGGTAATGAAACTGGTAATTATATACAGGGCCTTATATAAAGCCGTGGGGAAAGAAATTGCAGATTTAGATTTGACTACAGATCAGGATTCCCTTTTACAAACAATCGCGGCTAAGGGATCTTTAACCTTGGCTGAGATAGCTCAAGTTTTGGTCAGAGAGCCGACATCTGTTACTCAATTTGTTAACCGTTTGGAAGCAAGAAGGTATTTAGAAAAAGAGAAGATTGAGGGTTCTAACCTGAAAATAGTGCTCGGCGAGAATGCAAAAAGAAATTGGAATCCTGAATTAGCTGCTAAGGTCTTGGACAAAGTTATGAATACTTTGACTAAGGAAGAAAAAGTGCAACTTAATGAAATACTTAATAGATTGGTTAAATCTTCAATCGAGGAATTAGATGCTCTGTATAGGTCGCCCTTTATAATAGACTGAACCAATCTAGGCTATTTCTTAGTACAAATTTGCAGAGTATACTTCTACTTTACGAATGACAGAATATAAACTCTTCAAAGATATAGGATTAAGGTTTTTAATACCTCTAACTCCATGTTCTAACTTTTAAAAATAAGAACATGGAGTTAGCTTTGGTGGAGACGGGGGAGGGTTGGCTGTGGTTTGAACAGGGGCTGGAATTCATAGTGAACTAATACATTGGTTAATCTTTGGAGGTAATCTCAGATCTAGCCGAAGGAGATTATTTCGCCATTCCCTCGGAGTCACATACGAAGGAATGGTTAGATTGTGTAGCAAGATCACGTATCCAAATATTGAATTCAATATTTGCACCCATACAAGCCTCCTAATGGAATAACCTTAATTACCTTGTATTGTCTTAAGATACGATAACTTGTAACTTCTCCATCAGAAGTCTTTTATCTTCCTCGAAAGCAGGTGCGTTACCCGTCCCGCTGAGACAGATAACCTGGAACACCCCCCGATCTTGACCGGCAAGTTCTCTCCAGACAAAGGAGCAATGTTCTATGATCTTCTCTTCAGTTCCTAACTGTGATTGAGCTCGCATAATAACCAATAATTTTTTCGGTGCTTTATGCAGAGCGAGGTCAACAATTGCTCCTCTTATCTGTTTATATACGCGTGCTTCAATTTCAACTGCGTATTCAACGCTACCATCTTTTGAATAGATGATTCCATCTAAATAGGCTTGCACACCACTCTCATCTACTATCCTTTCAGGCGAGCTAGCGGACCACCGCTTATCGCCAAATAATTCTTGAAAAAGGATCTTGCCATAGTCATCATGTTTGCCCATATTTAATACTCCTATGAAAGAAAATATATTTCTATATATCATTAAATAAATTTAGGTTTTAGGGTTCAACTTAATCTATTAATGGCAAAAAGGTCAATGTAGTCTAAACACTTAGCGGAGTATATTAATTTGATACTATAGAAGACGTACTTGAGAATGGAAACTATCAATGTTTATTATAATATATTTCCATTTACTAAATAAGAGATCTGATTCGCATGTGTTTCGATATGGATTATTACCATTCCTTGCCATTGATTGCTTTAGCAATATCCTCCGCTGAATTAATATTTGCATTGCCTGTTATAACTCTTGCATCAAGTCTTTTGGAACTCTGTATTGGGTACTTAGATTTTTTGATATATTCAGTCTCATAGAAATTATCGACAAAATAAAAGGTATGTTCTTTATTAATCTCCCAACCGTGCGTCATTCCTAGTTCAGAGACTATTTTTATAATTTGTTTTTGAGAGGGGTCTAGTACCTCTCCATTTTTGGATTCGACCGTGCCGTTTAAAACATCCGCTTCTACAGCTTTGATTATCTTCCCAACAGCCTTGATAGACTTGTTTTTATAAAGTGCCAGATAAGTTTGATTAACAAATCCAAAATTAGTTGGCGCGTGATACATTTTGTATTTTATATTCTCATCGTATGTCGCCCCAACTGGAACGGCTCTTATAACATATTTGGTGTTTGAAAGTAATTTGTCATGGTTACAGTATTCTTCAAAATCATTGATTATATCTGTTAATTCCCAATCTTGATTTATATTAATTTGCTCTCTCACCTTTTTAATTAATCCTTCAAATGTTAAGTGAGAATGGTAGATCTTTTGACCTTCGATGTTGTTATATAATTCTATTTCTTTATATATTTTGGTTTTGATTTGTTCAGTAAGTTCATTCGGGTCTAAAGTAAGTAAAATCTGGTAGTTTTCATGTTCGAAATTATTGAGGTGGCTTTTTAACTGTTCTGTATCAAAACTATTATTTAGCTTGGTTTCTATAATTATGTTAAAACTCTTCTGGCTAATTATTCCATCAGGTACGCTGTTCCCTCGTTTAATTTGGCTGGAAAACTTAACCCCTGTATCTAGCATACTAAATTTATCTTCAAAAATATCATCGAGCAGTGAATGGAATTTTTGCGGTGAATAATGATACAGTCTTGATAGTAAGAGAATCACATTCCCTGTGCTTACATTTTCTTTCTGATGATATCGTTGAAAATAATGAACATCCATCTTCTTCCCTCCTATTTATTAGCTATTACCGTTCAAGTTTCTAATGGGGATACTGCTGGGTTGTACTACTTCACCATCCTTGTATTTTGTTGCCGTACTTTCTTCAATACTGTTTAAGTTCAGTATAAGTAATAGCCCTAGTTGGTAATGATAATCACCATCTGTTTTAGTAAAACGCTTCAGTTTAAAGTCATCTTGTTCGGTATCCGTATTTGAATGTTTCTTTGCCTCTATGACTAGCAAATTGGAATGATCGGTCTTCCTTTTATGAACTACTATATCAGGGAATACTCGTTTCTTAATCCCGTCATCTTGTACGACTTTCTTTTGTGAGTTGTTACCATATCCACGGCGATTATACTCACAATCAACATTATATTCAGGAAAAGTTTGCTGGATATGTTCGGCTAGCTTGTGTGTTAAGGATCGCTCATTCGCATTTACACTTAAAAGATCTCTTTCTGTTTCTAAGAAGCAGTTATAAGCAGTTAGAAATCCGGCTAATATTTCGTCATCCTTCATATAATTCTCCGTATCTTTAAGATTGTTTAGATAATTCAAATTGTTCCAGTATTAGTATTATCAACCAGTTCTATTATGACAATTGAAATACCAAATTCGTTTACTAATTTTACGATTGATTTAGAAGCAGGTTTCTGATGTTGCTTAACGGCTCCGGGTTTGGCTATGAAAACTAGTTTTTCTACGGCTTTCCCCTTTCTTTTGCTTATCAAAGCTTTGAGAATATCTTTATGGAATTCAGAGTTGGGATTTCGGATGGTCAAGGCGATCTCAACAATAGTTGCTTCACTTGGGAAATAAAAATCAACCGCCAGTTTATTTTCTCCGCATATAGTCTGCTCTGAGAAATCCTCACCGAATAACTCTATTGATTTGGTGCGCAACTCTTTCATAAATGCGCCGGTGGACTTATCTCCTCTTCCTGGTCCAAGTATCCTATAGAAATCTGGGGTATTATTAGCGATGTTTTGAGCTATTTCGATAAGCTGGCTTGTATAATTCATTTGTATCTATCCCCATTTAAAGGTGACGTTCGCTTTTTATCATCTAGTTCAAATAGCAAGGTGTGGGTTCTGTTCTCTTCGTTAACAATTACCGGGATTATTATTGTTATTACTACTACTATCATGCTTAGAATGGATGCATGGACTTGCCAAAGTGCCTTCAAGAATGGATTAGCCCCAACAATTGCAGGGAACCGAGTAATGGAAGGGGACAAGCATACGATAAATTGAACTATCGCTATTACTGTGGCGATGAATAGAAATTGCAGAGACGATTGCTTAATTAATGCTGACATGATATTCCCCTAAAATCGATCAAATAACGATGTTATTTGTGAAATACTATGTGATCATTTCTAATGAAAATAATTTTAAAATTAGGATACTTATATTTGTAAAGTATCCTTCGTCAGTGATACTAATTCTCCAATATTTTAGAATAACTGTTTATATATATCTAAAACCAACTCATTAATTGTATTAGTTTCACTTTCTCGGAAATTGTTCGCTAAACCATTATGTATTGTTTTGCTCCTGAGACCGTATAAAATTTTCATTATATCTTTATCGAATTGAAAACTGCGTCCTTCGGTCTTTGGAAGCACTTCCCTGAGCTTGATAAAAAGTTGGGAGAAAGGAATATTTTGTGCATCCTCTGCACCAAGAGTTGAAAGTCTGTGGCGTGCCATTAGTTCTACAAGTGCTAACATGAGTATTGCTTCAATCCACGCGGCATTGAGATCTAGCCGTGGAAACCTAGATATTAATATATTTTGTATAGATTTTTGGTTTTCATTCTTCAGCTCATCTAATTCAATTCTAAGGGTTGAATTAGATTCTGTTTCTTCACGCAGTTGCTTTTGTGAACATCGGGAATTATCTTGGAGTTCACAAAGACTAGTTTCTAATGTATCAACTCTGGTACCTAAATAATAACAGTGCTCAAATAATTCGCTAGATGATAGGAATTTAGAAGCATTTTTGCTGACTATCCAATGGAGTTGATAATTCTCCTTAATTATTCTTGTTACAAGCCCCTTTTTTTCTAAATTTGCCAGAGCGTCATCTAGTCGTCTGTAATAAGTTGAATTAGACCAACCATACTCCGCATCTTGCATAACTTGTATAGCATCTTTACCTGTTAGTCGCCTTAGTTGTATTATTAATGCGGCTTTCTCAAATGGACTCAGGGAATGTAGTGTCTCTGTCATTTTTCTTCCTCTCAACATTTTACTTACGGAAGTATTAATATTTGCTGCATCGCGTATTTTCTTATTGCGTCGTTCTCTTAATGGTTGTTGGCATTAGAATAATATTGTGTTTTAAGCTGTTTGAAGCATTCTTGTGTAAAAGCATCCAAATGAGTGGTCTTGAGGATATCAATTACATCTTCCCATGTGATATGGTAAGGCCATTCATCCTCGTTGGGAGATTTGAGGGCTAACAATATATTTTGAATTGTGGTATTTTGAAATGTTGGTATGAATTGTTTCATCAGATCAGCGATAAGTTCCTGAATTTGTTTTTGCCCAGTGCCAAACTTATCGTATTTGCCTTCCGGTGATTCAAGCTTTGCTTCAATAAGTAGAACATGCCCGTTTGAAATCATCATGATATCCGGCTTCGCATTAAACGCCCATTTGATTTCCTTCAATTTTGGAAATGATGAAGCTTTTATAGCCTTTTCATCCCAATGGCCAGGACTCCACAATTTAGATCCATCCCCATTAATACCTTTTGTCCAGAAAAAAGGGTTGTTATCTATAATGTCTATACTATAACCCATGTGTTTAATAATGCCCTTCAGTACCTGTCTACGTCTCTGATTTGTTTCTAGCGGATATTTTTTTGAGTTCCCGAGGGCATTCCAGTAGTCTCTCAACACTGCGGCCTCAAGATAGATTTCCAGTGAATCTGAGGAAAGATTGATATTACATCTGGAATTGATCATTTCAGTGAAAGAAGTTCTAGTTGGTTTTGAGGATAGCAGTGCGTGAGCTAACAAGGCACAATAATGCCTTTCCTCCCGATTAACCTCAAAGAAGCGTTGTTCTGTAAATTTGCTTTCTTCTTGATCAACTATCTGAGAGGAATTATTCCCAATCATTCTTTCTCCAGATTATCTATTATTTTTGATTTTGTATAGGTACAATTATACCATCGCAATACAAGATAGAGATATACAAGGACATCATTAGAAATAGTAGACTGAGGCAAATGATAAAAAGTAAGTATAGGGGGATGTCATGGAATCAACCATATCCAATCAAAAGGAGATGACGGAAGCAGCACAGTAAATAACAGAGGGGCTTAGAATTTTAGCCAGTATGATTGTTAAAAAATTTATCTCGGAAACTAAGACAGCGCAAGCAAGTAATAATCTAAGTTTGATATGCAAACCATTGGAAGGTCAAGATGAAAAATGTACTTTATCTGTTCAAGAAGTGGCTAAGCTGTTAGGAGTTAGTAAAAGCATGATCTATGAACTAGTTCACACTGGACAAATCCATAGTATCAGATTTGTCCGCAGGATATTGCTTCCTAAAAGAAAATTGGAAGAAATAATAGAAAGATTGGGATTATGAATTTATACTACCTAAGTATTTATCAGCCTATTTTGGATAGTCGACATCCTAAGTTTTAATTTTGTGCTTAGAATTATTGTACATATTAAATGAAATTTATCCTAGAAGTAATTATATACACGGAACTAATTATTAATATAACTTTTATACATCTCAACGAATTGGCTTCTGAGTCTATTGTCGCTGGTCTCAAATGAACTAATAAATAAAAAAGCCAGGGGTATAGTGTGTTTATATCATTATATTTATGGAGCACCAAAGATAAGCAATATATTTAGATTTGAGCATAAGGTATTGTGTATAAGAAAAATAAGGGCTAAAATGACCAAATAGTTACTTTAGATTGATGGAATTATATTGGATACAGCAAGTAAATTGCTGCATCCAATATTGAAAATATGTGAGGATTAGGTGTTATAAATATTATCATAGGCGTATTTCATCCTTGGAAAACGATGTATGGAGCTTGAAAAGCAATAAGGACAACCCTAAGCCGAGGGTCGTTAAGAAGAAAGTAACCAGGTCTCAGGAAAAAGACCAAATAATGCTTAAGCTATGAGGTAACCAAGGCTAATGGGGCACGAACGGCTTGGTATTCTACCAAAGACCAAACCTTGGATTCGCATTGTCGATGAACTGATGAGTTCAGACCTTGCAGAAGACAAGGTCAAGATCGTTGCAAGCCAAACCATTGAAAATGTCCGGGATCGCTTAAATGAGGTCGAAGGGGATTCTGGAGTCATTGCTTCTTTTAAATTCTTGGTTACTCTGGCTGTCTCTTCACAGTTTGCGAATCCACTTAGCTTCTTGGCGGATTCAAATGTAGACATCGGTACAAATGCTTCTCCTTATTTCATCGCAAAAGCCCTTCACAAATATGTTGAAGCTACAATAGGTTCATTGGAATACGGCGAGATTGCTCGGGCTGCTGCGGTCGATGCAGTCTCAATCTGGCATGGCAAGAATAGCCAGCAACTGAGAATGTTTGACACCGATAATAACTCTGTGGAAGCTTGGCGAGGTACCGGAGGTGGTGTCGGTTTCTGCGAAATATCGCGCCTGTTCTTTGCTAAAACAACCGAACGATATCTGAATTACTTCCTCGAAAGAGCTTTGTCATCCTCAGTTAAGACGCTGCAGGAAAGGGAGGCGCTAAGAAAACGCCTGAACGAGCACATCAATATCGCATCCCAACATGCGTTCGAGACGGCCAAGATCACACAATCATTCGCTGCCGGATGGTTTAACAAGCATGCTGATCGAGAAGTTCCCTCAGACTACGAAATCCGCACTTTCTTAAGAATAGCGTTTGGTAAACTGAGAGAGGAACTCCGGAGGGAAGAGGCAAAATGACAGACCCTTCCCTTGAAACTATCTTTGAAGGTTCCGGCTCGACAGAGTCAGCCCCAAGAGTTGTTACATGCAATGGTGCCTCTCCGACTGAGTCTCTAACTAACCCAGCACTGTCACTCGAATATCGTGTTGGCATGCAAGAGAAGAATATCACCATTCAGTTGCCACGGTTCGTTCGCCAAGCATTCCGTTTGCCCGACCGGATTTTAGATTTACTGGAAATAGCAGGATATATTTACGCGGCCGACAGGTTGATATCTCGTGGCCCCCGAGACGCCGTTGAATATCACAACTGGGCTAGACGACTTCATTTTATTGTGAAAGTTCGCGACTACAGTTTTTGGAACGATGCCTCAGTTCAACACAAATTGGCTGAAGCACTGGTTTTCATGACTGGCGACAAAGAATACGAATTCACGTTTCAAGCCGGGCATTCCACTCCTCCTACAAGCATGTTCGATGACCCGGGTATCGTTTTGCCCGAAGATGGGAATTTGAGAGTGATGCTCTTTTCTGGAGGGTTGGACTCTCTTGCAGGAGCTGTAGATTTACTCGAAGAGTCCAAAGACGTTATCTGCCTTGTTAGTCACCAAAGCCAGCCAGGGACTATAAAAACACAGAACGGGCTATTTCAAGCACTAAAAGACACTTATTCTGATCGTGTCAGGCACTACCAATTTAAGTGTAGCTTGGTTTCAACTCTTAACAAAGCGGTCGAAGAGACGCAGCGTACCCGAGCCTTTCTGTACACGTCAATTGCCTATGCCATTGCGAGTTCTCAACATGATCCTCGGTTTTATGTGCACGAAAATGGTGTTACCTCCCTTAATTTCGCAAGAAGGCAAGATGGGATTAATGCCAGGACTAGCAGGACTACGCATCCCAGAACTCTCTCCTTGCTTCAAGACTTTTTCTCGCTGGTACACGGTTCAAAGGTTCAAATCGAAACACCATTCCTATTCAAAACAAAATCAGATATTTTTAGAGAACTGAGTACGCACAACCGCGAAAATTTAATACCAAGCGCTGTGTCTTGTAGCAAGACTTTTCTAAATCGGAAGCAGGCAAGTCATTGCGGAGGATGCTTTCAATGTGTAGATAGGCGATTAGCGAGCTATGCATCTGAGCTTGAGACAGTCGATGAGTCTGGTATATACAACCATGATTTGATAAAAGAACCAAACAACGCTGAAGAAAAGACTTGCCTTATTGACTACATCCGGCAAGCACGACTGTTCGCTGAATCGACATTAGAGAGTTTTTCTTATGATTATCTCAATGAACTTACATATCTTGGTGAACCCGTTTCTCGATTGTACCCCTCTTTGGACGAAGAGACTGCGATTACAAATATCTGGGAGTTGTGCAACAGACATGGGTTAGAGATTAATAAGGCGCTGAAGAGAATTCAAAGGTTGCACGATGAACCGTATCAAGAAAGACCCAAAGATTCGCTATTAGCCATCATGGGTGAACAAACATATTTGAAGGAACCCGTAATAAGATTAATCGAAACAATTTGTGACCAACTAGACAAAGCAATTCCAACCCTTTTTCAACGGAATCTGCCTTTAAACGAGGCTGACCTTAATGACAAGATTCAATCGGTTATTAACGCCAATCGGAACGATTACGAACGAGAGCATCCTGGCATAAGGTTCGCATTAGCTACAACGATACCTGACCACTCATTTAGTGAGTTGGATCTCGTGATCGAAACGAAATATATCCGAAGACAAACAACACCAAGCAAAGCCTCCGAGGGCATTGCTGCGGATATCACCAAGTATGGAAGCAATGATTATAAGATGCTTTTTGTTGTGTATGACCACGATAGAGCGATTAAGGACGACGGCAGATTCATCAGCGATTTCGAGAAAACAGGAAAGTGTGCGGTAAGGATTTTTAGATAGGCAAATTCATTGATGAAAGATTACCTTTAAATCAAGTAGCATCGGGCGGCTTTGTAGGAGGGCTGGATAATGACTACCGATTTTCAAGGTCTCAGGTGGAAGAAAATAGATCTTCACTTTCACAGTCCAGGATCAGGTGATGACTATCAAGAGCGCGGAGCAACGCCTGAAATGATAATCTCTAGGGCAAAGAAACACGGATTAGATGCTCTGGCTGTTACGGACCACAATACCGGTATTTGGATCGACTCATTGAAGACCGCAGCTCGTGGAAGTGGCATAGTCGTCTTTCCAGGTGTCGAGATAACAGTGATGGGCGGCGAACGAAACGTCCACGTCCTGGCTATTTTCGATCCTTCAAAAGGTATGGCACATGTTCATGATTTTCTAGCGCAGATTGACATTACCGAAGAAAAGAGGGGACGGAAAGACGCACTTGCTACAGGTGACGTTAACCAAGTCATTAACAAGATAACCGAAGCTGAGGGAGTTGCATTATTAGCTCATTGCGATTCATCCTCAGGGGTTGTCAAGGAAATGAAGGGGCAAGCGAGGATTAGCATAATTAGAAATCAAAATTTGCTAGGTGCTGAGATTACAAAAGACGAGACTATGGCTTTTTTCGACGGTGAAGATCCTAATTACCAGAGAAAACTCGCCTGCATTAAGTGCTCAGATAGTCATTCACTGCGTGAAATAGGCAGTAAGAGCTCGTACTTTAAGATTGGAACAATGTCGATTGGTGCACTTCGGCAGTGCTTCTATGACCCACAGACACGGATCAGAATTATCGACCCGCCCAACGTCCAATGCCCGATGGTTCTGGATTTACATGTCGACAAAGGCTTTTTCAATGGTCTGCGTGCCAAGTTTCATCCCGGTATGAACGCAATCCTAGGCGGAAAAGGAGTCGGCAAGTCCCTTGTTGTGGAGTTTGTTAGGTTTGCACTCAATCAACCTTCATATGTTCACGATATTCAAACCGATTTAAAGAGTAAACTCGAAAATCAACTAGGTCTCGGGGGTAAAATCACCATCCATGTCAAAACTGCCTCAGGTATTAATTATATAGTCGAAAGGCAATTCGACGGTGATACTAATCCAATTCAAGTTACTGATTCATCTGATGGGAGTGCCTTCCAAGGAGATATAACGAAAGTATTCCCGATACTCGCATATAGCCAAAATGAAGTAATCGATATTTCTCGTGATACCGGCATCCAATTACGTTCGATCGATAGGTTAGTTGACCTTGATACATTACGCCGGCCAATTCAGGAAGCGCAAGATAATCTTGCATCGAATGTTGAGGAGTATATAAGTTCTCTGCTCGCGAAGGACAAGGTTCAAGAACTTGATGCGAGCATTGCTACTATCAACGCTCAAATCAAAGAGTTGGATAATATGCTTGCAGATCCGATGTACAAAGAAGGAAAGGATTGGAATAATAAAGTCGCTTTGATAAATTTGGTCAATGCGGCTTCCCAAAAACTTCGGCAACAAATTGAACAAAGCGTTAACCCGGAGTCGGTGCCGGCGGTTCCTGGACTACCGGACGGAGAACA
This sequence comes from Dehalococcoides mccartyi, assembly GCF_001889305.1. Classification (NCBI taxonomy): domain Bacteria; kingdom Bacillati; phylum Chloroflexota; class Dehalococcoidia; order Dehalococcoidales; family Dehalococcoidaceae; genus Dehalococcoides; species Dehalococcoides mccartyi. The sequence continues at coordinate 1,383,805 of NZ_CP013074.1, read as the reverse complement.
AGATACTGATCTGAAAGGTTATCGAGACAAAGTATCGGCGGCGGCTGATAGCTTGGTATCAAATGTCAAGGTATCATTGAAAGCTTTCGATGATGCTTTGCTATTGGCCCAAAAGGATCGCTCTGAATTTGACAAAAGAAAGGGCGAATGGGATAAAAAATTCGAAGCCTTCCTGAAGACAGCCGGTGGCCAGCAAGAAGCTCTGTCGAAACAGCGCAAAGGGCTAGCTGAGAACCTAGATAATATAGTCTCCCAGCGAGATGAGTTCAATCTGAAAGCATCTTTCTTTGAGACTCACCGTGTAAAAAGAGAAACTTTGTTGGATACATTGGATAAAGCCAGACAGGACCTTTTCGTAGCTAGGTCGAATATTTATGAAGATCTAACCAAGAAAAGCGATGAACGACTTCAATTGACGTTAGAACAAAATGGTAACCGTCAAGCGTTTATAGAAGGGTTAACCGAAATCACCCGTGGACTATCCATAGGTCAGAAATTTAAGGAACAACTTGTGAAGAATATGATGCCGAGGGAGTTTGTGGCTGCTGTATTAAGAAAAGACAAGACGGAGTTAGAAACAAAAGGATTACTGACCGCCGCGGCTTCCTCAAAGATTGTAGATTCGATAATAGGGAATGAAACGCTATTGCGTCAGCTGTTGTCCATCCCGTATGAATGTTTACCCGAGGACGTTCCCAACATCCAATACCGAAAAGAAGATGAGCAATATTATCCACTTACCCAGTTATCGGTGGGACAAAAGTGTACCGCTCTCCTGCTCATCGCTTTGTCTGAAGGGTCAATGCCTATCATCATTGACCAGCCAGAAGATGCGCTCGACGTGGCTACCGTTTATCACGACATAGTTCAGCGTCTGCGGCAAAGGAAAGACCAACGGCAATTTGTAATCACGACCCACAATTCGAATGTTGCAGTTTCCTCAGACTCCGATATGTTCCACATATTGAAGGGGACGGCTACTTCTGGAGAAATTGTCTGTGCCGGAGCAATCGACCTAGAACTAGTCGCTAGACAGGTGGTTGACCATCTGGAAGGAGGGGTTGAACCGTATAAACTACGAGGAAGGAAATACAATGTCCGGTAAACATTATTTTGATATAATGAATGCCAATTCAAACGTCTTAGTTCTGTCTGCCGTGCAATACCACCCACTGTGTTGGACTTGAACTTACATATATTCTGACCTAGATGTAATATACCTAAAATTTTTACACGCAAGGTCTCAGAATCACTTTTATTTTGCTCTAACTGTTTTTATTATGTTCAATAGATTTAGCAATAATCCTGACCAATCCTAATAGGAACAGCCCTCCTCCTATTATCATTACCCATTGAAGTATTTGGTACTCAATAGGACCGATTCTGATGCCCAGTTGGCTGAGGTCTATTCCAAAGGCTGCATAACAGGTTGCGAATAGGATTAAACCGATTATTGTAAGGCTGAAGCCAAGTGCCATGTAGATGCTCCTTAAGTTTATTCGTATTCCTGCCATTCCATCCCAGCGTCGATTTTAACCTGCTTGGAAGAAATGAAGGAGAAGGTATTGTCTAAAACCAGATAGTAAGTGCCAGCGGTAAGATTCAACATAAATGAATGAGTGGTCAGTTTGCCTGAGTCATAACAAGGTGTTACAAAGTGACCGTTTGCCCAGTTAACGTAATCGGTACTATCCAGAATAAGCATCCGGATATCATTACCTGATCCACCGGAAGCGTAGAATGAGCCTCCGACCCGGGTATTAAGCATATCAGAAGAAATCGTAAACTCGAATTTATAATAATCACCTGCGGAAATATCAAATGTATTGTCTATAAAATATGAGATCTTGGTTACCAGAGGGCGATTAAATAATCCCGGGTTGTTACCTGAGGGGTCAAAGATATTGGTATTGCAGCCGGTAAGGCAAATGGAAAGCAGCAAGGTAAAAATAACAGCTAATGGGATAATTAGTTTTCGCATTAGATCCTCCCGTAAATGGATAAAGAGATGATATAACATAAACGCAAAGGTGTCAATAATAATCAAATATAATCAATATGTGCCTAAAACAATACGGATGTGTAATATTCCATAAATAAATGGAGTATTACAATGGTTAGAAAGAAAATAGAGAAGTCAGAAACGAAGATTGAGTGCGGTTTTTTATCTTTTTCAGAGGCTCAGGAGTTTCTGGGTATTAGTCACCAGACAATTTATAATCTGATTAAGAAAGGCCTGCCTTCATATAAGCTGGGGAATAAGCGGGTGTTCATAAAAGAGGATCTGATTAACTGGGTAAAATCCCAAAAATCATCGCCATAGTTTACATCAAAGGTGTGTTATAAAATATGATAAATATGACAAATTTACCTGCAAAATGTTCGTATTTTACTGATAATTTTAATACCATTAAAAGCCGATTTGTTTTAAATAATCAGCGTATTTTATTCTAGTGTTAACTCTTAAGGATCCAGTTCATATCGTTCTAATCATTTGGTTCTAGAAGTGTCTTCAACTTTTTCATTGAATCAACAATCGACTCTTGCTCTAAATTCTGCTCGTCATCGTTTAAATCTAAGTATTTTGGACAATCATTCGCGATCTCCTGTGGACTTAAATTGTTATTAATCATGGGTTCGAAAAATTTAATCCGTTTCTCTAATTTATTAAAATCAACTCCGACAGGGAGGCGCCCTTGAGGTATACTACCACTTGCTTCCAGTAGTGCATTATTTTCTGGCTTTATATACTTATTCCATAACTTGGTCCAATCTTCAAAAGTGAAGGTCTCATCGATATTTGTGATAGTGGCATTAAAATGAGTTACGTAACTACCCTTATGAAATGTTGGTGAAATTATAATGTTTTTATATCCCAAGTTTGTGACCCACTCTGGATTATTAGTTAATAGATAGTATTTTAATTGTTGAATCGCATACTTCCAATATAAATCAAACGGCAGTCTGTGTCGTTTGATTAGTAGGTCTATAACTTTATCTATAAAAGAAGTTTCATCATTTACTGTTGATGTAAGGTGCTCTTGCAACCAGACAGGGAAATTCGTAGTATTGAAGGTTTTCTCTGCAGATTTGATCGCCATCTTTCTGATATCTAGGGGTAAATCACTATCAGCTATTTGATGTTTGGTCTCGACTTCATGAAATACTTTTAACCACTCCAATAGTACTTCAACTCCGATTATCCTTTGGGCCTCTTCTTGAGATACTTTTTCCTGGTTTTTTTTCGGTTTCATCAATAATTGTAATTTATCAGAATATATTTTTTGTTCAAATGGTATCTTAATTTGCTCATCAGGAAGACCAAGTGCATTTCTAATATCCGAGATATCTTTTCTAAGATATGGGTTATGAGGTAAAAGATTTATTCTAGCCTTTGTCGCACGATAAGTATCGTCCCATTTGATATATTTTCTCCGAGGAAAGTACTCTGGAAATATTAGTTTAAGCGTACGTTCAACTTTTCTTGCTAAAGCAGGATCTTTTTTGCGTAAACTTGTTATTGCGGGTTGATATTTGTCTAATATTAAATACGCTGGCCCTCCATTCTCCTCACCCTTGGGGAATAAGGTATTTAACGCCCATTGTATTTTATCCGTTGTCATAGATACCTCCCTATGACGCAATTACATCTCATGAATTATAGGACATACTGTTATTGATGCCAAAAGGTATTGGCAAAATTATATCACAGGAAAGGAATGCGAAAATGAAGACTTTAGCTCAATTATTGGGTGAGCTGTACCAGTTGGATATTGGGGCTGATGAAATCTTGCTGGGTGATTCTCTTTACCAGGCTATTGTATCCTAAGCCAGAGGAATTGCACGGCGCAGAGAAGAGGAAGAAACTTATGACCTGGAAAATGATGATGAATAGAGAGATAGATAATTTAGGAAATCAAATGGTTTTGGGATCTTAAGGTAAGGAAGGTTTTTATGGATGTAAATTGCGCCGCGGGTGTGATGAGTAGCATGGTATCCTGCCGGGATACAGGAGCGGGTTTAAATCCCAGCGCGGCGCTCCATAACCTCTTGGTTTGCCCAATTCCCCGTAAAGCGGCTGCCCGGATTCTGGAACGGGAGCACTATCTGCATTCATTTCCGGCAGGCACGATGCTTTGTTTTGGGGTTATGTTGGATAACCGGCTGACCGGTGCCATTACCCTGGGTGCCGGTCCAGCCTTGGCTTACCGACTGGTGGATGGGGCAGAGCCTCAGGATTGTTTAACCCTTACCAGATTTTGGTTATCAGATGATTTACCTAAAAACGCTGAATCAAGGGTTTTAGGGGTGATATTCAGGTACTTAAAACGTCATACAGATTTAAAGTTTCTGATATCCTACAGCGATCCATCGGCAGGGCATCTGGGAATTATCTATCAGGCTACCGGCTGGCTTTATACCGGACTATCATCGGCGATGCCTTTGTATGATTTGGGAGATGGCCGACTCAGGCACGGACGCTCTTTAAATAATTTTCTGGGCAGCCGTGATCAGGGTTACCTGAAAAAACAGGGGATAAAAATTAATGCGATTAAACAATCTGCCAAGCACAGATATTTATATTTTCTGGATCCGAAATGGCGGGGATACCTGAAATCTGCGGTATTACCCTACCCTATCAAGGAGGGGAATAATGGAAATAACTAATTTGCCCTTGGGGATTCTCAGGGAAGCAGTCTGGAACCCGAACCAACTGGATGAGAAGACACTTGGGAAATTGAAGCAGAGTATTAAAAGATATGGATTGGTTGAAAATCTGGTGGTCAGATCTAAAGATGGATATTTTGAAGTCTTATCCGGTAACCAGAGATTAAAGGTACTGGTTGAACTTAAGATACAAACTGTGCCTTGTATTGTACTTGAATTAAATGACTCTGAAGCTAAACTGTTGGCTCAGGCTCTAAATCATATCCACGGGGTGGATGACCTGGGGCTCAGAGCTCAACTTCTACGGGAAATTTTGTCCCAGATTAAACAGGAAGAAGTACTTTTGGTATTGCCTGAATCCTCGGATAATCTGACTTCTCTGGCTTCCATAGGCCAGGAAGAATTGAGTGTTCAGCTCCAAAACTGGCAGCAATCCAGACTTGCCAAATTGAGTCATCTCAATTTTCAATTGACAAGTGACCAGAAGAAAGTTGTAGAAAAAGCCATAACCCGTTTTATTCCCTTTGCCAGAGGTAATAAAAGTGATAATCCCACCTTAAGAGGACAGGCTTTGTATCTATTATGTCAATCGTATCTGGGTAAGGAGTAAAGATATGGCAGTTGAATCCATAAAATGCCCGGTCTGCAGTGAAACGCTGGAAGTGAAACTGGCCAGCGGCCGTAAATCCGGTAAACCTTTCATTATGTTTGTCTGCCCGAAAGATGGCAGGCATTTCAGGGGGTTTATTACTCAACAGGAATATGTGAGACAGGTAGTAGAAAAATCTGAAAGACTCTTCTGCAAATGAACTAGGAATTGTTAGAGATGTCTATACAGGAAGATGGCGGCAAGCTTGTATCTGAAGAGATAACTCAATCTGATAAATCGGATGAGTTGACACGTATACGTGCTGCGTATACACTAACCGCCACTTCTGAGGTTGAGGTAATGCAAAAGATGATGGTAGAACAGTTTCTGACAACTCTGGCAGAGGTGGCATTTTCAGTTTCTCAGCGTGAAGCTAACAGGGAAACAGGAAATGGCCGAAACTAAACGGGCGGTTGCCTATGTCCGGGTCTCTTCGGCTTCACAGGTTGAGGGTTACTCTCTGGATGCTCAGGAAAGACTCTTTACCGAGCTCTGCAAGAACCGGGGTTGGCAGGCTGTACGCATATATCGGGAAGAAGGCAAATCCGCCCATGTAGACAGTACTCATAAACGACCGGTCTTCAGGAAACTCCTTGAAGATGCAGCCAAAAATGAATTTGAGATTGTAGTTGTACATACACTTGACCGCTGGTCAAGGAATCTTACCGTTACTTTGGAATCATTAAAACTACTGGGCAGGTACGGGATAGGGCTGGTCTCTATTGTTGAAAATCTGGATTATTCTAAACCGGACGGTATCCTTTTCACCCAGATGCTGGGGGCATTTGCCCAGTATTTCAGTGAAGCTTTAAGTACCCATGTCAGAAAAGGACTTGACCAAAGAGCCAGGGAAGGCAAACACAATGGCTGTATCCCCTTCGGCTATGAATCCTGTTGGGAGATAGGCGACAAGGGAGAAAAGAAAAGGCGCTGCGAGAAGGAACACCCCGGAGGACTTCACATCCACTCAAGGGAAGGGCCAGCAGCAGCCGAGCTTTTCCGGCGCTATTCCTCCGGTACAACCACTCTCTCCCAACTGGCTATCTGGCTAAATGAACAGGGATTTCGTACCCACAACACCAAAAATCTACCTGATGCCAACGGAGAATTAGTCTCAGGGCCAAGACTATTTACCAGTTCCTCGGTCAGAAATATCCTGCATAACCCCTTCTATACCGGGCAGATAAACCACCGGGATGAAATCCTAGCCGGTGCCCATGAAGCCTTAATCAGCCGGGAATTATTTGATACTGTCCAACTGGCCTTAAGGAAGAATTCGGGCAGATCTGAAACCTTGACTACTTCACCTGGTAGAGAATACCTGCTTAAAGGATTGGTCAGATGTGCCTATTGTGGAATGCCTATGTGGGCTCAGACTTATAAAAGCGGAAACAGCTACTACCGGGAGCACAAAGCTTCAAGAAGCATACAGGAATGCCCCGGACATGGCGGTACTATAGGCTGCCATGTAATAGATAATCAGATAAGGGAACTTGTTTCCGCTATAGAGCTTGGTCCGGGCTGGCTTGAGGAAGTACTATCTATCATAAGCCTTAAGGATGAAGTGGAAAGGGTCAAAAAAGAAAAAGAGCAGGTAACCGGCAAACTCCACCGTATGGCCAAGACCTATATAGACGGTCTGATACCTGAGGAAGAATACTTAAGGCAGAAAAGACTTCTGGAACTCAGTCTGGAATCACTGGTAGTACCCGACTATGACGCATCCGAGCAGGCTGGGAAACTTATCCAGAATCTGCCTGTACTCTGGGGTAAGGCAAACCTTGCTGAACAGAGGAAGATACTCCTGACCATGCTGGACGGGGTGTATGTGGATGTGAAACAAAGCTGTTCGGTGATTGCAGTTAAGGTGAAGCCGCCCTTTAAACCCATTTTTCAGGTGGCGGTATCAAGGAAGGAATCCAAAATACGTATCTTAAACGAGCCTTTGGGTACTTCACCCGCCGGCTCGTCCGTGTTTCTGGTGGAGACGGGGGAGGGTCGAACTCCCCGTCCAGAAAAGGTGACCCAGGATCTACTACAGGATTAGCCGTCTATTTAATCTTGTCTGGCTAGCTTTTGCCGGCCTAATTTAGCCAAACCAGCCGATATTTCTTTCGTTCCCCTCATCGGCGTTGGGGAAACGGCACCTCAACTAATCGGCACCCAAACCCGGCTCGTTGAGGTGGGGCCGGGCAGGATGTGCTGGTTTTATTTAGCCAGCAAGAACGAGTTCACGTTCGCCAGTTGTTTTTTGCCACCTGTTTAATGAGGTGGATGGCACCTCAGCCTGCAATCCAGTAGCCTACCTTCCCTGTCGAAACCACGCGTCCCCATAATATTGGTATTAACGGCGGAAATTGCGGTGTTTTATTTCCCGCTCCAGTTCACGCTCGGTATCCCGCTTAGTAATGGTATCCCGTTTGTCATACAGCTTTTTACCCCGCCCCAGTGACAGCTCTACCTTGGCAACATCGTTTTTAAGGTAGATACGCACCGGTACGAGAGTCAGCCCTTTTTCCTTGACCTTTGACATAAGCAGGGCTATTTCTTTGCGGTGCATAAGCAGTTTGCGTTCCCGCAAAGGTTCATGGCTGGTATGTCCGCTGCACTGGTAAGCTGATATGTGGGCGTTTACCAGCCAGAGCTCTCCCCCCTGAGGTTTAACGTAGGCATCTCCCATATTTACTCTGCCGCCCCGGAGGGATTTTATCTCCGTGCCCAGCAGTACTATCCCTGCTTCGTATTTTTCTTCCAGGAAATAGTTATGAAATGCTTTGCGGTTAGTTGTCAGGGTTACGTATTCTGCCATATGTATTATATCATACCCCAGACTGCTTGCCCCTTACAATTATCCTCGGGAGATGCTTGACGGGCAAGTCTGCTTGTCATATACTAATAATAATAATCGTTATTGATAATAAGGGGGGCAGGGAGATGAATAGTACCATACCCGCCAATGTTCAGATTGGTACCCGTGCCAGCCGTCAGCGTCAGGCTGTGCTGGAGGTTTTGTCTAAGGCTAAGGGGCACATGTCTGCCGTAGATATTTACCAGAAGGTGCAGAAAAAGTTCCCTAAGGTGAGTTTGGGGACTATTTACCGCAATCTGAAAACCCTTAGAGAAGCCGGCCTTATTGAGGAAATTCATCTGGATGAGCATACCCATTACTATGAAATAAAGACCGGCGGCGAGCACTACCATTTGCTGTGTTTGGGTTGCGGCAAGGTGGTGGAGTTTAAGTATCCGCTGGAATACATGCTCAGTAATGTGCCTGAGGCCAGCGGTTTTCGGGTTTTAAATACAGATTTGCGTTTCAGCGGATATTGTGCCGCCTGCTCCAAAAATGAAGGTTCCCGTTAAAACCTGGCAAGTAAATTATTTTATATAGACAAGGATACATATGGCTCAGCAAATAGTTTCTCTAGCAAATTTGAAAAACGGTAGCCGTGCCCGGGTGTGCAGCATAGAGGGCGGGGCCGCCGTTAATAACCGCCTGGCGGCTTTGGGGCTTAGGCCGGGCAAGGAATTAACTAAAATCAGCGCCATGTCATTTAAAGGGCCGGTTACAGTAAAGGTTGACGGAACCCAGCTGGCTATGGGGCATGGCATGGCTTCCAAAGTAATGGTGGAAGTTGCCGGTATATGAAAAAAGTCTTGCTCTTCGGTAATCCCAATGTGGGTAAAAGTGTGGTCTTTACCCGCCTGACTGGCGTCCAAACCATGTCTGCCAATTATCCCGGTACGACTGTAACTTTCAGCCGCGGCCAGATGAAGCTGGGTGATGAAATTGCCGAGGTTATAGACGTACCCGGTTCTTATACCCTTGAACCCACCTGTGAAGCGGAGACAGTGGCCAGAAAAATGCTGGATGAAGTGGCGTCTGACAAAGATGGAGAAGTAATTATCCTGAATGTGATAGATGCCACTAATTTGGAAAGAAACCTGTATCTTACCCAGCAGCTTCTGGAAAGGGGTTTGCCCACTGTTATAGCTATGAATATGTGGGACGAAACCCACCACAAGGGCATAAAAATAGATTTGGATAAGCTTTCGGAAATACTGGGAGTGCCTATAGCCCCCACTTCCGCCACCAGCGGCGAGGGTATTAAACAGCTGGTTGTCCAGTTGCTTTCACCCAAAGTGCCGGTGTTGGCCGTGCAGGGTCAGGACGAACGCTGGCAGCGTATCGGCGGTATTATCCGTGAGGTTCAGCAGATAACCCATCGTCACCATACCATTGGAGAGAGGCTGGCGGATGCCAGTGTCAGCCCGGTTTTGGGTGTTCTAATGGCTGTGTTCATTATGGCGACAGTTTTTCTGGTGGTGCGGTTTGTGGGTGAGGGACTGATAGCGTATGTATTTGACCCCATTTTTAATAATCTGTGGGCGCCGGTAGTCCATTCTTTGTCAGATGCTTTGGGCGGCAGCGGTTTCCTGCACGGGCTGCTGGTGGGTGATGTAAGCGGCGGGGAAATAAACTTTAAAGAATCTTTGGGGCTGCTTACCAGCGGATTATACGTGCCGTTTGCCATGGTTCTGCCTTACATAGTAGCCTTTTACCTGGTCTTGGGCATACTGGAAGATACCGGCTATCTGCCCCGTCTGGCGGTGCTGCTGGATAACGTAATGCACCGGCTGGGGCTGCACGGGTTTGCCTTTATACCCACCCTGCTGGGATTAGGCTGTAACGTGCCGGCTATTATGGCTACCCGCAGTCTGGAAAGCAGACGTGAGCGCTTTATTGCGGCTACACTGGTTTCGGTAGCCGTGCCCTGTGTTTCCCTGCAGGCTATGATAATAGGTATGCTGGGGGGATTCGGGATAGGGTATGTTTTTCTGGTTTTCGGTACTCTGTTTGCAGTCTGGCTGGGGCTGGGTATGATTCTGAACAAGATTACTCCCGGTTTCAGCCCGGAACTATTGCTGGAAGTGCCTCCCTACCGCCTGCCCCCTGTCAATCTGGTGCTGAAAAAGCTGGCTTTCAGGATTAAAAGTTTTCTCAAGGAAGCTTTACCCATAATACTGGGGGTAGTGGCAGTTATAAATATTCTTAGTTTTACCAAGGTATTTGACGTTATCGCCAAAGCGGCCGAGCCGGTTGTGACCGGTATTCTGGGTTTGCCGGCTGATGCGGCTGTGCCTCTGGTGGTGGGTTTTCTGCGTAAAGATGCGGCTATGGCTCTTTTAGGGCCTTTGGATATGGGGCCTGAACAGCTGGTGGTGGCCAGTCTGGTACTGGCCATGCTCTTCCCCTGTATAGCGTCTCTGGTGATACTCTTCCGTGAGCTGGGGCGGAAAGATGCCCTGAAATCAGTACTGGTTATGCTGGTTGCGGCTATCGGGGTGGGGGGACTTATGAATCTTATCCTGTAATTAGGTTTGATTTTTCTGCAAGGGGTATTTGGATTATAATAAACAGATTATGGCTCAAATAAACTTGCCTAAAAAACAGATAAGCCAGGAAGCTGTACTGTTGGTAACCACCCTAAGTGCCTTCCTGACTCCTTTTATTTCTTCTTCTATCAATATCGCGTTACCTTCCATGGGTGAAGAGTTTGGTATTGATGCTGTACACCTCAGCTGGATAGCCACCGCCTTTATTTTGGCGGCGGTAGTCTGTCTGGTGCCTTTCGGACGGCTGGCGGATATATACGGACGTAAACGCATACTGACTATCGGCATTATTATTTACACGCTGGCGTCTATTTCTTCAGCGCTTTCCACCAATGAGGCCTGGCTGATATTCAGCCGTATTATTCAGGGTATAGGCGGTGCCGGTATATTCGGTACTTCCGCTCCCATTCTTATTTCGGCTTTTCCCCCCAGTATGCGGGGGCGGGTGCTGGGTATAAATGTGGCGGCAGTTTATATAGGATTGTCTGCCGGGCCTTTTCTGGGGGGCTTTCTTACCCAACACTTCGGCTGGAGGAGTATTTTCTGGTCAAATGTGCCTCTGGGGTTGCTGATTATCGGGTTTATTTTCTGGAAGATGCGCGGTTGGGATATGGCTGAATCCAGAGGCGAAAAATTTGACTATATGGGTTCGTTGGTATACGGGCTTGGGGTGGTAGCTGCTATGGCCGGTACCACTATTTTACCTGATCCGTCTGCAATCTGGTATATACTGGCTGGGCTTATAGCTTTCAGTATGTTTATCTGGCGGGAGCTGAATTATACCAGTCCTATTTTTGACGTACGTTTGTTCACAAAAAACCGTCCGTTTATTTTGTCCAATCTGGCGGCCCTTATAAATTACAGTGCTACTTTCGGGGTGGGCTTCTTGATGAGTCTGTATTTGCAGTATATAAGGGGTTTCAGCCCCCAGTCTGCCGGGCTGGTGCTGGTGGCTATGCCTATTATTCAGGCTGGTCTGTCTCCTTTTGCCGGCCGGCTGTCAGACCGTATCCAGCCGCGTTTTGTGGCTACCACCGGTATGGGTTTGACGACTATCGGACTGGCCCTCTTATCAACTCTGAGTATGGACACTCCGCTGGTATTTATAATCATATCGCTGGCACTGCTGGGGATGGGCTTTGCCCTGTTCTCCTCACCTAATACCAATGCGGTTATGAGTTCGGTTGAAAGAAAACATTACGGGGTGGCTTCCGGCACGCTCTCTACTATGCGTCTTTCCGGCCAAATGATAAGTCTGGCAGTGGTTATGTTCTTGTTTTCCCTGATATTGGGGCCGGTAAATATCAGCCCTGAAAATTATGAAGGTCTGCTGACTAGTATGCGTACTGCCATGATACTCTTTACTACCCTGTGCTTTATCGGGATATTTGCGTCTCTGTCCAGAGGCAATACCCGAAAACCTTAAGCGGGCTTTGACTGCCACACCTCCCGGAAACGGCTTTTGAGTCTTTGCAGTCTACTTACTGCTAAAGAGAAAGTAAGCCGTATATGACCAAGGAATTTATGCTGACTTCTTGGTGTGGCCTGTTATTTGATTTTCTTAATCTGGTAACGGATAAGGGTTTTTAGTACTTTGGCATCCGGTTTGGATTGATATTCCTCTTCGTGCGGACCGGCTATTTCATAACCGTTTTCGGCAATAAACTTGTGCAGACGTTCTACGGTTTCCATTTCCTGGTCATATGAGCCCAGATGAAGTATTTGAGCTACCGTGCCGTATTCCCATGTTTCCAGCTTTACTTCAGTATCCGGCATTTTTTGGGGTAATGAAGTTGTGTTTTCAGGTACCGGTATACCGGCAATAATAACCCATTCTTCCTTCGGGGATAGGTTGGCATTGGGGTAGCGGGCACGCGGACAGCTCACTTTGAATGATTCCAGCCCCTTTTTAAGCAGGTCAAATTTCATGGTGTATACAGAGCCGAAAAGAGCAGGGAATATCTGGGAGAAAACCTTGTCCGGAGCACCTTTTCCTCGAACCGCCGCCATCTTTTGGGCGGGCATATCCATTATTACCGGGTCAGTTTTCAGTTTGCGCGGAGACATAAAAACCTCCTTAAACGGGATATTTGAATGCAAGTATAACACTCTTTTTTGCCTTGGTTAAGACTGCTTTGCCATAAATATGCACATTGTAAGCTGATGGTTTAGCCGTTATAATAAACCTGATATGGTAGAGATACTTCGGAACAAGAGTTTTGCCACCCGCTTCCAGATACTTATAGAGATAGCCACCCATGGGCCTACTATTCAGCAAAGGGCTATAGCTCAGGAGTTGTCTATTACCCCGCAGGCAGTCTCGGATTATATAAGCCAGCTGGAAGGCGAAAGCATGATTACCTATCTGGGGCGTTCCCGTTATCAGATAACCCGCGAAGGGGTGAACTGGGTGCTCAAGAACGTCCGTGAGGTAAAAGCCTATTTTGACGGGATAGACAGCGTCATAAACGGGATAGTGATATCCCCCGCTATTGCTGAAAAGGATATCAAAAAGGGTGAGCAGGTAGGGTTAAAGATGATAAACGGCCTGCTTTTTGCCACCGCTGATTGTCAGACCAAATCCACCGGAATTGCTGAAGCAGACGCCAAGGCAGGTGAGGATGTGGGTGTACGCAATATACAGGGTCTGATTGAATTCAGCTATGGGATTGTTTCGGTGCTGGTTGTGCCGGGTATTGCCAAAGGCGGCTCACGTCATATTGATTTGGCACTTATAAAAACCAAACTCAAAGGGGTTGGTCATGTGGGGGCGATAGGGCTTGAATCTGTGGCGGCGCTTCACCGTGCCGGCATAGAGCCGAATTACCTTTATGATGTTTCCGGAGTGGTGATAGATGCTGCTTTGCATGGGCTGTCTTCGGCAGTGGTGTGTACTGAAGAGGATGTGTATGCTCTGGTATCCAGTCTGAAAGACCGCAATATCGAGTATTCTCTAACCAGTCTTTAGGTTGTAAATTAGGTATAAACAAAAACAGCCTCCTAAAGGAGGCTGTTTTATTAGGTGCCGCTGTTTTGTTTCAGGAGACCGCCCAGATATGCTCCTATGAATACCATCAGCAGACCCAGCACTACGTTGGCCAGAATATTGGATAATCCGCTTACGTAGTTGCCATTTCTGAAACAGTCTAAAGTTTCATAACTGAAAGTGGAAAAAGTGGTGAAAGCTCCCAGAAAACCGGCTGTAAGCATGAGTTTCAGGTGGGTATTGTGGTTGCCGGAGCTGAAGCCCCACTGCATCAGGAAGCCTAATACAAAACAGCCCAGGCAGTTTACAATAAGAGTTCCGTAGGGAAAGCTTTCTCCCAGAAGCTTGATAAAAAGATTATTTAATCCGTAACGGCTGACTGCACCCAAAGCTCCGCCTGCCGCCAGCAGCAGTATCTCGCTCAAGAAAACACCTCTTTTAAATGCTGATGAATAATATACTGGGAAACGGGCGTTATCTGCCCAGTAATAACTGCGGTTAAAACAGGCAGTGGTTAACTGACGGTATACATCAGATAAAGTATTCTAGCAGAAGAATAAAATAAATTGAAATCAAGCGGTTTTGAGGGGCTGCCGCTCCCGCCATCCCTCCGGCTGGAGACAACAACTGTCAAAAGCGGAGGAATAACGGTGGCTGATAAACAGGGTTTTAGATTATTCGTATTCTACGAAATAGTTGGTCAGTTTGGTATTTACCGAATTGAACAACTTATCTGAGAGCTCAAGGTATTTGTCTTTTTCTTCCTGAGAGAAGCAGTCAAAAATATCCTTTGCGTAATCATTAAATAACTCCGGGTTATGCCTGGCGCGGTGGTCTTCGGTTATCTGGTAAACAGTCTTGCGGCCAATCTTCTGTTTTTCCAAATAGCCTTTGTCTACCATGCGGTTCATAATTTGCAGCAGGGTGTTTGGCTCTTTGATAATCAGACGGGCCATGGTATCCACATCAGCCTTGCCCAGATTTCTGAGCATATTCAGGATAGACATTTGCTCAAGGGTATATTCGGTATCGTGAGCCATCCGCTTTTGCATATAACGCAAAATACCCAGATAAGTGCAGCTAAAGTGATGATAAAGTCTGTGATTCAGGTTGTCGAACATTTCTACCATTATGCTTTTTGTTTCTTTCTCCCATTAAATAAAACGTGCGGGTCATTATAACATATCAGGGCAAGTACTTTAAAAAAACACGCATATATAACTGAAGTAACACGTGTATAGCACTATGCATTGGTTTCCCGGCTTTGCAGTCTTCTGCTTGGGTGGACGGGTTTAGCGGGGTTATTTCCTGAGTTTTAAAGAGGGTGTCTGCGTCTTGACGGGAGGCGGTGTTTATTGTATTCTAATGCAACTAGTTGCAATTGCTTAATATCGCATAATGGATGGTAATATGAACAGACCCGCTTCTGACATAGATTGGGCTAAAGCTTGGGATGATGCTACCGCCCAAAGAGGGCTGAGGGCGAATCTTGAACGGCAGGGTCACAGCCGCGAGGATTTCTGGCAGAAATACCAGACATGGATGAGCCTGTATGTCAACCGTGATTACCCCGGTAAACTGCTTGATAGGATTTTAGATATTACCCACCAGGGTGAAAATCTGCTGGATATAGGGGCGGGTGCCGGTTCGTTTGCCATTCCTTTGGCTCTTCACGGGGTTAATGTAACTGCGGTTGAGCCTTCACCCAGACAGTCCGGTGCGCTTGCAAAAGAAATTCAAAAAGAGTCTCTGGCGAATATCAGAATAGTGCATGACGAGTGGGAAGCCCTATTGCCAGAGGAAATAACTAAGCATGATCACGTGATGGCGGTATATTCGCTGGAGATGGAAAATATCCGTCTGGCACTGGAGAAAATGATAGCGGTTGCTGCTAAAAATGTGCTTCTTGTACACACTGCAGGCAACGATCTGCGACCTGCCTTGAAAACCCTTTTTGGACTGCAGGCGTCACCTGATTATATTTATATCTACAACATACTCTACCAGATGGGTTTTAGCCCTGATGTAGAGGTGTTTTGCCGTGATTATAAGATACCGCTGGAAGTGCAGCTGGAAATGTTTTCTTACAATCCCGGGCTCAATCCGGATGAGCTTGCGAAGCTGAAAGAGCATCTTTCAGATAGCGGTAAAACTTTTACTGAGGGTGGACAGGTTTGGCTGAAACGCCAAAACCGGGATGCCCTTATCTGGATAAAAAAGGAGGTACAGTAATCTGGTGATTGGGAATTGGAAAAAATTTAAGAAAGTGTGGCTGCTGGGTCTGGCGGGAGTGATATCGCTGAGCCTGTTTGCCGGCTGTGAGCAGATAACCCCGAATGCCGATAATACCGAGATTGTTACCCTGAAGGTTGGTTCTACCAAACCTTTCAAGACTGTCAATCGCTTCAGTGACTACTGGTACGGGGTACTAACCAATCTGACTACCCATGACAGCCTGATAAGGCTGGGGGATGACATGTCCGTCAAGCCTTGGCTGGCCAAGTCATGGACAGTGTCGGATGATGCCATGACATTTGTCTTTACTATTGTAGACAATGCCTACTGGCATGACGGTACCAAACTGACGGCTGAGGATGTGGCCTTTTCAGTAGAGTACTACCGTGATTACATTGCGTCAGCCAGCTGGATGAAAGATGTTATAGAAGATGTAAGCTTTTCGGGGGATACGGTTACTTTGAGTTTGTCTCGTCCTTACGGCAACCTCTTGACCGAGTTTATGACCTATTCGGTTGTACCCAAACATATCTGGCAGGATGTGGACGACCCGCTTAAGTATAACCAGCCGGATATGACAGTCGGTTCAGGCCCATTTGTATTTGAAAGTTTTGACCTTGCTTCCGGCAAGTTTATTTTCAAGGCTAACGAAGACTATTTTCAGGGCAAGCCAACTGTTGACCGCCTTGAAGTGGATATCTACCAGAATATGGATGCTTTAGTTTTATCACTGGCTAATGGTGATATAGATACCTGGTGGGATTATTCGGGTACTTTTCCCTATACCAGCATACCCGCCCTGATAAAGTCAGGCAAAGTGGATTTTGAGACCAGCACCTATCTGGGTGTTCCGTCTGCATTGGGTTTTAACCTTGAAGACGGCCCTGCCAGTGACATAAATGTCCGCAAGGCTATTGCCGCGGCTATAAACTACCAGCAGATAATAGAATACTTTTATGCGGGTTACGGCAGTGTGCCTACCACTGGTTTTGTTCCCCCCACCCACCCCAACTACAATGCAAATCTGCCTTCTTTGGCATATAATCCTGCAGAGGCAAATGCCCTGCTGGATGCGGCCGGGTTGATGGATACAGACGGGGATGGCATTCGTGAAGATGCATCCGGCCAGAACATTTCCCTGAGGCTGCTGGCCAGATCTGATCAGTCTACCAATATGCGTCTGGCTGAAATACTGCGGGATGCCCTGTCTGAGATTGGGCTTGGGGTAGAAATAAGGGCACTTGACCTTTCGGCTTGGGCTTCGGTGAAGGATGCCCTTGATTATGATATGGTTCTCTTCGGGGCTACTCCCTGGGGGACCCTGATGCATGCCGGGCATGGTTCGGGCTACTTTGATTCCAGACGTACCGGTCAGGGTGTTTTGCACAATCTGGATGTGGCTGAATATCTGGCCGCCTGTGATGCCAGACTGGCTACGGCTGATCCTGCCCAGCAGGCTATACTGGACCTGCGGATACAGGAACTTACCGCCGAATATTTGCCGGGTATTGCCCTGGCCTGGACAGAGAGTGTCTACCCCTACCAGCAGGGTTGGTCAGGCTGGGTGATAGACAGTATCTACGGAGGAGTCTTTAATGGCTTCTCCTTCTTGAGTGTTCGGTCTCCCTAATGTATTATGGCTGACCGGGGTTTCTAGACTCCGGTCAGCCTTTCTTCATTCTATAAAGATATGCAAAGACATTATCATCCGGCGGCCGGTTTTCTGGGTAAGGCGCTGCGTTACGGCATCGTACTGTTAGTTATCATTGCCTTAAATTTTCTGATTCCCAGGGTTATGCCGGGTGACCCGGTTAAAAATATTCTTGGTGAACAGGCCTACTACACCGCCGAGGATGTGGCCGCTCTTTCAGTTGAACTGGGGCTGGACAAACCTATATATCAGCAGTTTGGTGATTATCTGGGCGGGCTGTTTGGAGGAGACTGGGGTTACTCATACCTGTATATGCAGCCGGTTCTGGAGGCAGTGGGCGGGCATTTGCTGTGGACACTGGTGCTTATCCTGCCGGCTATTATACTGGGAGCATTGCTGGCCGGTTTTGCCGGACTGGTAGCGGGTTATTTCCGCAAGACTCCGCTGGACATAGGCCTTACCAGCGGCTTTATGCTGATTTACGCCATGCCCCATTACTGGATTGCCATGCTGATGCTTATGTTTTTTAGTTTTAATCTGGGCTGGTTTCCCATGGGCAAGGTTACTTCAGGCGAACTAAGCGGCTTTGCCTATTTTGCAGACCTGCTTTGGCATATGGCGCTGCCATTGCTGGTTGTTACCCTGTTTAAAGCCGCTTATGATTTCCTGATTATGAGAAATACGGTTATCTCCATTTGCGGGGAGGATTATATCCTGATGGCCAGAGCCAAGGGGCTCAGCCGCGGGCGGATTCTTTTTAAACATATACTCAGAAATTCACTTGCCCCGCTGGTAACGGTTACCGCTATACAGTTCGGCATGCTTTTTTCGGGAGTGTTGCTGGTGGAAACTGTTTTTTCTTGGCCGGGCATGGGGACACTTATTTATGAAGCTATCGGGGCGCGTGATTACCCGCTTATACAGGGTGCGTTTTTGATTATTGCAGTTTGTGTGTTGCTTGCAAATATGACGGCAGACATGCTTTACAGACGCCTTGACCCGAGGGTTGCCTAAGATGAATATCCTTAAGAGACTGACCTTAGACAAGCTGCTGTTTTTCGGGGTGATAATCCTTGGCATATTTGTGTTTTCGGCCGTGTTTGCACCGCTAATTTCCCTGTATGACCCATGGACTTACGGGCAGGCTTTTTTGCACCCTTCTGCCCAGCATCTGCTGGGGACTAATGATGTGGGACAGGATATATTTTCCGAGCTGGTTTATTCGGCCAGAGTGTCTTTGTGGGTGGGATTTGCAGCTGCCTCTCTGGCTACTTTACTGGGGGTGGCGGTAGGTATCTGGGCGGGATTCCGCCGCGGCTGGCTGGATAATGTGCTGATGGGTACGGCGGATATATTTCTGGTCATACCGGCTTTGCCTTTGGTAATACTACTTTCGGTATATTTGGGCCCTAGCATCTGGAATATTATTCTGGTTATCGCTCTGACTCTCTGGCCGGGGACGGCAAGAGTAATCCGTTCGCAGGTGATTACTATCCGCCAGAGCGGTTATGTGGAATCTGCCCGTATTATGGGGGCAAGTGAATTCCGCTTGATGTGGAGGCATGTGTTTCCGAATGTATTGCCTTTAGTAGCTGCCAAGTTTATTCTGGCGGTGGCGGTGGCTTTGCTTCTTGAGGCTTCTATGAGCTTTTTGGGTCTGGGTGATCCTTCTCAAAAGAGCTGGGGTATGATGCTTCATTATGCTTTTTCGCGGGGAGGATTTGTCCAGAATCTGTACTGGTGGTATCTGCCGCCGGGGCTGTGCATTACCCTGTGTATATTGGGGCTGACCTTTATCAATATGAGTTTTGAAGACCGTACTGACCCGCGGTTGCAGAGGATACTGGACAGATGAAAAACCTGCTTGAAGTTACCAACCTGCACGTATATTTTGAGACTCCAGCCGGGCTGGTAAGGGCTAACAACGGGCTGAATTTACATCTTGAAGCAGGCTGTAGTCTGGGTATTATGGGTGAGAGCGGCTGCGGCAAGACTGTGCTTGTCTATAGCCTGCTGGGGCTGCAGCAACCCGGTAAAGTTATAAGCGGCAGCATACTTTTTAAAGGCAGGGAGCTGGTAAATCTGCCCGAAACAGAGCTGAACTATATAAGGGGCAGGCAGATTGCCCTTATTCCCCAAAACCAGTCTACTGCTCTGAACCCGCTTTTAAAGGTGGGTGAGCAGATTAGTGAAATTAAAACAGCCTTCAACAGCCCGGACACTGGGCTGGATAGAGCAAAACATTTGTTTTTTGAACTAGGGTTGGGGGATATTCATGCTGTTGAGCATGTATTGAAAAGCTATCCCCACCAATTGTCCGGAGGTATGCGCCAAAGAGTGCTGACCGCCATGGCCCTTCTTGCTGAGCCTGACTTGCTGGTGGCAGATGAACCCACTACCGCCCTTGACGCAAGTACCCGTACTACCGCTTTGAATATACTGAAAAAGTCCTCAAGTAAAACCAGTTTGCTTGTTATCAGCCATGACCTACCTGCGTTGAAAACCCTTTGCCCGAAACTAGCGGTAATGTATGCTGGCAGGGTTGTAGAGTACAGTGATACTGAAAGTCTGATGGAAAATCCCCGCCATCCATATAGCCGTATGCTTATGAAATATCAGCAGTCCGCAGGTTTTTTGAATATGCCTTTGACAGGTTTTGAAAGCCGGGATTTATTAGGTGATGACAAGGGTTGTAGCTTCGCCCTGTTCTGTCCCCAGGCAACCGCAATTTGTTTAAAAGAAATACCGCAGGAAGTTTGTCTGGAGAGCGGCAGGGTGGTTTGTCATTTGTATACCCGAAATGGGTTGCAAACGTGTTAAAAGCTGAAAATCTGTCAGTTAATTTTGTAGTCAGACATAACCCTTTGGTACGCCTTAAGCACCCGGACCATACTATCAAGGCTGTTTCAGATGTGAGTATCACACTGGAAAAAGGTGAAATACTGGGGCTGGTAGGTGAAAGCGGCTCCGGTAAAACTACTCTGGCCAGAGCTTTGGCAGGATTGGTTCGCCCTTCTGCCGGTGTGGTTGAATATAAAGGGCAGGATCTGCAAAAGATGGAAGGCCCTGAGTTCAAAAAGTACCGCCGTGAAGTCCAGTTAATGCTGCAGGACTCGGACGCCACTTTAGACCCCCGCATGAGGGTTACAGGGCTTCTGGAAGAACCTCTAAAGATAAACCGTCACTTAAACAAGGCTGAAATGCAGCAATCGGTTTCAGCCGTTATGGAGAAAACTTTTATTCCGCCTTCGCTTTCCGGCCGCTACCCGGTAGAACTATCCGGCGGGCAGCGTCAGCGGGTGTCACTGGCCAGAACTATATTGGTAAGACCTGAAATAATAATTGCTGATGAACCTTTAAGCGGGCTGGATACTATTTTGCGTTACCAGCTGCTCAGGCTTATGCTGGAGCTTAAAGAAGAATATGGTTTGAGTTATCTGCTTATTTCACATGACCTGCAAATGGTTAGTTCGGTTTGCAGCCGTTTGGCGGTTATGTACCGAGGCAAGCTGGTTGAAGTGATGGGGAAAGAAAATATATCCCAGGCTGTTCACCCTTATACCAAAATGCTTATGGCAGGGCTGGCACTGGAGCTTGAAGATGGGCACGACCTGCATCACCATGACGAAGACGGATGCGGCTGCGGTTTTGCTGGGCGCTGCCCGTTGCATCTGCCGGTTTGCCATCAGGAAGCGCCGCCTTTGAAGATGGTTTACGAAAATCACCTCTGTGCCTGCCATTTAATCTGATACGGCAGGGTAAAATATTATTAAGTGCTGTTTAGAGGTCTCCGAATATTTTGGGGGCTTCTTTTTGTAGTATCTCTTTTATACGGCCGGCTACGGCCCGCATTTCCGGCTGGGCGGACGGGGCGGTACGCAGTTTCAAGATATGCCGCAGTTCGCGGAAATTCCAGGTGCAGATAATCTCAGTGGCGCAGGCATTAGGCAGCACATAACGGGCAATTTCTGCTTTTATACCCGCTTCCAGCAGTTTGCGGTATGAATCCCAGGCACTTTCCATGGCCTCTTTAAATAAATCCAGTTTGGCGTCGTTTCCTTCGGCTATTTCAGGCGGGGTGATAAACTCGGCCTGATTTTCCTTCACGTAACGCTGGCTCCGCTGGGAGTAACTGCCAATGCGGTGTCTGACTAGTTCGTGGGTAACCACCCGTGATGCCTTTATATAAAAAGTGGCAGACACATGTTCAAGCAGACTTTCATGCCCCTGTTTGATACGGGTTTGAAGCCAGTCCTGGCTGCTGCCCTGTTTACTGCCGCTGGCGTAACACAGCCGCCCGGCCTGTTCGGCCAGATTTTCGGCATCAGGGGTCATAGCCAGCAGTTTTACTTCTACATTATATTCCATAAGAGGCGTCTCCTTATGCCGAAAGGATACCAATTCGGGAGTATTTTCACAAGCGGAAAAAGCATAAATGAGGTCTGATAAAAATATAGGTGGCAGGTATTTCCGGAGCGGGCAAACGGGGTATCGGAGAGAATACCGTCAGAGTATCTGGCTGTCAGATTCGTGAATCTGCTCAAGTTTGCGTTTTGCATTGTACTTGGAGGATGAAGTTTGGGTTATGGATTTATCTCTTATTCTTAAGAGCATATTTTCCAGCAGTTCCAACTCCTCGTCAGACAGGACATCAAATATTTTGCGTGTTTCAGCAAGATTAGTGTTTATAATCTCTCTTAGCTGAGTGCCCTTTTCGGTAATGGTGACCCGAATCATGTTTTTTCTTTCCAGGTCTTTGCTTAGTTCAACCAGCCCTTTTCTCTCCATGCCCCTCAAAATGGCGGTAATAGTGTTGGGCTGACGTAAAAAAATCTCGGCTATGCGGGTGGGTGTCATAGTTTTGTCTTTAGTGTGGTAAAGCCGTTCCAGTATGCCTGCCTGTTCCGGTGAAACTCCATACTCCATCAGGTCTTTTCTGCGTACGTGGTAGGCTGCCGTTCTGGCCTGCATAAGAATTGACCATATTTTGTAGCCGTCTTTTCTTAGTCTGTGAGTCATATAACCTTCTTGTATTAAGCAGATTTGCCTACTACCTGTATGTGTTTATTAAACAATAATTCGGAGGATAAATACAAATATATGTTGAAAATATACTAAATGCCTAGGCTTCTAAGCCATAAAGCTTATTGACCTCTGAAATATCTAAAACTATAATCGTATACTAGTATCGCATACTAGCAAAATGCCAGTTAATATTCGGAGGTGAAGATGTAAATTGGCTCCCGGGGAAGACCGGGTGACTATAGGAAAGACTAAATATTATTAAAAAGGAAATAGAAAAGTGCCTAATTTTCATTCCGCGCTGTCACGACGTGACTTTATGAAAGGGCTTGGGGTAGTCGGTGCCGGTCTTGGAACTGCAGCGGCCGCCGCTCCGGCTTTTCGTGATCTGGATGATGTGATATCTTCGCCTAATGCTGAATGGAAACGCCCTTGGTGGGTGAAATACCGTGAGTTGGATAATCCCACTACTGAAATTGACTGGTCATTGATGAATAGATGGGATGGACGCCAGACAGGGCAGGCACCCGGTATCCAGGCTAAGTATTTGGGTGTGGACGAAATAAAGAAACGATATGCCAATGTCCTGACCAATAAAGTAAATGCTATTACCAGTGAAACTCCTGGTCAGACACTGAAGGATTATGCCCTTTCATCCGGCGCAGGCTTTTTTATGAATTTGCCTTATGTGACCACTTTTATGGGTCCCCAGAAGGTGGCTACTCCCCAAAGTATGAATGTACCTGTCTGGCAGGGTACTCCTGAGGAAAACAGCCGTATGCTGCGTTCAGCGGTAATCTTTTACGGCGGCGGGCAGGTCGGTTTTGGTGTTATAGACCAGAAAATCAAGGATAAACTGGTGTTCACCAACCATAAAGGGGCTGCGAACTCTATAGGTTTCGTGGAAAATTTCCCACCGCCTCCGGCGCTGGGCAAAGCATATGTATTTGAAGATGTGGATGTAGGTTACGAAGGGGCGACTACTTTTGTTCTGCCGGCCAATAAACAGCTTTATGAATTTTGCTTCACCGTGCCTATGTCCAAAGACATGTTCAGGACAGCAAATGAATCCCAGATAATGTATGCTGCCAATCTGTCGCGTTATCGGCTCTTCGGTAATATCCAGAATTCTATTCAGGAATTTATCCGTTCACTTGGCTATACCTGTTACGGTTATGCCTCACCCTTTTCGGGTATTATGCCTGCTATTGCCAGCGCCCAGCTGACCGGTATTACCGAAGGAAACCGCAACAACGGTTTTTGCACTAGCCCTGAATACGGACCTGTACTTGGGGTGTTCAGTTTGGTGACCGATATGCCTCTTGAGCCTACCAATCCTATAGATGCCGGTATCTGGAGGTTCTGTCAGACCTGTACCAAGTGTGCTGATGCCTGTCCGGTAAACGCCATACCCAAAGATCATGAACCCACCTGGGATTTGCCAAATATTTATGGCAAGGCGGACATTGTCCATTCCCCCGGCCGCAAGCAGTATTGGACGAATGCTGTTGATTGCTGGCTGTTCCTGACAGAGTACAATGGCTGCGGTGCTTGTATGGCTACCTGCACTTTCAATACAAATACTGCTCCTATCCATGAACTTGTCCGGGCTACTCTGGCTACTACTCCCGCCCTGAATACATTCCTGTGGCAGGCGGATAAATTCTTTGGCTACGGTTTGAACGAGGACAAGGAAGAGTGGTGGGATCTGTCTCTGCCGGTTTACGGGTTTGACAGTGCTGCTACATCAAGTCACGGCGGATATGATAAATAAATCCTAACGCAATAGAGGAGAGTAAAAATATGTGGTTTATTATTGGTCTCATTACCGGTGCTTTGCTGTCGGGCCTTGTCTGGCTGATGAAGAGAGATAACTTCAGCCTTACCTGGTATGAATGGCTGCTTGGCATTATCGGTTTGGCTTTGGTTATCTTTACTATCCAGAACTTTTTTGGCAGTCTGGACGAACTTGAAAGTAAGGCGGCATCTATGTTCCTGTTGGTTGTAGGGTTACCGGGGCTTGTACTGCTGGCAATCTCATGGCAGCTGGCTGCGAGGCGTGTAAAGAAAGCCTGATTTTATCTCTGGAATATCTAATAAAAGGGGGAAGACTTAAGTCTTCCCCCTTTTCAGTTTACGGGGTATTAAATTTTCCGGTATCCCCGTTTTCTGTTAACTTTTTCTCCGTTTTTGCAGTTTAGCCAAGTGCCTTTCTTAGCTGCCTGACAAAGCCGCTTACCTTTTCAAGTGAAGGGTCTGCCTGTACTAGCTGGATAATGCGGCTGCCTACTATTATCCCATCAGCATATTTTGAGATATCGGCGGCCTGTTCGGGGGTGGAAATGCCGAAACCCACTGCCAGAGGCTGGCGGGCGGCCTTTCTTACCCTGCTTACAAAACTGCCGAGGTCAGCCGGAAGGTTGGCAGTTGCCCCGGTAACGCCTGAGTGGGAAACAAGGTAGATAAACCCCCCTGATTTGGCGGCTACCAGTTTAATCCGTTCGTCTGTGCTGGTGGGGGCTAACAGGAAGATTATATCCAGCCCGGCTTCTTTGGCGGCTGCTTCTATATCTTCGGCCTCACCCGGCGGCAGGTCAGGAATAATAAGGCCGCTTATACCGGCGGCGGCCGCCTTATTGCAGAATTCGCTCAGACCGTAATTGTAAACGGGGTTGTAATACCCCATAAATACCATGGGTATAGAGGTTTTTTCTTTTAGACGGGCGGCAACTGACAAACAGACTTCAGGGGTTACCCCGTTCTGAAGTGCCTGGTAGCTGGCGTTCTGAATAGTGACCCCGTCTGCCAAGGGGTCTGAAAACGGAATGCCCAGCTCTATAATATCCACCCCGTTTGCTTCCAGCATAGGCACCAGTTTCAAGGTGGTTTCAATATCCGGATAGCCGACTGTTATGTAAGCTATAAGGGGTTTGCGTTTGCTAAATGCGTCACTGATGCGGCTCATAGGTTCACCCCCATTGCTTTCTGGACAATATCCATATCTTTATCTCCCCTGCCGGACAGGTTTATGACTATATTTTTATCTTTGGGCATATCAGCTGCTATTTTCAGGGCGTGGGCAATGGCGTGGGATGATTCCAGAGCGGGTACAATCCCTTCCAGTGAACAAAGGAGTTTAAAACCGTTCAGGGCTTCGTCATCTGTTACCGAAACGTATTCCACCCGTTTGCTGTCTTTCAAATGGCTGTGCTCCGGGCCTACGCCGGGGTAATCCAGTCCTGCCGAAATGCTGTGGGTTTCAATCACCTGCCCATGCTCGTCTTGCAGCAGGTAGGACATGGCTCCGTGAAGTATTCCCACTTTGCCGGCACTCAGGGTAGCCGAATGTTTGTCGGTGCTTATGCCGCTGCCGGCGGCTTCCACCCCTATAAGGCGTACGCTTTGGTCAGGTATGAAATCATAAAAAATGCCCATGGCATTGCTGCCGCCGCCTACGCAGGCCACTATACAGTCCGGCAGCCCCCCCAGCTGTTTTAGTGACTGGGCTTTGGTTTCCTGCCCGATAACGGCCTGAAAATCCCGTACCATGGCCGGGTAAGGGCGCGGGCCGACTACCGAGCCGATTATGTAATAAGTGGTTTCCGGGTTGCTTACCCAGTCACGCATGGCTTCGTTGATGGCATCTTTCAGGGTGCGGCTGCCCGAAGAAACGCTCCTGACTTCCGTTCCCATCAGCTTCATGCGAAACACATTTAAGGCCTGGCGTTTGATATCATCTTCGCCCATGTAGACAATACATTCCAGCCCCAGCATAGCGCAGACAGCCGCAGTGGCTACCCCGTGCTGCCCCGCCCCGGTTTCGGCAATAACCCTTTTCTTGCCCATGTGCTGTGCCAGCAGACCCTGACCCAGGGCATTATTGATTTTGTGGGCGCCGGTATGGGCCAGGTCTTCCCGTTTGAGGTAGATATGGGCACCCCCCAGATATTCGGTCAGCCTTTCGGCCGCATACAGCGGAGTGGGACGCCCCGAAAAGGTGTTTGAAAGGTATTTCAGGCGTGACTGAAAGGCCTCATCTGTTTTGGCTTTTTCGTAAGCCTGTTCCAGTTCGTTCAGGACGGGTACCAGTATTTCAGGCACGAACTGGCCGCCGTACTTGCCGAAATACCCCGGTTTGCAGTTGCTGTTTACTTCAGGCATTTTTCTACTCCCAGCATATTTAAATATTCCACTTCTTTTGCCAGCCGGCTGAACTGTTCTGGATATAAAGACTGCGCCCCGTCTGACAGAGCGGCAGCGGGGTCTGAATGGACTTCCACTATCAGCCCGTCTGCCCCGGCCGCAATGGCGGCTCTGGACAGGGGGATAACGTAATCACGGCGTCCGGCCGCATGGCTGGGGTCTACTATTATTGGCAGATGGCTTACGGCCTTGACAGACAGAATGGCACTCAGGTCCAGCGTAAAGCGGGTGTTGTCTGAAAAGGTGCGGATACCCCGCTCACACAATATTACCTGGGTGTTGCCTTCGGCCATAATGTATTCGGCGGCCATCAGCAGTTCTTCAATGGTGGCTGACAGCCCCCGCTTTAAGATAATCGGTTTTTCTGTCTGGCCTGCCCGCCTTAGCAGGGAATAATTCTGCATATTGCGGGCACCTATCTGGATAATGTCTGTGCTGGCTTCAACCAGCTTCAGATTTTCAGAATCGGTTGCCTCGGTGACAATAAAGAGGCCGGTTTCAGAGCGTACTTTTTCCAGTATCTTGAGGCCGGCTTTACCCAAACCCTGAAAGCTGTAGGGTGAAGTGCGGGGCTTGAATGCCCCCCCTCTGAAGAGCTTGGCACCTCCCTCTTTTACCTGACGGGCTATGCAGAGGGTTTGTTCTTCGCTTTCCACCGAGCAAGGCCCGGCTATGATAACCGGTTTGCACCCGTTTCCTATTTCCACATCTCCCAGACGGATAACAGTAGGTTCGGGGCAGGTTTCCCGGCTGACCAGTTTATAGGGCTTGGTTACCCTGAGCACTTCCTTGACCCCTTCCAGTGCCAGAAAGGGGTTTTCCTCTACCATGCCCTGGTTGCCCACTATGCAGACAGCAGTCCGGTGGTCACCCGGTATGGGTATACCCCGGTAGCCTGCATTGGTAATCTCCCTCATAACATTAGCTATCTGTGCCTCTGTGGCGTCATTTTTCATTATTACTAACATATCCGCTTACCATCCGCATCCTTCACCCGTTTGATGAAAAGGTTTATTTTAGCTGTATCTTTTGTCCCGTTTGTTTCCACCCCGCTGGCTACGTCTACTCCCCAGGGGGCGGCTGTTTCCAGAAGCGCCTGTATGTTTTCGGGATTAAGCCCCCCGGCCACCATCACAGGGTATTTCTGTGAAACCTGTTTTACAATCTGCCAGTCAAAACTCTGGCCGCTGCCTCCAAGTAATGTTTGGGTGCGTTTATCCAGCAGGAATACGGGCGGTTTGCTCAGGGCTTTTAGCCCGTCCTGTATCTCCTGCATGACCATTTCGGCGGTAGTGCCTTCGGCAATATGGATTGCTTTGATAAGCGGCAGTTTTACCCGGTTGCAGTATTCCCAGCTTTCGTCCCCGCTAAGCTGCACCATATCCAGGTGGCAGGTGGCGGCAATTTCATTTACCTCCTCCAGTGGCTGGTTGGCAAAGACACCTACCAGCAGAGGTCTGGGGTTAAGCGGTTTTAAGGCTTCAGCTATCTGCAAGGCTTTGTCAGGGGTGATACGCCGTTTGCTTTGGGCAAATACCACTCCGGCAAAATCAGCCCCTGTCCGGGCTGTGGCCAAGGCTTGTCCAACCTCTGTCAAACCGCAAATCTTGGTCTTTATCACAGCAGTTCCCTCATCTTGGCGGCAATATCAGCCGAGGCCGTCAGGGCTTCCCCTATAAGCACCGCATCTACCCCCATCTCTGTCAGACGGGATATGTCCGCTCTGGTTTGGATGCCGCTTTCGCTGACAACTATATGCTCAGGCGGTATCAGGGGGCGGAGGGTTCCGGTTACGCTTAAGTCCACTTTAAATGTATGCAAATCACGGTTATTCAGGCCGATAATCCGGGCATTGCTCTTGAGGGCTATGTCCAGTTCAGGCCGGGTATGCACCTCTACCAGGCATTTCATACCCAGCGTGTGGCTGAGTGAAAGCAGCTCCTCCAGTTTATGGGGTGTAAGCATGGCCGCTATCAGCAAAATAGCATCCGCCCCGTACAGGCGGGCTTCATATACCTGATAGGGGTCATGGATAAAATCTTTCCGCAGCAAAGGTAGATTTAATGCTGCCCTGGATTCACGTATTAGTTTCAGATTTTGAAGGCTGCCCTGAAAATGGTGTTCTTCGGTCAGTACCGAAATGGCGGCCGCCCCGTTTCGGGCATATATGCGGGCAATATCCACCGGGTCAAAGTCAGGCCGGATTATCCCTTTGGAGGGTGAGGCCTTTTTGACCTCGGCAATAAGCTTAATACCGTTGCCTTTCAGGCTTGCCGCCATGTCAAGGGGTGGACAGGGCATGTCCGCTACCAATGCCTGCAGTTTCAAAAGCGGCAGCTCCTCTTTCCGCCGCCTCAAATCAGGCAGGTTGTCGGATACTATACGTTCCAATATCACGGCTTTAACCGCCTGCCTGAGACTGGCTGAGTTTAATTAAAGATTCCAGTTTGGCCAGTGCCAGCCCGCTGTCAATCGTTTTAGCCGCCAGGTTGATACCTTCGTTAATGGTTTTAACCCGGTCTGCCACCATCAGGGCGGCGGCCGCATTCAGCAGGACTACATCTCTCTTAGGCCCTTTTTCGCCGGAAAGCACCGCACGCAGGGTAAGTGCGTTTTCCTGGGCTGAGCCGCCTTTGACCGACTCAAGGGGAGATGCTTTCAAGCCCATTTCCTCCGGTGAAAGTGCATGGCGGAATTTGATTATTTCGTTATCTTTCAGCTCCCAGATGACCGAATCCCCGCTGATGGACATTTCGTCCATGCCGTCTAAGCCGTGTACCACCAGGGCATGCTTGATATCCATATGGGACAGGGCTGAAATAATCTTGTCACCCAGAGATATTTCAGGCACGCCGATAAGCTGGTACTGGGCGCAGGCCGGGTTGGTTAGCGGGCCTAAGATATTGAACACGGTGCGGATGCCTATTTCACGCCGGGAGGGGGCCACATATTTCATGGCCGGATGGAACACGGGTGCAAACATAAAGCCGATACCCGCCTGTTCTATACAGGTTTTTACCTGTTCGGCTGGCAGGTCTATTTTTATGCCCAGAGCTTCAAGTACGTCAGCGCTGCCGCACATGCTGCTGGCCGCCCGGTTGCCGTGCTTGGCCACCTTTACCCCTGCACCGGATATAACAAAGGCGGCGGCGGTAGATATATTGAACGTGTTTATCCCGTCACCGCCGATACCCACTATGTCCAGCACCGGGGTGTTGGTGATTATCCGGGTAGACTTGGCCCGCATGACACTGGCCAGCCCGGCTATTTCCTCGGCAGTTTCCCCCTTGACCCGAAGGGCCGTCAGAAATGCCCCTATCTGGGCAGGGGTGGTTTTGCCCTCCATTATTTCGTCCATTACGGAGGCAGACTGTTCAATAGTCAGAGATTTGCCCAGAACTAAAGACCCGATTGCTTCTTTAATCATTTTTCCGCTCCTTTTTTGCTGATAAAGGTGCATAGTATTTTAGAAAATTAGCCAGAATCTCCTTGCCGCACTCGGTTTTAAATGATTCGGGATGAAACTGGATACCTTCAACGGGGTATTCCTTGTGCTTAAGCCCCATAATAGTGCCGTCATCTGTCCAGGCGGTTAC
Organism: Dehalococcoides mccartyi; assembly: GCF_001889305.1. Taxonomy (NCBI): domain Bacteria; kingdom Bacillati; phylum Chloroflexota; class Dehalococcoidia; order Dehalococcoidales; family Dehalococcoidaceae; genus Dehalococcoides; species Dehalococcoides mccartyi. Next base: position 1,353,401 of record NZ_CP013074.1, on the reverse strand, counting down.
CTCCAGACAATCCGGCAGAGTTGGCTTGTCTACTATTAGGGAGTGGTAACGTATGGCGGGAAACCCCTTGGGCAGACCTTTGAAAATACCCCGGTTATCATGCTGTATGAGTGACTGTTTGCCGTGCATTATTTTGTCTGCCTGCCTGACAATCCCCCCGTATGTATGCCCGATGCACTGGTGCCCCAGACAGATACCCAGGATAGGCAGTTCGGGGCCGAAACGGCGGATAACCTCGTTAGACACGCCTGCCTGAAGGGGTGAAGACGGCCCGGGTGAAATCACGATGTATTCGGGACGCAGGGCGTCTATATCATCAAGGGTAATCTTGTCATTGCGGACTACCTTTACTTCCTGTCCCAGTTCGGAAAAATACTGGAAAAGGTTGTAGGTAAAGCTGTCGTAGTTATCAATTAGTAACAACATGCGGTTTCTCCGTTGCCATATTTTCTGCCCTGTCCAGGGCTTTCAGCAGAGCCTGAGCCTTGTTCAGTGTTTCCTGATATTCAGATTCGGGTACGCTGTCACTTACAATTCCGCAGCCTGCCTGCAAGTGGGCAACGCCGTCTTTGACAACCATGGTGCGTATGGCTATAGCCATGTCCATATTGCCCGAATAGGAAAAGTAACCCACAGCCCCTGCATAGATGCCCCGTTTTTCGGTTTCCATTTCGGCAATTATCTCCATCGCCCTTATCTTAGGTGCGCCGGAGACTGTGCCTGCCGGGAAGCAGGACTCCAATGCCTCAAACGGGGTGATATCCGTTTTCAGTTTGCCCTGCACATGGGAAACCAGATGCATTACGTGGGAATAGCGTTCCACATCCATTACGTCTGTTATGCGGACTGTGCCGGGCCTGCTTATGCGGCCGATATCGTTTCTGCCCAAATCTACCAGCATGATATGTTCGGCGCACTCTTTTTCGTCCTGGCGGAGCTCCTGTTCAAGACGGATATCTTCTGCCTGGGTTTTGCCCCGTTTTCTGGTGCCGGCCAGCGGGCGGGTCATAACCTCGCCGTCTTCCACCCGCACCAGCACCTCAGGTGATGCCCCTACTATCTGGAAATCACCGAAATCAAGGTAATACATGTACGGGGAAGGGTTTACTGAACGCAGGGCGCGGTAAATGTCAAAGGGGTGGGCCGAGGTGGGTCTGGACAGACGCTGTGACAAAACTACCTGAATGGCTTCGCCGGAGTTAAGGTAATCTCTTATTTTGGATACCCGGCTCTCAAAATCCGTTTGTTTGAAATTGGACTTTGTTTCAGGAACACCGGCGGGGGCGGGTTTTAACTCTGTTTTGGCAAGCGGCTGCCTGAGCTGGCTAATCAGCTTTTCTATATTTTGGATAGCTTTGTTATAAGAGACTTCAATATCCTCTTCTGTATGGACATAGCTGAGTACCTTGATAGAGTGGCTGATATGGTCAAAAACCAGCATGGTATCTACCAGCATGAAGACCGCTTCAGGAAGGTTTAACGGGTCTGATGCGGGAGAGGGCAGCTCTTCAAAGCGGGTGACTGCCTCGTAGCCCAGAAAACCCACTGCCCCGCCGCAAAAACGCGGCAGCTCACCCACCTGTACCAAGCGGTATTTACTCAGTTCGTTTTCAACCTGCTTTAGAGGGGGAACGGTATCTGTCTGATAGGAGGTGATTACTTTGTAAGGGTTAGCGCCGATGAAACTGTACCGGGCTACCCTTTCGCCTCCTTCCACGCTTTCCAGCAGAAAGGCATTTTGGCTGGTCTTGATTTTCAGAAAGGCGGAAACCGGGGTTTCAAGGTCGGCCACAATCTCACGGGAGATGGGTATCAGGTTACCCTGTGAAGCCAGTTTTTTTACTTCGGCTAAGGATGGATAATACATTTTAGGGTACCTCGCAAAAAAATAAATCCCTCGTCCTTTTTAGGGGCGAGGGATTAACCTTCGCGGTGCCACCCTAATTATCCCTGCAAAAAATGCAGAAACATCTTTTTTCGGGTGCGGCCCTGATTTCTCCGGGCGATACCCTAGGCTTTGATAACGGTGCCCTTCCGTCAAAACCTACTCAAGTTTCCTTTTTCGGCCTGCGACTCCTGAGTCCATTCAGTTCTTTGCGCTAGCACCGGCTCACACCTTGCCCGGCTCTCTGAGCTTCGCTGAAGACCTACTAATCTCATTCCCAGTCTGTAAAACAATATTACAATATGAAAAAAGTCTTTGTCAATTTTACCTTATTCAGGTATCAGAGGTGGCTTGTATGAAGGTTAATTGGCCAAAATATGTTAAAAGAGAAAGCAGAATTTTTCTGTTGATATTCAGCCGCATTTGAAAACAGATTTTATTTTATCTGCGGGACAAAAGATGAAAGCTTAATTTATAGCTGATATTACCGCAAATATTTGGTGGTCTTCCCATTGGCCATTTATCCTTATGCCTTTCTGTTCCAGCCCTTCTTCATGGAAACCTGCTTTTTCCAGTACCCGCATTGACCCTTTGTTTTCCGGCATCACACCAGCCTCAACACGGTGCAGTTTCAGTCCATCAAACGCAAAATCTACCGCCAGAACAACTGCCTCTGTAGCATAACCTTTACCGTTGTGTAGTTTATCCAGAGTGTATCCGATCAAACATTTTTGGAGAGCTCCCCGGCAGATATGGAACAGTGAGACATCTCCAATCAATTTATCGCTGTTTTTTAAAAATATGCCAAAAGAATAGAGCTGGTCATTTTCCCTTTTTACAAAAGAATCGCTGATGTATTTACGCTTTGAATCAAGCGTGTAATAATCATCTTTAAAAACCGGCGAGTACCGCTGGAAGAATTCTTTGTTGGCTAAATGCAAATCGAGGAGAGACTCGGCATCTGTATCTTTTAAAAAGCGGATATAGATTTGGTTGCCTGAGAGAAACATTTGCTTTTATTTTCTGCCTCTAATTTTATTATCCGTTTCCGGTTACCTGATAATTATAATCCAAAATGATAATCTGCGGAATGTAAGTCGTATTCTATCAAAAGTAAATCTGGGGGCATTAGCTGATATGCACCGAAGGGTATATATGGCTCAACTCTGCAGGTTTCGGTTTGAAGATCTTTTCAAGAAAGTTTAGTGCCAAATTAGTGCCACCAATAAAAACAGCCCACATGAAACTTACATCATGGGGGCTGTTTTACGTTTAAAAAATGGTGGGCGGTATAGGATTCGAACCTATGACCCCCTGCGTGTAAAGCAGGTGCTCTAACCAGCTGAGCTAACCGCCCGGAAGAGATATGGCGCGCTTGGTGGGACTCGAACCCACGACCTCAGCCTTCGCAGGGCTGCGCTCTAATCCAACTGAGCTACAAGCGCCGGTATGGTGCCGAAGGAGAGATTTGAACTCTCACACCCATTACAGGTACTACGCCCTGAACGTAGCGCGTCTGCCGTTCCGCCACTTCGGCCTGTCAAGTCATCAGTTGGTCAGGGCAATCCGGACAACTTGAACCGCTAGATTATACTTATTAGGATAGACTAGTGTCAATCCAGCTTCAGGAATACTGGCCTTCGGCATCAGGATTTATTTTGCCGGTTTGCCTCTTCAGGAATCCAGATTGGAATTATGTAGTTATGTCATCTAGCCGTTGACTTTAAATCTTTTTGACGATACAATTTTTAGAGGAGATAAAAATGCCGATTTATGAATATGTATGCCCAAAATGCAACACCAGATTTGAAGACATTCGCTCTACCAGCAAGGCTGATGATGAGGCTCTTTGTCCTGAATGCAAAACTCCCTCTGCCAGAGGCGTTTCAGGTTTTGCCTGCCGCGGTATAGATTCCTGTGGTGGCGGCGGTGGTGGTTCTTGTTCCAGCGGTTCTTGTTCCAGCTGTTCCGGTTGCCACTAAATCAGGTTAATTGAACTGCTTTTCATAGTAGTTGACCGGCAAATGCCGGCATAATGCATCTGTCTATCCCAGTCAGTAATGTATTGTGTCGGTTTTTGTTTTTAGCAACTGTTTGAAACGGCGGTTTAGCTTGTATCGGTAGGTATTTTTTAGAAGCAGCTATCTGCCGGTTCTGTTTATCGTTATAGGATGAGATGGGAATATAGAGATTCGGTACTGTTTTCCTGTCGTTGTCACTTACGAACTTAAGTTTTTATAGGGGCAAATGTGCTTCCCTGAAAGGTAGAGGATAAAATATGCGCAAGAGAGTTTTAGCCTTATTTGCTGGTTTGGTAATATTGGCGTTACCTCTTTCAGCTTGTTCTGCTGCCATTCCTGTGGCGGGGCTTGATCAATCTATCTCTTTTCCCCCGGGTCAGAGTTGCTCTATAGCCGGAGAAGACCTGATTATCAAATTTGTGGGGGTAGTATCCGACAGTCGTTGCCCCGAGGGTGTCCAGTGTGTCTGGGAAGGGGAAGTGACAGTCCAGATGGAAATTAAATACGGCGGTGCAAAGACTAAGTTTTATATGGTTAAAAGAGGTGCCGGAGGAGATGCAGTAGCCAATTTCGGTATTTATACACTCAGCTTTAATGTTACTCCCTACCCCATAGCCGGTACTGAAATTACCAAAGACCAATACCGCCTGTTGCTGACTGTGAGCAAGACCTGAAATATTTGAATTAAGATGCCAAAAGGTTTTTTGGGCAAAAACTTTCACCTTGAGGTTGTTAAACAGGCTGGTTACTTGGGGATGATTTTCCCAGGAGCCGGCCGCAGATAGTAGTACCGGATGCCAGTACCCCGATTGAAATACCCAGCATAACAGCGCTGTCTGCCCAGAATCCTTTGGGGAAAAACATTATCAGATAGTCTTTAGTAGGGTCCAGCAGCCAGAAATCATTGCTGAAACCAAGCAGATGCAGCCGGGTGAAAAAGCTCTGGAAATCCAGCAAGGCTATAAGCCCGATACCCCCCAGCAGCATGAGGCTGAATATTCCCCCCTGAAGCAGTACCATGCCGCCTTCTTTTTTGAATTCGGGCTGTCTTTTAAAGTAGAGATACAGGAAAAAACCGCCGCCTAGTACCAGACAGATTCCAAGTATTAAATAATTCAGGCGGATAAGCCCCTTAACGTCTTTCAAGTGGAGCATTTCCCGTTCGTTAAATACCTGTACGTCTGCTCCGTCTTTTTCCAGATGCAGGTTTATGTATTCTTCGCCGCTATTAAAGTAACCGATAAGGGCGGATGCGGCTGTTTTAAGCTGGGCTGGGGTGAAGCCGGTTTGCTGGCTTACCTCATATTTTTCAAAACCCTGTTCATACAGCCAGCGGCAGTTTATAAGAACACTCAGGGTCAAGCTGAGTATCAGCAGCGGGACAATGATTACAGCTAAGGTTTTCCATGTGTTAAATAAAAATCTTTTTAAATCCGGCTTCATGGCTGTATTTTACACTCTTATCTACGAAAAAAGTATCTCTAAACCTTGAGACGGTCTGTTTGGAGCTGTTTTATGCCTTGAAATGCTTGCTTACCCGCATACCTCAATTGGGCGGGGCTGTGTTATAATCTGCCCTTAGGAAAGTCTATGTTTTGTCATCTGCATGTCCACACCGAATTCAGCCTGCTGGACGGTATGTGCCGTATCTCCCAGCTGGTAGCCCGTGCCAAAGAACTTGGCATGGAGGCGCTTGCTATTACCGACCATGGTACTATGCACGGTATTCCCCGTTTTTACAAAGAGGCCAAAGAAGCAGGTATAAAACCGGTACTGGGCAGTGAATTCTATCTGGCATATGGTGACCGTACCGCCAAAACAGCGGCAGATAAAAACTATTACCATCTGGTGCTGCTGGCTAAGAATAATAAAGGCTATCACAACCTTATCCAGTTAAGTTCGCGTTCACACATAGAGGGTTTTTACTATAAACCCCGCATAGATAAAGAGCTGCTTGAAAAATATTCGGAAGGGCTGGTCTGCCTTTCGGCCTGTCCTTCGGGGGAAGTACCCCGCCTGATACTGGAAAACCGCTTTGACGAAGCCAGAGAGGCCGCCCTGTGGTACAAGAAAACTTTTGAAAACTACTATATAGAAATCCAGCGCCACCCCATGCCGGATTTGGAAAAGATAAACAGCGTTCTTATACCCATGGCACGGGAGCTGGATATACCTTTGGTGGCTACCAATGATACCCATTATCTGGATAAAGAAGATGCCCCTTATCATGACCTGCTGCTTTGTATAGGCACAAATTCGCTGGTCAGTGACGAAAAACGGATGAAGATGGAGGGTGATTATTTTTACCTGAAATCACCTGAAGAAATGGCGGAAGCCTATCAGGATATACCGGATGCCATTGAAAACACCGCCAAGATAGCCGAAATGTGCAACGTAAGCCTGGATTTCGGGCGTTTGCACCTGCCGGAGATAGATATACCTGCCGGTAAAACTCCGGATGAGTATCTGGCAGACCTGTGTTATGAGGGGCTGCCCAAGTTTTATCCTGATGCCAGTCAGGAAATACTTGACCGCCTGAAATATGAGCTGGATGTTATTAAAACCACCGAGTTTGCCAATTACTTTCTGGTTACCTGGGATATTATCCGTTTTGTAAAAGAAAAGGGTTTGTATTACGGCGTCCGCGGCAGCGCCGCTTCGTCTATAGTGCTGTACTGTCTGGGTATTACCGCCCTTGACCCTATTAAATATAAGCTGGTTTTTGAGCGTTTTCTGAATATTGAACGCAAGGAAATGCCTGATATAGACATGGACTTTCAGGATGACCGCCGCGAGGAGGTCATTGAATATGTGGTGGGCAAGTACGGGCGTGACCATGTTTCCCAGATTATTACCTTTGGTACGCTGGGGGCAAAAGCGGCGGTGCGGGATGCGGGGCGGGCGCTTGGCATGGCCTATGCTGATGTGGACAGGGTAGCCAAGGTCATACCCTTCTCCCTTCACATGACCCTGGACAAGGCTATGGAAGAAAGCGCCGAACTGAGAGATATGTACAATCAGGATTCGGTGGTCCGTAATCTGGTGGATGCCGCCCGCAAGATAGAGGGGCTTTCCCGCCATGCTTCCACCCATGCCGCCGGGGTGGTTATTTCCAAAGACCCGCTGACAGACCATGTCCCCCTGCAGCGCCTGAGCAAAGAAAATAATCTGGGTCTGGTCATGACCCAGTACACCATGGAAGATATTGCCAAGATTGGCTTGCTCAAAATGGATTTTCTGGGGCTGGTCAACCTGAATATACTTGGCAAGGCCTGTGCGGTTATCAAAGAATACACCGGGCAGGATATTGACCCCCTTGCCATACCCCTTGACGATGTAAAAACCTTTGAATTGCTGGCGGCCGGCGAAACCGTGGGTGTTTTCCAACTGGAAGGCACGGGTATGCGCCGCTATATCAAAGAGCTGAAACCGACTGTGTTTTCAGATATAGGTGCTATGGTGGCTTTATACCGTCCCGGCCCTATGGAACAGATACCCCGTTTTATCAAATCAAAACACGGGCTTGAGCCTATTACCTACCCCCACCCCGCCCTTGCACCCATACTGGAAGAAACTTACGGTGTTATTGTTTACCAGGAGCAGGTGCTGTTTATAGCCCAGACATTCTCCGGCTATACCCTGGGACAGGCGGATATACTCCGCAAGGCCATGGGTAAGAAGATTGCGGCCGTTATGCAGAAACAGAAAGCCAATTTTATTGACGGGGCTTTGAAAAACGGCTATACCCCTGAAATAGCCGAAGAGGTGTTTGCTCTGGTTGAGCCCTTTGCCGGTTATGCCTTTAACAAGGCTCATGCCACCAGCTATGCCCTTATTGCCTACCAGACAGCTTACTTAAAAGCCAACTATCCGGTTGAGTATATAACCGCCTATCTTCAGGCATTTTGCGATGTGACTGAAAAAGTGGTAACCGCTGTTACCGAAGCCCGCCATATGGGGATAGAGGTGCTGCCGCCGGATATTAACCGCAGCGGGGTTAATTTTGAAATAGAGCAAAACGAAGACGGGGTTAAGAAAATCCGCTTTGGACTGGCGGCGGTCAAGAATGTGGGGGTGGCGGCGGTGGAACCGATTGTGGCTGAACGCAAAGCCAACGGGGAGTATCTGTCTGTTGAGGATTTATGCCGCCGGGCGGAAGGGTCGTCACTTAACAAAAGGGTAATGGAAAGTCTGGTCAAAGCCGGGGCACTGGACAGCCTGGGTGACCGGGGAACTCTCCTTTTCAATCTGCCGAATATACTTTCCCTGGCTCAGCGGGAACAGAAGCTGAAAGATTCAAACCAGACTACCATGTTTGACCTTTTCGGTCAGCAGTCACCCATGCCCATGCCCAGTCTGGAGATGGCGGAATCACCGGTTACCACCCGTGAAAAGCTCCAGTGGGAAAAAGAGCTGGTAGGTATATTTATATCTGAACACCCTTTTACCCCTTATGCCAGTGCGGCTCAGGAGGTAACTACCGCCCTGTGCGGCCAGATAGATGAGGAACTCCACAACCAGCCGGTAACGGTGGCGGGAATGGTGGCTTCCGTACGGGTTTCAGCCACCCGTGAAGGCAAGCCGTTTGTTATGGCGGAAATAGAAGATTTGGTGGGGCGGGTGGAAGTAGCCGCCTGGCCTAAAGTATATGCAGCAACTAAAGCCCTCTGGGAGGAGGGAAATATTCTATTAGTGGAAGGTAAAGCTGTGGTTCGTGGAGACAGGGTATCAATTCATGCGGAAAAAGTAAGCCGGTATCAGCCGGAAACAGATAAAAAAGCGGCCCCGGTATTTATAAACGCCCCCCAGCCGAAGGCGGAAGACAAAGAGTCTCCTGCCCCCCAGCTGCAGCGGCTGGTAGTATGTATTCAGCAGACAGACAACGAGGGACGGGATATTGACTGCTTGAATGAGGTGGTGGACACTCTGCGTCAGTACACGGGTGAAACCGAAGTGCGGTTGTGTGTGGTAAACCACGAACGGGTTTTCATATTGAAAATGCCGGATATCTGGGTATACTATTGTCCGGAGCTTAAAAGCAAGCTTGCGGCCCTGGTGGGCAGTGCCAATGTGAGGCTGGAGAATAATGCCCCAAGCGGATAAACTGGAACTGGCGGGGATAGCCCCGAACCAGATAGTAGCGGAAATGTGGCAGGGTTTTCTGGAGGGGGAAGGTATTCCCTCCACTCTGGGAGCTAAGCAGGTGTTTCCGTATCTGGGTATAACTTTGCTGCCGGTCAGTTTGTATGTTTTGGAAGAGCACCTTACTCAGGCCAAAGAAATATTGGCGGATTTGCAAGTGCAGAATGAAGAGTCGGATGAACCCGCCCAAGAAGACTGAAGATATCCCATCTGTTTCACCGGCTAACCCAAACGCCGGGCATCGCCATCGTCTGCGTGAGCGTTTCCTTAAGGCCGGTCTGGACGGGCTGAATGATTATGAAGTGGTGGAGCTGCTGCTTACCTTAGGGACTCCCCGCCGTGACTGCAAGCAAGCCGCCAAAGAGGCTATAAAACACTTCGGCAGCCTTCGGGCGGTGCTGGAAGCCTCCCCTGCCGAACTCTTAAGCATAAAGGGAATAGGCGAGGTTAACTCCATAGCCCTTACCCTTATCAGGGAAGTATCCCGGCGTTATCTTAAGGACGGGATTATGGAAAAACCGGTCTGCAATACCGCCCAGCAGGTGTTTGATTACCTGTATTGCGCCATGCGGGGTCTGAAAAAAGAGGTTTTCAAGGTAATATATCTGGACAGCCAGCACCGGGTGCTGGAGGTGGCAGACCTTTTTACCGGAACAGTGGCCAGCGGCAGCATAGTCCCCCGTGAGGTTATTGCGGCGGCTATTTCCCAAAATGCCTCTGCCCTTATTTTTGTCCATAATCACCCTTCGGGCAAGATCGAACCTTCACAGGCGGATAAAGACGTAACCCGTGAGCTGGTATATGCCGCTATGGTGATGAAGATACGGGCTTTAGACCACATAATTATCGGGGATAACTGCTATTTCAGTTTTGCGGCTGCCGGTATAATGAGTGAGTACGAAACAGGTTTTCTGAATTTGAAACTGAAACATGTTTCCGAAGCCAGACGCCATATATACCGGGCAGAACTGTTCGGGGGAAACCCGGAGTAAACCCAGACTTAAAGGGTGAAAAATGAAAAAACCTGCTGTTTTTATGCTTAGTTTGGTCTGCACTTTCAGTCTGGTTTTTTCCGGCTGCAGTCCGGAGGTTAAAACTTATACAGATGCGGATACTTTGATTGAATGCCGGGCTGGGGATGAGTTTATAGTGGCTTTGCCGGCTAATCCAAGCACCGGTTATAGCTGGGAATTTCAGTCTGCCAGTTCTAAAATATATCTCGTTGAAAAAACCTATACGCCTGATAATGCTGACAATACTTTGGTTGGCGGCGGCGGAACTGAATATTTCCGTCTGAAGGCTTTGGATATAGATGAAACTGAGCTTTGGTTTTACTATTCCCGTCCGTGGGATTCTGTACCTCTGGAAACACTGGTTATTAACCTGAAGGTTTCCTAGCCTCCAGGGTAAGCAGCCAGCATTTTATATTTATCCCGCCGTTAAAACCGCCTGTCTTGCCGTTTGCGGCAATTACCCGGTGGCAAGGTATTATGAGGGGAACGGGGTTTTTATGGAGTGCCTGCCCTACTGCTCTGGCAGCCTTGGGATAACCTATCAGGCGGGCAATCTGGCCGTAACTGGCGGTTTGCCCGTATGGTATCCGAACACAGGCCTTATACACCAATGATTCAAACGGGGTGTACCCGCTAAGGTCAAGGCTGAACTGGAAATCCGTGCTGTTTCCCTTGAAATAGCTTTCAAGTTTCGTTGCCAGAGAATTGAAAAGATTGTCCGTACGGATAGACACTGCAGGCGGATTAAGCTCTATCAGTGCTTCGGTTTGACCGGGCTGGGGCAGGGTAAGGCGGCAGATTCCTTCTGAAGATACCATTACCCCAACCCAACCCGGTTGGATTTTAAAAATATCCCAGCGGATATTGGAACCAGCCCCCGCCTTTTTGACGGCTGTGTCATGGCTCTTTAGTGCAACTCTACTCAAAAATAGTTAACCACCTCTTATTTTTGACCCTGTGGTCTCCTGGGTGTATCGGCAACAGAGACCGGGTATCAAAAACTATTCGGGTACCGGCTCAACCAGCTCAAACTTGCCGTCAGCAAAGCGGCGGAGCAGATTTACCCGTTTGGTATCCGGGCCTAAAAAGAGCAGATATTCTTCTCCTGATAAATTCAGCTGGTTTACCGCTTCTTCTACGGTCATGGGTTTAGCCTCTTGTTTGCGTCTTCGGATAAGCGGCTCTTTGGGAGATAAAAATGTCCCCGGCTGACTGAGGCGTATACTTTCACGATTGCGTGCTTTTACTTCCATCTTGCCTTTGGCATGGTCAATCTGCTGGTTAAGCACTTCTACCGCCCGGTCGGCGGCCGTCAGCAGGTTTTCTGCCCGTTCTTCAGCGTAAAGTACATCTGTACCCGTATTGAGCGTGGCTTTAAGGATAAAATGGTCTGCCTGTGAGCGGGTTTGTTCCTCGTCAAGCTCTATCCTGAATTCGGAAATCTGGGGCAGTATCCGGGTTATTCGCCCCATTTTGCGTTGGATATAACTGCGGGTGCGGTTGTCCAGGCGGCAATTCTTGGTGGTAATCTGAATCTCCATACTCTACACTCCTCTATCTTTCTCTGGCTATGGTCAGCCCCCATACGCTGAGGGCACCAGCCTCTTTAAGAGTGGCGGCGCAGGCATTCAGGGTAGCGCCTGTGGTTGCTACATCATCTATTATAATCACCCTGGGGGCGGTTGTCGTGGGGTATTTGAAAATAAATGCATTTTTTACATTTTCCAGACGCTCAGTGCGGCTTTTGGCACGTGCCTGCGGGGCAGATGACAGTGAACGTTCAAGCCAATGTTCATCTAGTTTCAAACCTGTGTGTAGGCAGAGTTCTCTTGCCAGCAGCAGGGACTGGTTGTAGCCGCGGTATTTCAAGCGGCTGTGGTGGATGGGTACAGGCACAACAATATCAGCCGGAATGGGGTTTTGTTTCAGGTAGTCTGCCAGAAAAGTGCCTAGTAGAGGGGCAACAGAACGCAGATTGTGATATTTCAGGGCATATATGGCTTGGGCAATGCCGCCTTCAAAGTTGAAAACCGAACGCAATCCGTCCAGATGGATTTTACCTGACATGCATTGAGGGCAAACCCCGTCATCTCCGGTATGATGGCCACAGAGTGTGCAGACAGGTGGAGTGATATAACTCAGGCTGTCACTGCATTGGGCACAGAACAGCTTGCCTTCTTTGCTGCAGACCAGACACTGCTGGGGAAAGACTAAGTCAAGAAGGGTATCCTTGAGGGATTGATGTAAAAGTTTCATCTGTTTACCCCCCGGCAGATTGAGCTGGCGTTTCCCGGCCTAGTGCTGGCGGTTGTTGCCGTTTATGATGGGCTCGTTTATATATATATCCCCGTTGCGGATTTTAAGGTTGAAGCCGCAGTTGGGGTTGGAACAGACCCAGGCTTTGTAATGGATAGAAGCACCCTGGCTGCCAAAGTCTGACAGGGGTAGCAAATCACCCTGATTGCATTTTAAACATTTCGGAAAACCTGTATTCTCCACGAAGCTACCTCCCGGCTGAGACCTTGTTTTAAGTTGATTGAGTATACTCCAAGAGGCTTATCCTGACAAGACTAGGCGAGGCTGATTTGGGCCAGTCTGGTGTATATTGGCCCTGCGGGTAAAAGCTGGCTTTTAAAGAGGCAGATATGCGAGGCTTTGAAACTGGTTTTAGTAACAGGGGGTGTGGTTTTAAGGGTTTCGGCAGTGGTTTGCAGGTCAATTTTGGAAGCACTTTCCCTAAGACGTCCTAAGGTCAGGTGGGGGGCGAATTCCCTTTGTTCTGCCGGAAATCCCAGCCCTGAAATATTTTTTTCAACCTCCGCAAAGAGGGCATTAAGTTTACCGGTTTCCCCCTCCAGCCCCAGCCAGATTACCTTCGGGTTTGAAAGTGAGGGGAAAGCCCCTATATGGTTGGTGCATAGGGTAAAGGCGTGGCAGACCTGTGCGGCTTTCTCCAGCCCTTTTATGATATTTGATATTTGGCTTAACGGGGTATCCCCCAAAAATTTGATGGTTAGATGCATTGATTCGGGGTTTACCCATTTGACAGCTTGTGCGGGTATGGAAAGGGAATTCTGGAAACTGCCGAGTGCGGTTTTAAGCTCAGGCGGCAGTTCTACGGCAATAAACGTGCGGACAAGTTCTTCAGCCAATGCCGTTTTGACCTTCACCCAGCCAGTTCAGGGCGTTTTGCTGCATAACCTTTGCCAGTATATCCGGCTCAAGCTTTCCGTCTGACAGGTGTTTAAGGGCGCGGGTATAAGGCATCAGGGGGTAATCACTGCCGAAAAGGACTCTGGATTCCCCCGCCAGTTTTATTACCTGCCGGTAAATCTCCGGTTTGTACAGGAAAGGGGCGGCGGCTGTGTCATAGGCAGTGTTTGCCAGCACTTTTTCGGCTTCGGGCATAAGATAGTAAAAGGGCATGCCCCCGCCTAAATGGGCAAGTATGATTTTCAGTTTGGGGTAGTGGGAAATAAAAGGGTAAAACTTTTCCGGGGTGGCAAGCCCCTTGCCTGGGTAGGTATGTCCCAGCGGTTCTGAAGCGTGAAACAAACAAATTAGGCCGCTCTGGTCTATCCTATCAAACAAAGGTTGATAGGGCGGGCGTGCCAGTTCTTCCGGATGTTCAGTGCGGAGTTCGCCTATACCCTTTGCCCCCAGACTGCGGCAGCGTTCTAGCTCTGTGAGGCTGGCAGACGGGTCTGAAATGGGCAAAGTGCAAAACGGAATAATCCTTCCGGGGTAGCGGCGGGCTGATTCCAGCAGGTAGTTATTGGTAAGCGTGCATAGTTCGGCTGATTCCCAGCCGATATTCAGTGCCACTGCCCTGTCTATACCGGCTTCGTCCATTGCCGTTAACAGTTCCTCTGCGGTAATCATTTTGGCTTTGGGATTTGCATACAGCATTCCCAGACAGCTATCCCGGCAGGCGTAGTCCTGCCGGGCTGCAATGATTTTGGGCGAGAAAATATGGGTATGAAAATCTATTACCATAAATGCTGAATATTTATTCCTTTTCAGTGGTTTCTTTTTCTTCAGTATGGGCTACAGGCTTTACTTCCGGTGCTTCAGGCAGGCTGGCTGCTACCGGCGTTTCAACCTTCAGGTGGATTTCGCTTACTTTGGCAACCAGGAGGTCAGGCTCGTTTAGGATTCTGGCTTTGCCTGGCAGGATGATATCTTTTATGTAAAGGTCTTTCTCCAGAGTATCAAACTGTGAGAGGTCAATATGTATTTCAGGCGGCAGGTCATCCGGCAGGGCTTCAACTGTAAGGTGTGTAAAGGGGGCGGTCAGTTTGTGGCCTTTTTCTTTGAGCAAGGGTGATTCTCCGCTGAAATGGATGGGGATTTCTGCAGTTACTTTCTCTTTTAGGTTTATCTGGTAAAAATCTACATGCTGAAGGTAGCCTTTTATCGGGTGGCGCTGGATTTCACGGATAAAGGCTTTGCGGGTTTTCTTGTCTGTATCCAGTTTGATATTTACCAGATGGGAACTGCCTGCCCTATTGATTGTGGATTCCAGTTCCAGAGTGTTTGCCTGAAGTGCCAGTGACGGCAGCCCGTGACCAAAGATGTGGACAGGGGTCAGTCCCTGAGCCCTAAGGAGTTTGTTTTTATTGCCAAAGATCTGCCGTGAATTAAGTGCCAGGCTGATACCGGTCATTTTGTGCCTCCTTCAAATCAGATAAGTTTTTACCTGTTGCATGAGAAAATCCGGGTATCGCTTTGATTACTCCTTTGTCAACGGCTGATGGATAGTTTACAGGGTAACTGCCAAGCTGATTATTCGGTCTCCCTTGACAGTGTTTTTAAACTGTCAAGCGCTGTCTAAGGGTCAAATAAGACCCCATTCATGATAGGCTTGCTGGATTACAGCCAGATATTCGGCGGAAGGTTTCCCTTCGTCATCAGAGCGGCGGCGGGTATGGGTAAAGGCTTCCAGCATATTTCCGTCATCGTCATGGACATTTACTTTTATCCGTTCACTGTTGGCAGGAAACTCTTCGTGTGCGTCCAGTTTTCGCAATCCTGATTCGCTGATTTCGTAAAGCCCACCTTTGGCTCTGTCACCGCGGGAAGGTTTGATGCTGGCAAGTGCTCCGTGCCATTTGCGTGAATATCCCAGAAAAACTAGCTTGTAATTAGCCAGAGCGGCACTCTGTTTTGGGGCAGCGTCCGGGCAGATTTCCTTCATTTGTTTGCGGCTGAGGGTCTGTCCGTATGCAAAATACAGCATGTCACTCTCCTGTTTGTTATTTAGATTATATCATTATAGCTGTTTGGTAAAGGGCTTTAAATGGGTGTTGTGGATGATATAGCGGGGGATATTTGGCCGTTAGTGTCCCTGTCCTGCTTTGCGTCAATTTGACTTATTGACTGATTCCGTTTATATTTGGGCAAAATGCGGGTTTGTCTGGAGACGCCATGAAGGCTACTGAAGAACCAATCTTGATAGAGGTGCTGACTCGTCTTAACGAATACGGGCCTGATGACCTTTTTATCTGTTGTGCCAGTTTTGAGGAACGGTGTGTCACCTCTATCCAGCGCATGAGCCCGAATTTCCGGGCCCGGTATTCCATTATCTTTGTGATTGAAGAACCCCGCCATGAGGAACTGGTGGAAGTAAACTTGGCCAAGATACAGGCTATTCTTTCCCGCAAAACGGCTGAGGGTTTGTTTGTTATCCGCTGTCAGCGTGAAGACCCGGTTGACGGTATCGGTCAGTTAAAGAGTATCTGGCACAGGTGTAAACCCAAAGATTCTGAAGAGCCTTTTATAACTGTAGACATTTCCGGCTTTACCAAGGTCTACCTGCTGGGGCTGATGCATTATCTGGTAGCTGAAGCTAATCTGGGGTTACCCCGCATGATTCATACCACCCAGTCGTACTCTCCCACCCGTTTGACCCAGGGTGTTCAGCAGATAAGTACGGTTACCAATTACTTCGGGAATATATCTCTGGAAAAAGACAATGTTCTGGTGCTTTTCCTAGGTTTTGAACCTGAACGGGCTCTTTCGGTCTGGAAGCAGTTTAATCCTACCCGTACTATTGCCCTGATAACCGCCCCCCGTGACAGCAACCTTGAATATCTGAAATATGCCGAGAAAAACAACGAATATTTGCTTTCCCAGCCCTCGGTAGAAGTGCGGCAGGCTCCGGCAGACAATCCATGGGCAGTCCGTAATATACTTGAGTCTATTTATGATGAAGTGAAAACTACCTATAACATGGTGATAGGTCCGTTCGGCACTAAACCCCAGGTGGTGGGTGTTTTCCTGTTCTGGCTGGAACACCCCAAAGTTCAAATTGTCTATTCATTCCCGCAGGAATATACCAAGTCGTATCTTAACCGTAAACCCGGTCAAACCTATCTGCTGCCCTTGTCCCTTAGCGCCAAGTGACCGTTCAGAGACGTTTTTTTAGGGCTTTAAATCCGGCGTTCATTACCCGGTTGTGATTCCAGATGAATATAGGCTTGCAGAAAAACCCTATAGCATTCATCAATCTTCCGGTGGTGGCCACTTCCCAGATATAAGTACTGATAGTATTGCCATTGTCAGGGGTGAGTGTCCAGACCCCCTGTCCTGCCAAGTCCCCGCGGCTTTGCATAACGATTTCACTGCAGGGTACTGTCTTGTTTATTTCCAGTTCGAAGTTCAGATCTCCGATCAGACCCTTTACAGATGCCTGTATGCGGCAGCCCGGCAACATTTCCTGCTCTGCAGATAGTATTTCAAAACGTTTTACTCCCGGCCACCATTCGGGCATGATGCGGGCATCTTTAATCAGCTCCCAGACCTTTTGGGGCGGGGCATCAAAGTGCCAGACAGTTTTAAACAGATATTTTATCAAAATAAATCCTTGCCTGTGATAAATTATTATAAACCTGACGGCAACGGTGGCAACAGGTGTTGACAGAATATACCTTGAGGACATAGCATTCTGGGGTAGGAGTGTAATAAATGCATGAGTGAGTTCTGGAATGATATTCTGCTGACCTTTGTGCCGCTGTTTATAGTAGTGGATGCAGTGGGTAATCTGCCGTTTGTAATATCCATTACCGACCAATCCACCGCCGAAGAACGCAAAAAGGTAGTAAACCTTGCTGTTATCACCGCCTCGCTGCTGGGGCTGCTGTTTCTTTTTATGGGGAAGCTGGTACTGGACTTGATGGGGATATCCGTGGGGGCATTTGCAATTGCCGGCGGTCTTATTCTGCTTCTTTTTGCCATACGCTATATGACCAGCGGGCACATGGTAGAAGTTATCAAAGAGGAGATGGTGGCGGTTGTACCCATCGGTACTCCCCTTACCATGGGGCCGGCCACTATCACTACCCTGATTTTACTGGTAAACCAATTTCCCCTGTACATAGTACTAATTTCCTTTGCCCTGAATATGCTGGCAACCTGGCTTATTTTTAAGTCTAATGAATGGTTTATTCAATATCTGGGTAGAGGCGGTCTTAAAGCTATGTCACGTATTTTCAGCCTGTTTCTGGCGGCTATTGCTATCAGCATGATTATCAAAGGTTTACGCCTTGAGGAGATACTTGGAGCGGTCAGCGGAGGAGGTTAAACTAAAATATAGCTAAAAAATGTTTGCTAAAGGCTTGACATTGCGTTCAGAGTGTTTTATCGTTTATACAAATCTAATAGGAGGTAAGCTATGCAGGGTTATTGTATGAAATGCCGCGCAAAGAAGGAAATGAAAAATACCAAGCAGATCACCATGAAGAACGGCCGTCCCGCCACTCAGGGTGTTTGCCCCGATTGCGGCACCAAAATGTTCAAAATCGGCAAAGCATAAGTTTTTTATCTGTTTGTTGAAATAGCCGGGGATATTATCCATACCCCGGCTTTTCCATTTGCGGGCATAGCCTGCAGTTATTTCAAATCACCTGCCAGACAGCTTCGGAATAAATCTGGCTGACCCCTTGACAAAATCTGTGTCTTTACCTAAACTTGTCAAGCCATGACTAAAGAAGGTATGACTATTGCCCAAGCCGCAGATTTACTGGGTGTTTCTACCCGTACCATCCGGCGTTATATCAAATCCGGCAAGATACAGGCGGAACTGGTTCCCGGCTCTTTCGGTGAGGAGTACCGTATTTATGAAATCCCGTCTGACCTAAAGAAAGAAGATGAGGAAGACCTTTCCCTGCAGACTATCCAAACCCCTATCCAGTTTATGGATGTTGTCCGTGAACTTCATGAAAAGAATCTGGCTTTGGCAGCTCAGCTCGGGGCGGCTACTGAAAAAATTAAACAGATGGAGAGTCAGCTTAAACTGCTTAATGCACCGGGTGAAAATACGCCCGATGATACACCCAAACAAGGCTGGTTTGAACGGCTCTGGAAGAAACTGGGCTGGACAGAAAAGGCCTGAGTTTCCAGGGGTGGCAGTAAGTATATTATCCGGGATTGATTCCCGGATTTTTATTTGGTTTGAAAACGGGTCTGGCGGCTGCGTATGTAGTGGGTCAGTCCTACCACTACCGGCAGTCCGATGCTGTAAGCTACCACTTCGCCGGGCAGGCCGTAAACAATAACTGCCAGCCATAGAAGCCCGAACATAACTGCCGAGGCGGTAATAACGCTTGAGGTAATTACTAGTACCAGTAAACCCAACCCCCCCATAAGCAGCATCGGCTGGGTGGCGATTACCAGCATTACCCCTATGGCCGTTGCCTCACCCCGCCCTCCCCTGAATCCCAGCCAGACAGGCCAGTTATGCCCCAGAACAGTGGCCAAGCCGCACGCCATAACCCAGCCGGGGCTTAGACCAGTCGTCAGAGCCAGCATAATGGCTAAAGCACCCTTGGTAAGGTCAAAAATGAAGACTGTTATACCCCAGCCTCGTCCAAGGCAGCGATAGGCATTCTGGGCGCCCATGTTCCGGTCACCTATCAGGCGGATATCCCCGGCTTGACTCAGGTATCCGGCCAGGTAGGCGGACGGAAAAGTTCCTAGCAGATAACTTAGCAGGACAAATAGTAAAGGCATGTTACAGCCTCAAAGTGGTGCCGGGGGTGGGGGTCGAACCCACAAGGATTACTCCGGCGGATTTTAAGTCCGCTGCGTCTGCCGATTCCGCCACCCCGGCTAATTGGTAACGCCATTTTAGCGTCTTGCGGTGCTTCTTTCAAGGAAAAAAGCTATACTGGAATAATGAAAATAAAAAATATATTTGATGGGCCGGGTTTTTTGAAACATGTATTGGCATTGGCTATTTTATGTGGAGGGGGGATTGTGGGTGCGATAATATTGAGCAGGCTGGCGGTATTTGTCATAGGCTCTGATTCGGCCGGGTTTGCAGCTTTAGGCGGGGCTATTTTGGGAATAGTGTTTGGTTATCCGCTGGGACTTTGTATGGCCATGATATCGTTGCGTTACCGTACGCCCTATGCAGGCTCTTTTGGATTGGGGGTGCTGGGGGCTGTTCTGGGCGGCGTGCTTACTATAGGGTTGGCAGAAGTTACCCACCTCAATCAAAACTCTGACTGGCTGTTTATGTCATTTTTTATATCGGTGCCTTTGCTTGCTCTTCTGGGTTATCGCTTAAAGTTAATCTGGAGGGTTGTCAGCAATAAAAACATTTAAATTACTGCATTTTGTCGGTTTTACAAAATTTATGCCCGTGTTTGCTGTGGATTATATCCTGACGACACGGGTTTAGTTTATCCTGTGATGCAGATTAAATGACACGTACTTTTGATAATAATCCGGGAAAGCAAAAGACAAAATATACATAGACAATTACGATGACGTTTAAAAGTCTGGAAAGAAAAAACAGAACATGAATTGAACTGATGGATACAGAAGGATATTGGAGGCGACGAGCGGATTCGAACCGCTGAATAGGGGTTTTGCAGACCCCTGCCTTGCCACTTGGCTACGTCGCCCAGCCAAAGACTAGATTTTGCACCATGTAAGTGATTTTGGAGCGGAAGACGAGATTCGAACTCGCGACCTCCTCCTTGGCAAGGAGGCATTCTACCGCTGAACTACTTCCGCCCCTATAACTTATTGGTGCCGAGAGGGAGATTTGAACTCCCACGAGCTCATCACTCACTAGCCCCTCAAGCTAGCGTGTCTGCCATTCCACCATCTCGGCCAGTATGGCAGGAGTGGAAGGATTCGAACCCTCGACCGGCGGTTTTGGAGACCGCTGCTCTACCGGACTGAGCTACACTCCTAAATTGTAAAAATCTAGAAAAGTATCTTACTACTAAACTGCCCCCGAAGTCAACTCCGCCCGGAGGCAGTTTAGCTTTCATTTGGCACCATTTTTCAAAGAGTTTTCAGGCGGATTTTGCACTCTGGCGGATGACGTTGGCACCGGCAAACAGGGCAATCAGACCCATAACACTCAGGGCACAACCACCGAATATACCGGCTGCTTTCATATAACCGCCCACCTGGGCAAGCAGCGGGCTGAACAGGCTTTTCCATGTGGTAAGCAAAGGTGCAACCTGCGGAGAATATTCATCGGGGTTTACTCCCTGAAAGTACGAGCCGATAAAATTACCCCAATCCGGTACGGATATGAATACCAGTACCGCTCCCGTAAGGATAAGACAGCCAAGGGTCATAATTGCGATGCCGTGTTTGCGTTCCAGTTTCATTACATCCTCCTATTCTTTTTGGCGGGCTTCTATACCATTAAGCTGGTTAGCTACCATCTGGGTTATGAATTCAGCAGGCTTGGCAAATCCGTCACCGAAAGCTTCGTTAGTCAGGTAGAGCATTACTATTGCTGACATGAGGCTGCGGGCGGAAACGTCGGTAGCGTGAGTTTTCAGCACTCCCCGTTCCACATATTGGTCAAGGAATTTTTTAATGGAGAGAGCCCCTTGGGCAAGCATACCGAACCATACTTGGCGGACAGTTTGATTGCTGGTTCCTTCCCGTAGAAAAACAACCACCAGTTCCTTTTTTTCTTCCAACAGGCGGTAAAACCCTGTGCATAATTCTGTCAGGACAGTCTGTATATTCTGGTCGCCGGGCTTTCCGAGTATTCTTTTTAACAGGGGCAGGAAACTATTTTCGGCTATTACCGACTCCATCAGGGCCTTTTTATTGGGAAAATAATGGTAAAGCAGTCCCAGAGATGTTCCAGCTGCTTCGGATATCTGGCTGATAGTTGCCCCCTGGTAGCCTTGTTCGGCAAATATTCTAAGGGCAGCGTCCAGTATTTCCTGGCGGCGTTTTTCAGCCTGTATTTTGCGGGTTTCCGCTTTGACTGCTTTGGGCATAGGCGTTTCCTTTAAAGTTCATTGAATATTCATTCAATATATACTAATTATAGTTTAAAAGCGGGCATTGTCAATACAGCCTGAAAGATATTTCGGGGAGATTTTAAAAATAAAACAGGCCGGGCAGAATAACTGTCCAGCCTGTTTTGATGCTTATGGTTGTGCTAGCAGATGCGCGGCAGCAGCTCTCCGCTTTGCATATCCAGTATGCGGAGCGCCCCCAGCGGGGTGCGTATGCTTACCCGCCCGGGGTTTGGGGAGATTACCCGCCCGATAATGGCGCTGTCTTTCCCGTAAGGGTGAGCTTTCATGGCAGAGAGTACAGCCGGGGCATCTTTTTCCGGCATTATAGCTATAATTTTCCCCTCGTTGGCTACATACAAGGGGTCAAGGCCGAGTGCCTCACAGGCACCGCCCACTGCCGGCTTGACGGGTATAGATTCCTCGTTCAGTTCTATTCCCACCTGTGACTGCCCGGCTATCTCATTAAGGGTGGTTGCCAGTCCGCCTCTGGTGGGGTCACGCATGACGTGTATCCGGGGGCAGACTTTGAGCATATCAGTGATAAGCCCGTTTAAGGGGGCGCAGTCACTTTCAACGGCTGTTTTAAAGTTCAGCCCTTCCCGCTGGGCCATAATGGCTATGCCGTGGTCACCCATAGTGCCGGATACAATTACCGCATCACCCGGGCGTGCGTTCGCACCGGATATGTCCAGCCCTTCGGGTATGAAGCCTACCCCGGCGGTATTTATAAATATCTTATCGGCTTTGCCGGTATTGACCACTTTGGTGTCTCCGGTGACTATTTCCACCCCGGCTTCTTTAGCGGCAGCAGCAATAGACTTTATTATTTCTTCCAGAGCGGATATGTCCAGACCTTCTTCAATGATAAAAGCCAGGCTGAGGTATTTGGGGACAGCCCCCATGACAGACAGGTCATTGACTGTGCCGCAGACTGCCAGTTTGCCTATATTGCCGCCGGGAAAGAAAATGGGGTTTACCACGTAACTGTCGGTAGTAAAAGCCGTTTTCCCTTTGGACTCAAAAACAGCCGCATCATCCAGCTTGTTTAAGAGCGGGTTAGACAGAGACTGGACAAGGTGCTTGGAGATAAGGTCATGGGTTAAGCGCCCGCCCGAACCGTGGGCCAGCAGGATTTTGGTTTTATCCAAGTTTGCCTCCGTAGTGGTAATAGGCGGCGCAGGTGCCCTCAGAAGAGACCATGCACGGCCCGACCGGGTTTTCCGGGGTGCAGACCTTTGAAAAAAGCTTGCATTCCAGAGGTGTCCGGGTGCCTTTGATAATCTCACCGCACAGACAGCCGGGTGTTTCGCGGCTGGGCTCGGAAAGTTTTATTTCAAAGTTTTTTTCGGCATCAAAAGCGGCAAATTCAGGCCGCAGGCAGAGGCCGCTTTGGGGTAAAATACCTATCCCCCGCCAGTTTGCCGGGCAGATATCAAATACTTCATCCATAATCTTAAGGGCGGCAGTATTGCCTTCAGGTTTGACTGCCCGTGAATAGCTGACGTCCAGACGGGGAGTTGCGTCTTCCACCTGGTCTACCAGAGACTTGACACAGTAGAGTATGTCCAGGCTTTCAAAGCCGGACACGGCACAGGCCAGCCGGTATTCCCTGGGGATAAACTCCCAGGCATTACTGCCGGTAATAGAAGAAACATGGCCGGGGCAGATTATACCTGAAAGGCGGGTTTCGCCCGCATCCAGTATCGCCCGCATGACGGGCGGGGTTATTTTGTGGAGTGATATTACATAATAATTAGCAAGCCCCTGATTACGCGCCTGTATTACCGAAGCGGCTATAGTGGGGGCGGTGGTTTCAAAACCTATACCCACAAAGATAACCTTTTTCAAGGGGTTCTGGCGGGCTATCTCCAGTGCGTCCATGGTAGAGTAGACAATACGTACGTCTGCCCCTTCCGCCCGCACTTCCAGCAGGCTTTGGCGGCTGGAGGGAACCCTTAGCAGGTCACCGAATGAGCAGATTATAACCCCTGGCCGCCTGGACAGGGCTATGACTTTGTCCAGGTCAGCGGTAGAGGTTACACAAACAGGGCAGCCCGGCCCTGACAGCATTTCAATATGGGGCGGCAGTAGCTGGCGGATGCCGTAACGGAAAATGGCTACGGTATGCCCGCCGCAAAACTCCATAAAGCGGGCAGGCTTGGTGGAACGTTTGTTTATATATTCCAGCAGGGCACGCCCTGACTGGCTGCTGCGGAATTCCTCTATGAAATTCACTCTTTAAAGCATCTCCATCTGCTTGAATATTTCCAAAGTTTCCAAAGCGTCTTTTTCGTCTATTACCTGTATGGCATAGCCGGTGTGAAGCAGTACGTAATCACCCGCTTTGGCTTCGGGGGTGAGCATCAGGCTGGCTTTATAGGTAGTCCCGTTCAGGTCTACCTCCGCTACCCCGTCTTCAACTGATATTATTTTGGCAGGTACTGCAAGGCACATTATATTCCTCCTTGGCTGGCGGCTATTACCGCCTGACCCAGTGATATGCAGCCGTCATTAGAGGGGATTTCTTTATGGGTAATCACTTCAAATCCCTCTGCTTCCAGCTTTTTTATCACCTGGCGGAAAAGCCGCCTGTTCTGGAAAACTCCGCCTGAAAGGGCTACTTTGGTAAGACCGCTTTGGGCTGAAAGCCTTAGGCAGGTGTCCAGAACTATCTGGCTGACTGTGTTGTGAAATTTTACCGATATATAAGCGGCTGTTTTGCCTGATGAAAGGTCTGAAAGGACGCATTGGATTATGCCCTTCAGCCGTATCAGGTAAATGCCCTTATCTAAGTCTAACTCAAAGGGGTAGAACTGGGCAAATTCGGTATCCCCGGCTTCGGTTTCCAGCTCTATGGCCGGCTGGGAGTCATAGTTTGCCACTTGGCAGATTCCACACAGGGCGGCAACCGCATCAAACAGCCTGCCCGCACTGGAAGTAAGGGGGGAGTTCAGTTTCTTGTCAAGCTGGGTTTTTATGATATCCAGTTCTTCCGGTTCTATATCTTTAAAAAAGTTCAGGCCCTCTTCCCCCAGCAGGGTATAGACATATGACACGGCTGTGCGGTAGGGTTTTTTGATGGCGGCTTCGCCTCCGGGGAGAGGCAGGTATTCCAGATGGGCTTGGCGGCTAAAACCCTGTTTTATGCCCCCGCAGAAAAATTCCCCGCCCCAGATATGTCCGTCCAGCCCGTAGCCGGTGCCGTCCAGAGCCACCCCGATAACCTCATTATCACAGTTGTTTTCCGCCAGACAGGAGGCAATATGGGCATGGTGGTGCTGGACTTTGACCAGAGGTATGTCAAGGCTGGCTGAGCGTGCCTCAGCCAGAGCGGTGGTAATATAACCGGGGTGCAGGTCTGAAGCTATTATTTGGGGGTTTAAGCGGAATAGCTTCAGGTAAACCGCCAGGGTTTCTTCAAAGCTGTCCAGCGTTTCGGGGTTTTGCATATCCCCTATATGCTGGCTGACAAAGGCATAACCGTCTTTGAGCAGGCAGAAGGTATTCTTTTCCTGCGGACCAAGCGCCAGTACTTCTTTATCCGTAAAAGAGGTCTGGACAGGGTAGGGGGCATAACCCCTGCCCCGCCTGATTACCCTTTTTGCACCGGCCTCATACATGACCACGCTGTCATCATAACGGGAGTAAATGGGGCGGTTGTGAAGCAGAAAATAATCCGCTATATTGCCCAGCCGTTTCAGGGCTTCGTCATTGTCTTTGGCAATGGGCTCTTCGCTCAGGTTGCCGCTGGTCATGATAAGGGGTTTACCTGTTTCCTTTAGAAGCAGGTGGTGGATAGGTGTGTACGCCAGCATTATGCCCAGATAATTTTGTTTGGGGGCGGTTTCGGGGCATACGGGGCTTTCCCTGTTCCATTTGCATAGGACTATGGGTGCGGCGGGTGAAATCAGCAGCTTTTCCTCTTCGGCGGATATAAAACAGTGTTTGCGGGCTTCGGCTATATTAGGAAGCATAACCGCAAAGGGTTTGGAAGGGCGGTGTTTACGGCGCCGGAGGGTATTAACCGCCAGCGGATTAGTGGCGTCAGCAGCCAGCAGAAAGCCCCCCAGACCCCGTATGGCCAAAATCCGGCCGTCTTTCAGCAGTTTTGCGGCTTCTGCTATGGCATCGGCACTTTCAAGCTCTTTTCCGGTTTTATCAGCCAGCCAGAGGCGGGGGCCGCACACCGGGCAGGCATTGGGCTGGGCATGGAAACGGCGGTCTAAAGGGTTGTCATATTCGGCCTGGCAGGCCGGGCACATTTCAAAGTCTTTCATGGTGGTCAGGGGTCTGTCATAGGGTATGTCCTCAATTATGGTAAAACGGGGGCCGCAGTTGGTGCAGTTGGTAAAGGGATAACGGTAGCGGCGATTTCGGGGGTCAAGAATATCATTTTGGCACTGGGTGCAGGTGGCTATATCCGGTGAAACCAGCTGAAAACGCCCGGAAAGGCTCTGGCTGGGTTTGATGGTAAACCCTTCTTCACCTGTTAAGGGTATTTCAGTCTGTTTAAATGTCTTAATGACTGATTGGGGCGGGCTGAGTCTAATTAGCTCATCTGAAAAGCTGTCCAGTGCTTGTTCAATTCCTTCCGCCTCTATCTCCACTCCGGCAGAAGTATTCCTGACCCAGCCGTTTAAGCTGTGTTTGGCGGCCAGCTGGTAAACACAGGGGCGGAAGCCCACCCCCTGGACAATCCCGCTGATGGCAAAGGCAAACCGCTTGGTTTGCTTAGGTGCGAGCATCTATTTCCCCTTGAGGAGGTTGCTTTTCAGCCAGGCTGTCCATTCGTCCAGCCCCTGGCCATTCCTTACTGAAAGCTCAATTATTTTTACGTCCGGGTTTAGACCCAGCACTGTTTTACGGAAAGATTCCATATTAAAGTCACTAAGCGGCAGGTAATCCATTTTGGTTATGACTATTACGTCTGTATCCCTAAACATAAAGGGGTATTTAGTGGGTTTGTCATCACCCTCCGGCACAGATGCCAGCACTACCCTTTTGGCTTCGCCCAGCTGAAATCCGGCCGGGCAGACCAGATTGCCCACGTTTTCAATAAAAATAATATCCAGCTTGTCCAGTTCCAGCCCGTCTGCGGCTGAGGCTACCATGTTGGCATCCAGATGGCAGCCCCCGTCTGTATTTATCTGAATAGCCTGCGAACCGGTGGCGGCTATTTTTTCGGCATCTACGCTTGAGGCTATATCACCCTCTATCACACCCACCCTGGTATAATCTCCCAGCAGCTCAATAGTCTTCAGAAGCAAGCTGGTTTTACCGGCGCCGGGTGAAGACATGACATTTATCACCAGTATGCCTTTTCCGGTAAACATATCCTTGTTTCTGGCAGCCAGCTGGTCATTCATGTCAGTGATATTTTTAAGAACTTTGACTTTCATCATCTACCTCAATGCTTTCAATAAAAAATTCGTTGCCGGCTATCACTTCGGCATTCCAGCCCTGACATTTGGGGCAGACCAGTGAATGCTGCCCTGAAGGGAAGGTATGGCCGCACAAACGGCAACGGAACTCAGCGGGTATGCGCTTAAATTCTAAAAGCGCCCCCTTGGCCATAGTATTCTGGCTGAGTATATCAAAACACATTTTTACGCTGTCTTCCACCACGCCCGCATATTCGCCTATCACCAGATTTATCCGGCTGATTTTACGGGCTTTGGCTTCTTCGGCCTTGGCTACAATTGTTTTTAGCAGTTCTTCGGTTATGGATAGTTCGTGCATAATTCTTATTTAATTATAAGGCAGACTCACTTAGGTGTCTAATTTAAGGGTTTATTTGACACCTTTTAAGGCTGTGTTTATTATTCAGAAAGAAGCGAGGTGTTTATTTGTATGAATTAAGTGTTTTGCCAAGCGGTTTGCGGGTAATAAGTCACCATATGCCTGCCAGCCGTTCGGTTACCATTTGCGTATATATCGGGGTGGGTTCGCGTTATGAAACAGACTGCGAGGCCGGTGCCAGCCACTTTATAGAACACATGGTATTCAGGGGTAGCAAAAAGTATCCTGATTCCCAGCTTATTTCCAGTGCCATAGAGGGGGTGGGGGGTATTTTGAATGCGGCTACCGACCGTGAGTCTACCCTTTACTATGCCAAAGTGGGCAGTGACAAGTTTGCTCTGGCCCTGGATGTGCTTTCGGATATGCTGGTAACCCCCCTGTTTAACCCCGAAGACCTTGAAAAAGAACGCAAGGTAATCTACGAAGAAATAAGCATGAGCCTGGACAACCCTTCCCACCGGGTGGGGCTGCTGCTTGATGAAATACTCTGGCCAAATCACCCGCTGGGGCGGGATATTGCCGGTACTCGACAGAGCGTGGCAGGGCTGGACAAGCAAAAACTGCAGGCTTTCATGCACAGCCATTACAACCCTGCCAATATTGTGGTGGCAGTAGCCGGAGATATAAAGCACAAGAGTGCCGTGGCGGCTATTTCCCAGGCCTTCAGTGGTTTGGGCGGGAAGAATGAAATACAGTCTTTTGCCCCATATCATTATGGCAATCCTTGCCAGATAGGGGTGGACAAGCGAGATGCGGAGCAGATTAACCTGATGCTGGCCATGCCGGGCATGAACCGTCTGGATGACCGCCGTTATGCTTTCAGCATATTAAACACCATATTGGGTGATGGTATGAGCAGCCGCCTTTTTGCCCATGTCAGGGATAATTTGGGATTAGCCTATTCTGTCCAGTCCGGTACGGAGTTTTTGCATGATACAGGGGCTTTTTCCATATATGCCGCAGTAGATCCTGCCAATCTGACGGCCTGTGTCGAGGCTATACTTACGGAACTGGAAAGCGCAAAAACAACCATAACGGCTGAGGAGTTGACAAAAGCCAAGGAAATGTCTAAGGGGCGGATACATCTGGCTATGGAAGACAGCCGTTATATGGCTAAATGGATAGGCTCTCAGGAACTGCTGTGCCGAAGGGTGAATACCCATGAAGACGTTATTCGTCTGATAGACGGGGTAAGTCTGAAAGCTGTAATGGAACTAGCGGGTGAGTATTTTAGGAAACCTGAAATGCGGCTGGCTCTGGTAGGGCCGGTAGACAAAGAAGCAGTGGAGGGTTTACTGAAAGGCTAGACAACCGGTCTGCCGTTTAGATTATTCATGATAAAGAAAAGGGCGGGATCGAAGTCCCGCCCTTTTCTATTTAACCCGTACGGGTCTTAGTACATTCCGGGGGCTTCAGGCATGGGGGGAGCGGGGTTTTTATCCTGAATGTCGGCTACCAGTGAGTCGGTTATAAGAACCATGTTGGCAATAGAAGCGGCGTTCTCAAGGGCGGAGCGGACAACCATGGTGGGGTCAATGATACCCATTTCAGCCATATCGCCGAAGACATCTTTCTCAGCGTTGTAGCCATGGCCTACGGGTGAGTTCTTGACCTTGTCAACGATTACGTTGCCGTCTTTGCCGGCGTTGGTGGCAATCCAGCGGACAGGCTCAATAAGAGCCTTGCGGACGATATTGACACCGGTGGCTTCATCGCCTTCCAGTTTAAGGGCATCAAGACAGGGCAGGGCGTTCAGGAGACCGGTGCCGCCGCCGGGCAGGATGCCTTCTTCAATGGCAGCACGGGTGGCAGCCAGAGCATCTTCAACGCGGGCTTTGCGCTCTTTCATTTCGGTTTCGGTAGCAGCGCCTACGGCGATAACAGCTACGCCGCCGACCAGAGCAGCCTGGCGTTCCTGCAGTTTTTCGCGGTCAAAGGCAGATTCAGTTTCTTCAATCTGGGCTTTAATCTGCTTGATGCGGTCCTTGATAGCTTCGGCAGAACCTTCGCCGTCAATGATGGTGGTCTTGTCTTTATTGGAGACAACTCTGCGGGCATGACCAAGGTCAGCTTCGGTTACGGAATCCAGCTTGCGGCCGGCTTCCTTGCTGATTACATGGCCGCCGGTCAGGATGGCCATATCTTCCAGCATGGCTTTCTGGCGGTCACCATATCCGGGGGCTTTGACAGCCAGGATATTCAGATTGCCGCGCAGCTTGTTGACTACCAGGGTAGCCAGAGCTTCGGCTTCAACATTTTCAGCTACAATGACCAGATTCTTTGAAATCTGCAGGATTTTTTCCAGAGCGGGCAGAAGCTCGGCAACGGTTTCAATCTTGCGGTCAGTCATAAGAATGGTGGCGTCTTCCATGATAGATTCCATCCGGCCGGGGTCAGTTACGAAGTAGGCGCTGATATAACCGCGGTCAAACTGCATACCTTCTACGTAGCTGGTTTCATAGCGCAGACCACGGGATTCTTCAATAGTGATAACGCCGTCTTTGCCGACTTTGTCCATAACGTCAGCAATCAGGTTGCCGATTTCAGGGTCTTTACCGGTGATGGTAGCGACCTGAACAATCTGCTGTTTGCCCTTGACGGGGGTGGAATTCTTGCGGAGCTGGGCCTTCAAGGCAGCAACAGCCTTTTCGATACCGCGTTTCAGATTGATAGGTTCGGCACCGGCGGCAATATTTTTGAAGGCTTCGTTGATAAGGGCCTGAGCCAGTACGATAGAGGTGGTGGTACCGTCACCGGCGGCATCGCTGGTGCGGGTAGCGGCCTCTTTGACCAGCTGGGCGCCCATATTCTCGAAAGCATCGGGCAGTTCAATATCACGGGCAATGGTTACACCGTCATCTATAACAGTGGGTGCGCCCCATTTCCGCTCCAGGGCAACGGGATGACCTTTGGGACCAAGGGTTACTCTTACTGTGTTGGCCAGAGTATCAACACCCTTTTTGAGGGAGACCCTGACTTTTTCGCCAAATATAATCTGCTTAGCCATTATACCTCCTAATATTCGTTAAAAAATTTAGCCTACGATTTTAGCCATAATCTGGCTTTCGGGCATGATGATATACTCAATGCCACCAGATTTAAGTTCAACACCGCCGAATTTGGGGAAAAGAACCTTGTCGCCGACTTTAATGCTCATAACTTCGCGTTTGCCATCTTTATCCAGACGGCCGGGACCCACGGCTACTATCAAGCCTTCCTGGGATTTTTCCTGAGCGGCGTCGGGGATGATGATGCCGCCTTTGCTCATATCCTGTTTTTCCTGGGGTTGGATGAGTACCATGTTGTGCAGGGGTTCGAATCTAATTGCCATTATTCCTCCTTCTAAGTTTGACTAAATTTATTGCGGCAATTTTTTAGCAGTCTCAGTACGAGACTGCTAACAGGCATATAATACAGTACTGAGAGGTCACCTGCAACTGTATACAGGGGAAGTTATGGTTATTTAGGGTTAAATAAACTGGAATATACGTCTAAAAACTAAAAAAGCTATCTTATCCAATATTGTAAACTCTCTCTAATGATTGTTAGCGTGTCAGTAACAGGGTTTAGCAGAGTTGCTTAGACGTGTAATTACTCAAAAATATACAAAAGTATATTATAGTACTACGCATAAATGCGCAGATAATTTACGTAATAAGTACGATAGTAAGACCTTTGGTTCTGATTTATACTGATTACAGTTCTAAAAGATCTGGATGGTCTTTTAAAACTGTACAGGCCGCCTCAAATACTGTACAAGTTGTAAAAGGGAGCTCGGAAACGGGTTCCTTTTTTATTTTCAGACATTCGCAGCCGGTTGACTCAGGAAGTAACAGACAGTGCAGGCAGAACATCCATATCCAGTCCGTCTTGGCTGCCGGATATAAAGCGGAAATAGCCGCAGGAGGCTATTACGGCAGCATTATCGGTACATAAACCTATCGGCGGTATGGAAACCATCAGAGGGGATTGTTCGCTTAGCTGTTTACGCAGCAGGTTGTTGGCGGCCACTCCGCCTGCCAGCAGTATCTGTTTTACGTTGTACTCTCGGGCGCAGTTTATGGTTTTGGTTACCAGTACATCTACCACTGCTTTTTGAAAACTGGCGGCGGCATCATTTACCGAACAGACTTCGCCGCTTTCCACCAGCCTGAGCAGGGCAGTTTTTAGTCCGCTGAAGCTGAAGTCATGACTGCCGGGTATCCACGAACGGGGCAAATCCAGTACTGCCTGACCATCCTGCGAAGCTCTGTCTATGGCAGGCCCGCCCGGATAGCTTAGCCCCAGTATTCTGGCGGCTTTGTCAAAGGCTTCGCCTGCGGCATCATCACGGGTGTGTCCCAGCAGTTCGTACTGACCATGTCCTCTCATCAGCACCAAATCAGTATGCCCGCCTGATACAGTCAGGCACAGGCAGGGGAATTCCGGCACTTTGCCAGAAAGCCAGTTTGCGTAAATATGACCGTGCAGGTGGTTTACCGCAATCAGAGGTATGCGGCGGGCGGCGGCTATAGATTTGGCGGCATTGACCCCCACAATCAAAGAGCCTGCCAGCCCCGGCCCGTTGGTTACGGCTATAGCCGAAATTTCATCAAAGCCGATACCGGCTTCCTTAAGTGCGTCACTTATTACCGGTAATATGGAAAGCAGGTGCTGGCGGGAAGCTACTTCGGGAACTACCCCGCCGTAACGGGAGTGGATATCTATCTGTGAGGATACGCGGTTTGATAAAATATTTACGCCGTCTTCTACTACCGAAGCCGCGGTTTCATCACAGGAGCTTTCTATACCAAGTATTTTCATATATTCAGGATTATAGCATAGACAATGTCAAGGGGGCTAAACCCTTTGACACCCATATAGGTCAATGTTATTATAAATATCCAGGCTCTGTTGCCTAGGTTAGTGAGGTTTTCTTCAAAATGAGTACCGATACTTGGTACCTTATACTCTTCTTTCTGTGTGTTGTCTTTTCAGCTTTCTTTGCCAGCTCTGAAACTGCCTTTATTTCGCTACAGCGTTTCCGTCTGCAAAATCTGGTACAAAGCAAAGTAAAGGGAGCAGACAAGGTCTCCAAACTGATGGAAAGGCCGGAAAAATTCCTTTCAACGGTGCTTCTGGGAAACAACTTCGTAAATACGGCTGCTTCCGCCTTGGGTACCGTTCTGGCGGTGTCAGTCTGGGGCAATGAAACCGGTGTGCTTATTGCCACTGCGGGTGTTACTATTGTACTGCTGGTTTTTGGCGAAACCACTCCCAAAACTCTGGCCACCCAGCATTCTGAAAAGATAGCCCTTTCGGTAGCTCCTATTGTAGAAATAATTTCAAAAGTATTTGCACCCGTAGTGGCTTTGCTTGGCTGGATATCCTCCGGTTTCACCAAACTCTTCGGCGGGCCTTCGCTTAAGAGTTCGCTGGTTGCCGAAGATGATATCCGTGCCATGATAACCGTAGGCCATAAAGAAGGTACGGTAGAAGAAGACAAAGCTGAGCTTTTGCATAAGGTGTTTGAGTTTTCCGACCGGCCGGTGCGTGAAGTAATAGTGCCCAGGCCGGAAGTGGAGAGCGTGGAAAAGGGCTCAACCCTGAAAAACTTTATGGACTTGTATTCCGAGTCTCCTATGTCACGTTTCCCTGTGTACGAAGAAAACATGGATAATGTGCTGGGTATTTTATCCATTAAAGATGTGCTGATGGCACTTGCTAAAGGTACTCATACTCCACAGGATTTGGTGGACGACCTTATGCGTCCGGCTTACTTTGCTCCTGAAACCAAGCCTATCGGCAAGCTTTTCAATGAAATGCGGGAAAAGAATTTTCGTATGTGCGTGGTTATAGACGAATACGGCGGCACTGCCGGTATTGTGAGTTTGTCACGCCTGATGGAAGAGATTGTAGGGCCGGTGGGTGATGAACTGGCTGAAGCTGAAAAAGATTATGAGTCTATTAACGAGTATACCTTCCAGGTAGACGGCAGTATGCGCATAGAAGAAGCTAATGTTGAAATGGAATTGGACTTGCCTGAAGGTGATTATGAAACTATTGCCGGATTGATACTTGACCGTTTGGGATACATACCCAAGCAAGGTCAGCAGATTAAATTCCAGAACCTCAAGGTGGTCATTACCCGTATGAAGGGTATGAAGATTGACGAAGTCCTGATAACAAAGGAAAAACGTGCAGCGTCTAAGAGTTAAATATCAAAGGGGAGAAAACCTGAAATTTGTTTCTCACCTTGACATAATACGTCTGTGGCAGAGAGCTTTTTACCGGGCAGGAGTAGAACCTGCTTATTCGGAGGGGTTTAACCCGCACCCGCGCATGGCTTTGGCATCACCCTTGCCGGTTGGATATACCAGCCGGGCGGAATTTATGGATTTGTATACTTCCGCCGCTCTCAGTCCCCATTATTTTGAAGATTTAATAAATCGCCAGCTGCCGGAGGGTGTCAAGATACTCCAAAGCTGTGTTGTGCCACTTGAACAGGATTCGCTGCAGGCACTGGTGCGGCAGGCGGAGTATCTGGTAGATGTGCGTACTTGCATGTCCCTTGCGGAGTGCCGGCAGGCGGTGGATGAATTTCTGGCTAAAGACATTCTTGTCTGGCAATTGCAGCGTCAGGACAAGGTGAAAGAATATGATTTGCGCGCTCAGGTAGCTGAACTGGAAGTGGTTTCTCTGGCAGAGGGTGTACTGCGTCTACGGATGCTCCTTCAGTGCGATAGTAAAGGGGCAGGCCGCCCTGAACAATTGACCAAGGCACTGGGTATTACCGAATTTCCCCTGTCAATGGAGCGTAGACGGCTTGTTTTGGAGGCCTGATGCCTGAAGATGAACTGGCTCTTCCACCCGAAAATAGTTTAAACTCTCCCCTTAGGCTGGATACCGAACGCCAGCAAAAAGCCGGAGAATACAGCCGGCTTCAACGCCGGTTCGCTTATATTCAGACGATTATTATTGCCTTAGCGGCATTGGGTCTGATCTTTGGCGGATTATCTGCCTCTTTTACCGGCCATTTGGGATTGCCGCTTGTTTGGTCAGCCGTTGTCTATTTTGGCCTTATTGCGCTGGTTTACGAAATATTCAGCCTGCCGTTTGGTTATTACACCGGATATGTATTGGGCAAACGCTATGGTGTACTAAGCCAGACACGTCAGGCATTTTTCACAGATGCCGCCAAATCTTTTTTAATCACTCTGGTGCTGGGTGGGCTTCTGGTAGCTGCGGTTTATGCCGTTATGGATACTTGGCCGGATATCTGGTGGCTGCTGGTTTGGCTGGGATTTCTGGCTGTCAGCATGGGTATGACTTTTATTGCTCCGGTCTGGCTTATACCACTTTTCTACTCCATGAAACCCATGGCAGAAGGTAAACTGAGAGATAGCCTTTTAGAGCTATGCCGCCGTATAGGCGTGTATGTTCGCGGTATATATGTTATAGAGTTGAGTGCCCGCGGAACTGCTGCCAATGCCGCCCTTATGGGTCTGGGACGTACAAGACGGATAGTTTTAAGTGACAATATGATAGACCGTTACTCTATACCTGAAATAGAGGTTATCATGTCCCATGAGATTGCTCACCAGCAGCATAATGATATGCTTCGTCTTTTTTTCCTTCAGGCAGCAATCTTGTTCGGGGTGCTGGCAGCGGGCGGGGTTATTTTCAGTTATCTGAGTGATGCTGTGGGATACCAAGGACTGGCAGACCCTGCCGGGCTGCCCTTGCTTGGGGGTATACTTTTGGTACTGCTTTTGCTTATTTCACCTGTGATCAGTCTCTTTACCCGCAAAATTGAAAAACAGGCAGATGAATTTGCTCTGAATATCAGTAATAACCCTGCGGCTTTTCGGACAGCTATGACTCGTCTGACCAACCAGAATTTGTCTGAAGCCGAACCCTCAAACTGGCTTGAACGGCTCACTCAAGATCATCCCAGCTATATGCAGAGAATCCGCTTGGCGGACGAATTCGAAAAACGCCACAGCCTAGACAGAGGCTAGACATGACCAGAATATATTTGATACGCCACGGGGAAACAGACTGGAATAATAAAAGGCGGCTGCAGGGAGGGTTAAGTGATACCCCCTTGAATGAAAACGGGCTACACCAGACCCGCAGTCTGGCACTGCGGCTAAAAGAGGAAAAACTGTCTGCCATATATACCAGTCCTCTCAGCCGGGCAAAAGTGACCGCCGAGGTTATTGCACTTGAGCATGGGCTTGCCATTAATACCGCACCTGACCTTCGGGAGATAGAGGCAGGTGATTTTGAAGGTATTGACATGGGCAGTACCAATATGAAGGTTACCGAACTTTTTACCGAACCCCATCCTGAGGGCGGTTTACCCCGTATTCCCGGCGGCGAATCCCTCACTGATGTCCAGACCCGTGCCTGGCGGGTTATCACTGATATAGCTGCCAAGCACCCTGACCGGAATGTGGCGGTGGTCTGCCATTATTTTGTGATACTGGCTATTATCTGCAAGGTGCTTGATTTGCCCCTGGAAAAAATGGGCAATTTCAGGCTTCACATCGGCAGCCTGAGTCTGATAGAGTTTAAGGGCAGTCAGGCCTATCTGGCACTTTTTAACGAAAATGGCTTTCACCATGACAGCCGTTGCATTTGAAAATATACTTATTCATTAAATTTTAAAAGGCGGGAATATACCCTTGGACAATACCGATATTTTGACAGAACGGGTAAGAAAATATATAAAAAAGCAGGGGCTGGTTTCAGCCGGAAATGAAATACTGCTGGCTGTTTCCGGCGGGCCTGACTCTGTTTGCATGCTTTACATAATGCATAAACTGAGTAGTGAAATGGGGTTCAGTTTACGGCTGGCACACTTGAATCATGGATTGCGGGGTGAAGAGTCTGAGCGGGATGCCGCCTATGTGGCTGAACTGGCCGATAATTTAGGCTTGCCCCTTTGCCAGCAGAAAATCAGTGTCAAGGCCTATCAGGATGAACACCACCTGTCAACTGAAGAAGCCGCCCGTGAAATGCGTTATGCTTTTCTTTGCCGGACTGCGGCTGAACACGGTGCGGCGGCAGTAGCGGTGGGACATACTATAGATGACAATATTGAAACCGTTATGCTCCATCTGGTACGCGGCAGCGGAACCCGAGGTCTTCAAGGGCTTAGACCTGTTGTAAGCCGTGACATAGCCGGTGCGGGCTGTCTAAGGGTTATCCGCCCTTTGCTCAGTCTCAGCCGGGCGGAAACTCAAAGTTATTGCTGCGAAGCCGGACTTTCACCCGTACAGGACGCAACTAATCAAAGCACCGAACCCCTGCGGAACAGGATAAGGCTGGAGGTATTGCCCATGCTTCGGGCAATTAACCCTGCGTTTGAGGAAACCATACTCCGCACCGCTTTTATTGCGGGAGAAGAAATGGCTCTGCTGGATGAAGTTACCTCCCAAATGAAGGCTGAACTGGTAATCCGTCAGGATAATGTGCTTATGATTGAAAAAATAGAGATGCAGCGGCTTCATCCTGCACTTAAAAGAAACCTTTTGCGTCAGATGATGGAAGAATTGCTGGGCGGATTAAAAGACATTGAAGCCCGTCATATAGAGAGCATTGTCCAGACGTTGGACAGGCCTGCCGGACGGCGAATAGATTTACCTTATAAACTGGTTTTTCAGGTAGACTATGAGCATTACCTACTGGGCTGGGGCATTGACGCTCTCTGTCCGTATCCGCCTTGTGAGGGTGAGTATTCGCTGACAATTGGCAAGGAAACTGTCATTGACGGCTGGGTGGTAAAAACTGAAATATTGCCTTCTCCAGTGGGGCTGGATTTAAGTGAAAGTACTCTGGTGGCTTATCTGGATATGGACAAAGCCGGGAGTGACCTGGCAGTCCGCACCCGCACCGAGGGTGATCAGTTTCAGCCGCTGGGTATGGAAGAAGCCAAAAGCCTGAAGGAATTTATGATAGATAATAAAATCCCCCGAAGCTGGCGGGCCAGAGTACCATTGCTTATTTCCGGCAAAAAGATACTCTGGTTGGTGGGTTATCGTATCGGCCAGTCCGCCAAGATAGACGAAAAGACCCGCCGGGTGCTTCGGGTGGAATTCAATCTGTTGGGCTAAAGCGGTTTATAAGCTTTGAGCCTTAGACTGCTTATTAAACCATCCAGCTCATTGGTTTCAGCATCTTCATGGCTGTGACAGGATTCGTCTGAACAGCCGCAGCCGCAACCTTGGTCATCACAGCAGCTGCCTGAGCCGTAGGTTTCTTTGGATAGTAATGTTATGTCAATAAAACCGGCGTCGTGGATTATATCCAAATAATCATAGAATTGTTCCGCACCGGCAATACAGCTTACATATGCGGCGGCAGATTTGCGGACTTCTTCCGGCAGTTCCCCTTCAAGTACAATGTCGGATATAACTATCCGTCCGCCCGGCTTGAGCACCCGCAAGGCTTCTTTGAAAACAGCGGGCTTATCCGGTGACAGATTTATTACGCAGTTGGAGATGATAAGGTCTATGCTGTCTGACTCCAGCGGCAGGTTTTCAATCTCCCCCTGGATAAACTCCACATTGGTATAGCCGCCCTGAAAAGCGTTGCGTTTGGCTATAGACAGCATTTGGGGTGTCATGTCAACACCTATTACTTTACCTTTTGCACCTACCCGCGGGCTTGCCAAAAAGCAGTCAAAGCCGCCGCCCGACCCCAAATCCAGTACGGTTTCCCCTGCCTTTATTTCAGCCAGTGCCAGAGGGTTGCCGCACCCCAGTCCCAGGTTCGCCCCTTCGGGAACGGAGTTTATTTCCTCTTCGGTATAGCCTGCCTGAAGGCTGGATTCGGCTGCCATGTCTGAGCTGCAGCTGCAGCAACTGCAGCCGCTGGCTGGCGAAGCCGCATTTTCGGCTATCTGGCCATATTCTTCCCGAACCAGTTTCTTGATGTCTGCCATAGGTTAATCTCCTCCTGCAATTGTCATGTTTTTTAAAATGGGGCTGACTATTTCATTGGCCAATTCCGAAAATTCGTCTGCTTTGATAAGCAGCAGACAGCAGGGTTTCCCGTTTGAATGCCGGGTAATGGCTGCCAGCTTGTCTCCCGGCTGAATATCCAGCTTAGTGCGGATTTCCTTTGGCAGTACCAGCTGGCCGCGGGCATCCACGCTTACAATGGCATCTATGCCGCAGCAACATTTTTCTTCCATATTGGCCTCACAAAAATCAGAAAAATCAGAATATACTGAATAATACTTCAGTTGGTTATTTCTGTCAAATAAAAAAAGCGGCTGGTCAGAGCCGCTTTAAACTTTAGTATGGGGATAGCTAGCGTACTTTTTTGAGGCGGGGGTTTTGGGCAAGACCGGGTATCCGCCCCCGCTTGGCTATCGGTTTGCCATCAATTTCGTGCAAATCTGCGGTGAAATCAATAGGG
Source organism: Dehalococcoides mccartyi (assembly GCF_001889305.1). Lineage (NCBI taxonomy): Bacteria > Bacillati > Chloroflexota > Dehalococcoidia > Dehalococcoidales > Dehalococcoidaceae > Dehalococcoides > Dehalococcoides mccartyi. Next base: position 1,314,847 of record NZ_CP013074.1, on the reverse strand, counting down.
CGGGCACCGCTTATATAACTGCCTGTGCCGTAGCCGTCTACCGGGGCGTTATTCTCCGCAAAGTAGCGGATACGTTCCGGGGTAAGGCCGCCCGAGACAAATATCTTAACGTGTTTGTGTCCGTCCATATCCAGATTGGCCCGTACTTCTTTAACCAAATCGGCTGTGACTCTGCCTCTCTCAAGGGGGGTGTCCAGCCTGACACTGTCCAGCCTTTGTCCCATGGCAACGGCTACCCGCAAGCTTTCTTCCACTTCGTCTTTAAAGGTGTCCACCAGAGCTATTCTGGGTACTTGGGGCGGCATGTGTTTGTCAAAGGCCAGGGTGGCTTTTAAAGTATCACCCATGACCAGTATCAGGGCATGGGGAATGGTGCCCGAAGGGTTGATTCCTGATAACCGTGCACCTTCAATAGATGAACAGCCTTTGCACCCGCCCACTATAGCAGCATAATCCATGCGTCCGGCAACCAGCGGGTGGATATGGCGTGCACCAAAGCTGGTAACTGGTATATCCCCTGCTGCTTCAACACATTCACTGGCGGCGGTTGCCCAGCCTGTACCTGAAGCCAGCATGCCTAAATAAACAGTCTCGTAAAGACCGAAGCTCAGATAAGGAGCTTTGATGCGCATGACAACTTCCTTAGCGGAAATCTGGTCGCCGTCTTCCAAAGCCCATATTTCGCCCTCGCCCGCCGGTAATATCGCCTGCAGAAGCTCTACAGCCTCGCTCAGGCCGCACAGAATACCCGGCCGGGTGGCAAATACTTCCATCACTGCTAAAGGATTCTGGTTTTCCTTGGTCAGTATTTCCACTGTACGGGCAAAATAAATATCAGTGGTATCCCCTGAGAGCAGGTTTCCGGGTATATTAAACTTTGGTTTAATACTCATAACCCCTCCGGTTATTTCTAATGGCGGAAGTGACGCGTTCCGGTAAAGACCATGGCGATATTATATTTATTGGCAGCGTCAATAGACTCTTGGTCGCGGATAGAACCACCCGGCTGGATAATGGCGGTCACTCCGGCCACCGCCGCCTGTTCAACACTATCAGGGAAGGGGAACATGGCATCAGAGGCCATGACACTGCCCTTTGATGCCTCACCGGCCTTGCTCTTGGCAATGTCTACGCTGACTACCCTGTTCGGTTGCCCTGCGCCCATGCCCAGCAGTACTTTATTTTTGGCCAGAACAATAGCGTTTGATTTGATATGCTTGACTGCCCGCCAGGCAAATTTCAAATCCGCCATTTCCTCCGCAGTGGGTGCGCGTTTGGTTGCCACTTTGGTTTGAAGGGCATCTTCCGCCAGTTCGTCAGCAGCCTGAACCAGCAACCCTCCCTTTACCCGGCGGTAATCCAGTGAAAAGGTTGCGGTATCATTATGTTTGGGAAGGTCGGCTATAAGTATACGCAAATCCTTACGGGTTTTAAGGAATTCCAGTGCCTCCGGGGCATATTCGGGGGCAATGATGATTTCATAAAAGACACCCTTCATGGCTTCGGCCATGGCCAGTGTCACTTTGCGGTTGGAGGCTACTATACCGCCATAAGCCGAAACGGGGTCACCCGAAAAGGCCTTCTTGTAGGCTTCGGCTACATCTTCGCGGCTGCACAGGCCGCAGGTATTGGTATGTTTGACTATGGCTACTGTTGCGGCCGAGAAATCGGTGGCGGCACCCCAGGCGGCGTCTGCATCTAAGATATTGTTAAAGGAAAGCTGTTTGCCCCAGACCTGCTGCGCCCAGGTAATACCGGTGTCCTGTCCTTGTCCAACCCTGTTTTCAGCGTAAAATACTGCCGGCTGGTGGGGGTTTTCACCGTAACGCAGGTCATAGCGTTTGGAAAGGGCTATGGTCATATTTTCGGGGAAGCCCTCTTCTCCTTGCCAGAGATACTGGGAGATAGCAGTGTCGTACATAGCTACATGCTGAAAAGCCTTTTGGGCTAGCTTTTTGCGTTCATCAAGGCTCAAAGTGCCTGTTTTAAGGTGTTCGAGCACACGGGGGTAATCCTGTGGGTCTACCACTACAATCACACTTGGGAAGTTCTTGGCGGAAGCCCTTATCATGGTGGGGCCGCCGATATCGATGTTTTCCAGTGCATCGGTCAGGCTTACATCCGGACGTGAAACAGTCTTGACAAATGGATAGAGATTGACTACCACCATGTCAATGGGTTGGATATTGTGTTCTTCCAGTTCGGCCATATGTTCGGGCAAGTCACGCCGGGCAAGTATGCCGCCGTGTACCTTGGGGTGCAGGGTTTTAACCCTGCCGTCCAGTATTTCAGGTGAACCGGTCATATTTGAAATGCCGTGAACGGTTACATTCGCCTGCTGTAGTGATTTCTTGGTTCCGCCGGTGCTGTATATATCAAAACCCAGTTCTGATAAGCCCTTGGCGAATTCGATAAGACCGGTTTTATCTGAGACGCTTAGGATAGCCCTCATGACAATCCCTCCTTATGTTAAATAAATTTTATTTCTCACCCGAGGCCAGAAAAATATCTATGGCAATCTGTTCCTTGCAGGTACAGCCTGGTGCGGTACATTTCTGGTTCAAGGTTTCAACCCTAATATTTTTCAGTCCGGCCTGTTCAAACCAGCCCTTGACAGCTTTTAATTCAAATCCAGGCCAATGGTCATGATGTTCTTTCTGCATGTCCGCATGCGTATGGAGGCAGAGATCTGTTATTACCAGACGCCCGCCCGGCAGCAGTATCCTGCTCATTTCTTTTATTGCCCCTGCAGGGTCCTCGACATGATGGAGAAACATGTTAGCAAAACTGTAGTCTATGCTTTGGTCTTTTAAAGGGAGTGTGTTTCCGTCTGCCTGCAAACAGGATACACCGTATGCCCCGAATTTGGATTTAATCTTTGCAAGCATGGCGGAGGATTGGTCAATGGCAACAACCCTGCAGTTTTTCCGCAGCAGTTCTGCGGTCATGTATCCCGTGCCTGCGCCTATATCGGCGGCTATGCTTTCTGGTTTTACGCCTGCGGCTTCAATGGCAGCTTCGCGTATGCGGTCTGAGAAAAAGCCCTGACGCATTTCGTCCCAGTTGTCTGCTACCTGATTGAAGTAATCCCGGCTGCTCATTCAATTATCACTTGTACTCCGCTCTGGCGGGCAACAATCTCCCCGATAACTTTTGCTTCCGGCAGGTTTTCCATTATACGAGAGGATTCTTCGCTGCCGGCTATAATAACCATGCCTATACCCATATTAAACACATGGAACATCTCGTCACGGTCTATTCCGCCAATATTCTGGATAAGCTGGAACAGGGGCGGTATTTCCCAGTTTTTGGTTTCAAAACAGGCGGACACATCTTCGGGCAGTGTCCGGGGAACATTGTCTGTCAGGCCGCCGCCGGTTATGTGGGCCAACCCCTTTATGAGATGAAGGTTGGGTTTTATTTCTTTCAGATAGCTGCGGTGGGGTATGAGCAGGGCTTCACCTGCTGTTTGCCCCAATTCAGGATAGTATTTGTCCAGCGCTTCGCGGCTTTCACCCAAAACTTTGCGTGCCAGTGAATAGCCGTTTGTGTGAAGTCCGCTTGAAGACAGCCCCAGAATCATATCTCCCGGTTTGATACCCCGGTTGATAAGCATATTTTCTTTTTCAACTACCCCGACAATAAAGCCGGCCAAATCGTAATCTTCCCCGTGGTAAAGACCGGGCATTTCGGCAGTTTCCCCGCCGATAAGGGCGCAACCCGCCTCTAGACAGGCGGTAGACAGTCCCTTGACAATGTCGGCTATCTTCTCGGGGTAAAGCTTTCCCATGGCGATATAATCAAGGAAAAATATTGGTTCAGCCCCGGAGGTTAATATATCATTGATAGAGTGATTGACAATGTCAATGCCTATGGTATCGTGTTTATTCAGCACGCCTGCAATTTTCAGCTTGGTGCCTACGCCGTCACAGCTGGAAACCAGAACCGGGTTTTTGTAACCTTTGAATTCGTACATTCCGCCGAAAAAACCAGGACCTGCCAGCACCTGAGGCCCAAGGGTGGCTTTAGCGTATTGTTTGATGAGTTCTTTTGATTTTGAGGCGGAGTTTATATCTACTCCTGCCCCGGCATATGTGTCTTTGATGTGGCCACCTCTCAAATCGTGGTAACTAAGATTATCAGAAATAGCTATCAACTGCAAAGAAAAAACACCGCCCAAGGTATTAAACTTCAGGAGGTGTAAATCTTGGTAACAGTTTGTCCGGGGAGGGAGATCAGCTTTCGGGTGATGGCATTTGGCAGCAGTTATTCCGCTGATTGCCGAGTGCAAATTTATCCATCTCCAGCTGAACAGGCAGAGCATATTCGCCGGTAAAACAGGCCAGGCAGAAGTTTTCTTTGGGCAGTCCAACCGCCTTTATCAGACCGGGCAGGCTGAGGTAACCGAGAGAATCCGCGCCTATGTATTTTTGTATCTCCGGCACGCTCATTTTGGCGGCAATAAGTTCCGAACGGGTGGCCATATCTACACCGAAGAAACAGGGGTTGGTTATAGGGGGGGCGCATACCCGCATGTGTACTTCTTTGGCACCGGCTTTACGAAGCAGGCGTATAACCTGGGGAGTAGTAGTTCCGCGGACTATACTGTCATCTACCAGTACCACCCGCTTACCTTCCAAAACACTCCTCAGGGGATTGAACTTCAGCTTCACACCCAAATCACGCAACCGCTGGTCCGGTTGGATAAAAGTTCTGCCCATATAACGGTTTTTGATAAGGCCTTCGGCCGGAGGGATGCCTGAACTTACGGCATAGCCTATGCCGGCAGCCGTGGCGGAGTCAGGTACACCTATCACCAAGTCTGCATCTACCGGGTATTCCTTGGCCAGTTCCGCCCCCATGGCTTGCCGGGCGGAATATAAAAGACGCCCGTTTATCTGACTGTCGGGACGGGCAAAATAGATAAACTCAAATATGCACAAAGCCCGTCGGGAGCTTTGCTGTTTGAAACTGGTTACGCCGGTTTGATTTATGGCCAAAATCTCACCCGGTTCTATTTCGCGTATGAAATCAGCCCCGATATGGTCAAGGGCACAGCTTTCGGAAGCAACTACGTAGCCCCCCTGCATTTTACCCAGACATAACGGGCGGACACCCAGTGGGTCACGCATGGCATAGAGGGTGTCTTTGGTCATAATGGTGCAGGAAAATGCCCCTTTAAGGCGGTTCATAGCATAGCGTATCCGTTTGACCCAGTCAGTTTCAACTGAGGAAAGGATAAGCTGGCCGATTATTTCAGTATCAGTGGAGGTTTTAAAGATATAGCCTTTAGAAGTCAGCTCTGTATTCAAAGCCTCGGAATTTACAATGTTGCCGTTGTGGGCTATGGCCATAATATTGTCACCCTGACCCATTACAAAGGGCTGGGCGTTGATTTGCAGACTTGAGCCGGTGGTAGAATAGCGATTGTGGCCTACGGCAATATGGCCGTCCAGTTTCTTGAGTATATCTTCGGTAAATATATGGGAAACCAACCCCATCTGTGAATAAAGCTTAAGTGCCTGTCCGTCAGATGTAGATATTCCTGAACTTTCCTGACCTCTGTGCTGCAGGGCAAACAGAGCGAAAAATGTGAGCCGAGCTACATCCTGACCGGGGGCAAATACACCGAAAACGCCGCAAGATTCATGCAAAGTAGACAGCCTCTTTATATCTGAATGACAATTTTTTATTATACGCTAAGCTTTGGAACGGGTCAATTTAAGCCGTGAGCAAGCTTATTCAAAACCAAACAGGCGGGTCAGACCGAAATATCCGGCATAGCAGATGGCGGTGCATTTGATAAACTTGCCTGCCAGTGAAATCAGCATAAATTTGCGGATGCCGAAATTTACTGCTCCGGCAGCCAGAGTCATAGGGTAGAAAAACGGATTAATGATAGCTGAGAGAATAAAAACCATAAGTGAACCCCGTCTCTCCATCAGGTGCATCATTTTGCAGTACAGGCGGTTTAATTTGCTGCCTGAATCTGTTCCTGCCAGACTGGATTTGCCCGAATAGCCAGTCATGTAAATGGAGAAACCGCCCAGGGCTTCGGCTAGACTGGCCACTATTCCGGCAAAAAGAGGACCCAGTATCGGGTCTCCCACCGGCGGGGGCAAGACCCCTCCCAGAGTAAACTGGACGGCCAGCATAGGCACCGGAACTATGGAGATGGAACTGCCCAGAAAACTTATGGCAAACATGCCGATATATCCGTAACCGGCCAGATCCTGAATAATATCCCGGCGGATAATAAGCCAGACCGAAAGGGCAATGCTGATAATTATAACCAGAACGCCGAGCCAAATCCCCCATCTTTTAAACCATGCACGGGTCTTCAGCTCGGCACCGGTTGCGCATATTGAAATATCTTCTTCGGGCAGATCCGCCATCTAAGGCCTTCCTGGTATCAGGCGGTCTTCTGGCTGAAGCTCAGAGCTTCATCCGCCTTGTCCACCAGTATTGTAGCATTTTCACTAAACTCATTGCGAAGCAGCTTGCCAGCCAGCGGGCTTTCAATGTATCTTTCAATGGCTCTGCGAAGGGGTCTGGCACCAAAGGCCGGGTCATACCCTACCTTGGCCAGCCAGCCCTTGGCGGCATCGGTCAGCTCCAGCTTGAGTTTGCGTTCATCAAGGCGTTTGGAGACATCTTTTATCATGAAATCTACTATCTTGCGTATCTGTTCTTCAGCCAGCTCGTGGAAGACAATTATTTCATCCACCCGGTTTATAAACTCCGGCCGGAAGGTCTTTTTAACCTCGGCCATGACCTTGTCTTTCATGCGTTCATAGCTGTCCTGCCGGGTCTTGGAGTCATCATTCCTGACGGCAAAACCCAGGGCAGATTCGCGTTTGATAGTTTCTATGCCCGCGTTGGAGGTCATAATGATAACCGTGTTTTTAAAATCCACCGTTCTGCCCTGCCCGTCTGTCAGGCGGCCGTCATCCAGCAGCTGGAGCAGGGTGTTGTATACATCCGGGTGGGCTTTTTCAATCTCGTCCAGCAGGATAACCCGGTACGGGCGGCGGCGGACCAGTTCGGTAAGCTGCCCGCCTTCGTCGTAGCCCACATATCCGGGAGGTGCACCTACCAGACGGGAGACAGTGTGTTTTTCCTGGTATTCAGACATATCCAGCCTGACCATAGCGGTTTCATCATCAAATAAAAACCATGCTAAACTGCGTGCCAGTTCGGTTTTGCCTACGCCGGTAGGGCCTAAAAACAGGAAACTGCCTATTGGGCGGCGCGGGTCTTTGAGCCCTGCCCGGCTGCGGCGGATAGCTTCAGCTACGGCTTTTACTGCCTCTTCCTGGTCTACCATTCGCTCGTGTATGCGGTCTTCCATATTCAGCAGTTTGGAAGCTTCACCTTCCAGCATCTGGCTGACCGGTATGCCAGTCATAGATGAAACCAGTGCCGTTATCTGCTCGGCAGTGACTTCTTCGGCAATTTTTTCCTGTTTCAGCCATTCCTCACGGGCTGTATTGAATTTCTCTTCCAGACGCATCTTTTCGGCTTTGAGTTCGGCCGCTTTTTCGTATTCCTGCAACTGAGAAGCTGCTTCTTCCTCAATGCCTGTCTGGCGGAGTTCATTTTCCAGTTTCTTTACTTCCGGCGGGGCACTTTCGCTATCCAGACGGAGTTTGCTTGCGGCTTCGTCAATAAGGTCTATGGCCTTGTCAGGCAGCTGGCGCTCCGTAATATAGCGGCTGGACAGCCTGACGGCTGCTTCCAGTGCGGCATCGCTTATCTTCAGCTTGTGGTGGGCTTCGTACTTGGGTCTGATACCCTTTAATATCTCGATAGTTTGGTCGACTGAGGGTTCTTCTACAAATACCGGCTGGAAACGGCGTTCCAGAGCAGTGTCTTTCTCTATATATTTGCGGTAATCATCCAGAGTGGTAGCCCCTATTGTCTGGAGTTCACCCCTGGACAAAGCCGGTTTGAGCATGTTTGAGGCATCTATAGCCCCCTCAGCCGCTCCTGCCCCGACTACGGTATGGATTTCGTCTATGAAAAGAATAATTTCACCGGCGGATTGCCGCACCTCGTCCATCACGGCCTTGAGGCGTTCTTCAAACTCTCCGCGGAACTTGCTTCCGGCAACCAAAGCGCCCATGTCCAGGGCCATTACCTTGCGGTCACGCAAGGATTCGGGTACGTCATTATCCGCAATTTTCTGGGCAACCCCTTCGGCAATGGCGGTTTTACCAACACCAGCTTCACCCACAATGACCGGGTTGTTTTTGGTGCGGCGGGAGAGTATCTGCATAACCCGGCGGATTTCCTGGTCGCGGCCTATTACCGGGTCTATTTTGTTCTGTTTGGCAAGTTCAGTTAAATCACGGCTGTATTTAGCCAGTGCCCTGTATTTGCTTTCAGCTCTGGCATCGGTCACACGGTGTCCGCCCCGTATTTTTTGGAGAGCGGAATATACTTTTTCCTGGTCAATACCAAACTGTTTCAAAATTCGGGCGGATTCTCCCTGGGTATCTCCTGCTATAGCTACCAGCAAGTGTTCTGTCCCTATAAATTCGTCCCGCAGGCGGTCTGCTTCGTTATTGGCGGTTTGCAGCAGGCTGATAATGCGGGGGGTGGGGTATATCTGAACGTTGCCGCCTACCGCTTTGGGCGAACGTTTTAAAGCTTCTGCCAGCTGTTTGGTTATCTCCTCTGAGTTTACTTTAAGTTCTTTTATTATTTCACCCACCAGTCCTTTTTCCTGACGGATAAGTGCCAGCAGCACATGTTCCACATCCCATTGGCTGTGCTGATATTCCTGCACCAGCAACTGTGAAGCGCTGAGGGCTTCCTGGGCTTGTTCGGTAAATTTCTCCTGTCTCACGGGTTTACTCCCCCTCTCTGAGTAGCTGTATTTCTTCCCTTAGGGCTTCGTTTTCTGACATAAGCTCCTGAATACGATTACGCATATTTAAAATAACTTCAACCCCGGCCATATTTATACCCAGCTCATCCAGCAGGGTCTTGGCCAGTTTTAACCGTTCAATATCCTGTTCCGAGTATAATCTTATTCTGCCCTGCGAACGGAATGGCTTGATAATACCTACCCGTTCGTAATAGCGCAGGGTGTAGGTTTGCATGCCCAGTATTTCAGCGGCTACCGAGATTACATAACGCGGTTGATTAGTATTTTCCATGATTGTCTCCCTTTAACTGTCCGGCCGAAGCTGGCGCAGTTTTTCAAACAGGTTTCTTTCCGTATCGGTAAGTTTTTCCGGCAGTACGATGCTGACTTTCGCCAGCAAATCTCCGCTTCCATCCTTTCCCAAATGGGGGATACCCTGTCCTTTCAGGCGGAAAGTGCGTCCGTTTTGAGTTTCAGCCGGTATTTTCAGTGCCAGTTTACCCTTGAGAGAGGGGACAAATATCTCCCCGCCCAACATGGCGGTAGTCAGGTTTACCGGCACATTTACTGTCAGGTCGTCATCTTTGCGTTCAAATTTTTCATGGGGGCGGACATTAATGCGCAGGTACAGGTCACCCCTTTGTCCACCCGCCTGTCCATACCCTCCCTTGCCTGCCAGACGGATTTTGGAGTCGGTATTTACACCCGCTGGTATTTTGACTTCCAGTCTTTCAATACCCGGATTTATACCTGTACCCTGGCAGGTTGGGCAGGTCTTTTTATCTTTTACACCGCTGCCTCCGCAGGTTTCACAGGGTTTTTGCATCTGGAAACTTAGCAGACGGCTGGTACCACTGGCGGCTTCTTCCAGCGAAATGTCTACGGGTTGTTCAATGCTTTGTCCAGGCTGGGAGCGGCTTCGGCGCCCGCCCATGCGGCCGCCCAGCATCTGGCTTAAAATATCTTCAAACCCGCCGCCTTCGGAACTGCCAAAGCTGAAATCATACCCGCCAAAGGGGTTGCCCTGGGTTTGCTGCTGACTGGCTCGGGCCTTTTCAAACTGTTCGCCATACTGCCACTGGTCACCATACTTGTCATACTTAGCCCTGTTTTCAGGGCTGTTCAGTATTTCGTAAGCCTGGTTTATCTTTTTAAATGTTTCTTCAGCCGCCTTGTCCCCAGGATTTAAGTCAGGGTGGTATTTGCGGGCAAGCTTGCGGTATGCCTTTTTTATTTCGTCTGCGCTGGCGGTTTTCGAAACGCCCAGTGTTTCGTACAAGTTTTTTTCATTAGCCATATAATTCCCCCTTGGGAAATACCTGTTTAATATTATATTATGATGCTATAAATAGTGTCAATGGGGTATTATTAAAGTTAATAAAATAGTGTTAAATCTGTTTAAGAAACACGGCTCTTTTCCCTATATATAATGTTGACAAGCCTTTGGTACATCCTTATAATAAAACACGATTTAATGAATCAGACTTCTGCTTTTTCCATGGGTTTCCAAATTTGTGGCAAAGGTTCAAAATTTGCCTTTCTATTTTACTCTCATCTTATCAAGTCTTAGCAGGTTATTATGTCAAAATTTATTTTTGTAACTGGCGGTGTGGTTAGCTCTGTGGGCAAAGGCATTACCGTTGCCTCACTGGGGAATATTCTCAAAAGCCGGGGGTTGAGCGTTTCGGTTCAAAAGCTGGATCCCTATCTGAACGTAGATCCCGGCACGATGTCTCCCTATCAACACGGCGAAGTTTTTGTAACCCAGGACGGGGCAGAGACTGATCTTGATTTGGGAAGTTATGAACGCTTTATAGATATTGAGCTTACTGCTGATTCCACTGTTACTTCAGGGCAGGTGTATTCCGAGGTTATAAACAAAGAGCGCCGGGGTGATTATCTGGGCGGTACCATACAGGTAGTGCCGCATGTTACCCAGGAGATAAAAGCCAGAATACAGCGTCTGGCAGACCGGTCTAAAGCCGATGTGGTGATAGTGGAAGTGGGCGGCACTGTAGGTGACATTGAGGGGCAGCCCTTTCTGGAAGCTATCCGCCAAATGCGCAACGATACCGGCAGGGATAATGTTCTGTATATCCATGTAACCCTCCTTCCTTATATACAGTCTACCCAGGAGCTTAAAACCAAACCTACCCAGCATAGCGTTAACGAACTCAGGCGGATAGGTATCCAACCTGATATCATTGTCTGCCGGGCAGATTACCCTATATCCGAAGGTATTCGTGACAAGATTTCACTGTTCTGTGATGTGGAACGTAAGGCGGTTATCTTTATGCCCACCGTTTCCACTATATATGAAGTCCCCCTGAAGCTGGAGTCTGAGGGTGTGGGTGATTTATTGGTCAGCCGCCTTCACCTGAATGCTTCCCCGTCTGACCTCAGTATCTGGCGTGGTTTGGTGGAGAAAATTAAAGAACCTACCCCTACGGTCAGGATTGCTTTGGTTGGCAAATATGTGGAGCTGAAAGATGCCTATTATTCGGTGCGGGAGTCTCTCTGCCATGCCGCCATTCATAACGGGCGGGATATTCAGATAGATTGGGTGCATGCTGAAGATATTGAGAAAAACGGCCCTGATGAATATTTGAAACACGTTCAGGGTATTATTATACCCGGCGGGTTCGGCATAAGGGGTATTGAGGGCATGATAACCGCTGTCAAGTATGCCCGTGAAAACAGCATACCTTATCTGGGTTTGTGTCTGGGTATGCAGGTTATGGTTATTGAATTTGCCCGCCACGTGCTTCAGTCTGACAAAGCCCACTCTACCGAATTTGAACCTGATTCTCCTTACCCGGTTATTGACCTTTTGCCGGAGCAACGGGGGGTGGATTCCAAGGGCGGGACTATGCGTCTGGGCAATTATCCTTGTCTTATCCAGCCTGATACCATGGCCGGTCAGGCTTACGGGAATCAGATGATAAATGAGCGTCATCGTCATCGTTTTGAGTTTAATAATGATTATCGTGAAACCCTTTCCAAGGCAGGTATGGTATTCAGCGGACTGTCTCCTGACGGCAAGCTGGTAGAGATTTGCGAGGTTAGCGGCCATCCGTTTATGGTTGGTTCGCAGTTCCATCCGGAGTTTCTTTCCAGGCCGAACCGTCCACATCCTTTGTTCCGTGAATTTGTAAATGCTGCTAAAAAGGTTATACGTGACGGTGAACAGCCTTCTTTGCCGCTTTCGCCCTGAAATAAGGGCATAAATATAAATTGGTCCTGAGGTAGAAATGCGTATTTTTCTGGATACCGCTAATATTGAAGAGATTAAAAAAGGCCTGAAACTGGGAGTGGTGAGCGGTGTGACCACTAATCCTACTCTGGTTGCCAAAGAAGGCATCAGTGATTATAAATCCGTAGTCCAGCAGATATGTGCCTTGCTGCCGGAGGGTGATGTTTCCGCCGAAATTACGGCTGAAGACCCCGCCGAAATGCTCAAGCAGGCCCGTGAAATCGCCAAGTGGGCACCCAACGTTGTGGTCAAAATACCCGCCACCGCCGAAGGGCTGGAGATTATTTCCAAGCTGAGCAAAGAGGGTGTCCGCTTCAATATGACCCTCTGTTTCTCGGTCAATCAGGCTTTGCTGGGGGCTTTGGCCGGTGCGGCCTTTGTCAGCCCGTTTGTGGGCAGGCTGGATGACGCCGGGCATGACGGCATGATGCTTATAAATGATATAGTCAGTATATATAAGGAATACGGGTTTGAAACCCAGGTGATAGCTGCCAGTATCCGCCACCCGCTTCACTGCACTCAGGCGGCTCAGACTGGTGCCGGCATTGCCACTGTACCTTACAAGGTGCTTATGCAGATGATGCAGCACCCGCTGACAGATTCGGGTATTGCCCGTTTCATGGCTGACTGGAAAAGTGTCCAGAAGTAATATTTAAGGTTGTTTATCACAGGTGCTTCCTTTATATATAGAAACTAAAATACAGATAACTCGTTGTAGATAGGGGGTGAGACACAATGGAAATCGGACAATTTGAGCTGAGTGAACTTGAAAAGAAGACTCGGGAAGAGCTTCTGGATATTGCCAAAGAAATGGGTGTGAACGGGGTGACTGCCCTTAAAAAGCAGGACCTGGTGATGCGCCTTATTCAGGTTTATACCGAATCACAGGGGAATGTATTCTGTTCGGGTATTCTGGAAATAATGCCGGACGGATACGGCTTTCTGCGGCAGGCCTCTTTATTGCCCAGCTCGTCAGACATATATGTGTCTCAGTCCCAGATACGCCGTTTCGGGCTTCGGACTGGTGATATGGTAATAGGACAGGGACGGCCTGCCAAGCCGGGTGAAAAATATTACAGCCTTCTGCGGGTGGAAGCCATAAATGACCTTAACCCCGAAATGGCCAAACGCCGCCCGAATTTTGGTGCTTTGGTTCCCACTTTTCCTGACCGCCTGATAAATCTGGAGACCTCTCCCACCGAACTTGCTACCCGCCTCATAAACCTGATAGCCCCCATAGGCCGGGGACAGCGCGGGCTTATTGTTTCCCCGCCCAAAGCCGGCAAGACCACTATTCTTAAAAACATAGCGAATGCCACCGCTACCAATTATAACGATATACATATAATGGTAGTCCTTATAGGTGAACGCCCTGAAGAAGTAACCGACATGCGCCGCCACGTACGGGGCGAAGTTATGGCCGCCACCTTTGACGAACCGGTGGAAAACCAGACCAGGGTAGCCGAACTGGCACTGGAACGGGCAAAGCGTATGGTAGAAAGCGGCAAAGATGTCTTTATACTGCTGGACGGCATTACCCGCCTTACCCGCGCCTACAATCTGGCTATGCCTTCATCAGGCCGCACCCTTTCTGGCGGTATTGACCCGGTAGCCCTTCACCCTGCCAAGAAATTCTTCGGGGCTGCCCGCAATACCGAAGAGGGCGGTTCGCTTACCATTATCGCTACCTGTCTGGTGGAAACCGGCAGCCGCATGGATGACCTTATTTACGAAGAGTTCAAGGGCACCGGCAATATGGAACTTCATCTGGAACGCCGCTTGGCCGAACGCCGTGTATTCCCTGCCCTGGATATATCTCGCTCAAGCACCCGCCGTGAAGAGCTGCTGCTGGGTGACAACTACAAGCAGGTACAGCTTTTGCGGAGGATGGTTGCCATTATCGCTGATGACGCTAACCACTATACAGAGGTTAATGAGCGCCTGCTGGACCGCCTGCGCCGCTCCAGAAACAATGCTGACTTCCTGGCTAACCTCCAGAAAGAAATGTAAGCTAAAAGGGATAAAAAAATATTTTCAAACGTAAAACGTATAAAAACTATAGTACTTCTTAGCCAAATTGGGTCAAAATACTAATAAAGTATTGACAGGCTGTGTTATTATATAAGATAGGTTAAACCTTGAAAGGAGGTGGTGTAATTGGTATGCACCCGTAAGGGGAAGCGTCTTTGATTGATGCTGAATTGGACCACTCTTGGTCTTCATATATACATATATAATATGAAGACATTTGCATAAAATAATTTTAAAAGGAAATTTATAGGTCGATGTTTAAGACAAAAATAAGTAAAGTTCTGGGCGTAGTCCTGACTGCTGCCATGGTTCTTTCCATGTTCGCAGTCGCTACCCCCGTAGCTGCTGCCAACCAGGATTGGAGCAAAATCTCCCTGCCTGGCTCCGGCGCAACTGGCGGCTATGTAGTCAGCACTCCCGGTGCTCGCTTTGATGCTATCGGTCAGCTGGAATGGAACGCAGATAAAACTGCCGTTTATGCCACTACCATATATGACGGCTCACCCTGCGTTTTTAAATCCACTGATGCCGGCCGCACCTGGAAAATGGTCTTCCAGGATGGTGTAACTGCCAATCTTGCTTCCCCTTATGGTGACGCTTATATCTTTGATATCTGCGCTTCCAGCGTCAACGCCAATGAAGTTTACTTCACTGACGGTTATGACATCTTCTCCACCAAAGACGGCGGTGTAACCTGGAACAAGCTGTCCAATGTATACATTTGGGCTGATGATAATGACTGGGCTAACCAGCCTACCGGCGTTATCGTAACCCTGGATGTCGGCTATGCCGGCGCCAACAAATACGTCTTCACCGGTACTGCCTCCTTCGGCACCACTGGTGTTAACGGCGTATATATGTGCCAGGAAACCGCTTTCGGTATGCCCTGGTCTGACCTCTCCATTGCTACCCAGGGCCATGACTGGACTACCATGGGTATTCCTGACTGCAATGTTTGGGACGTAGTGGTTGACCCCACTGACTTCGCCACCAAACAGGGCGTTATTGCTGTTGCCGAAGACAATGCCAACAACACCTTCATTACCGCCAAATACTTCGGCAATCAGTGGAACCAGACATCCCTCTGCAAAGATGCAGAAGTACTGGTAAGCAATGATGAAGATTTTGGCTCTATTGATGGCGTTTACCATGCCGAACTCTGGCTGCCCTCTGACTTCAACTCCAGCCTGACCTCCGGCAAGTTCCAGGCTTGGCTTGCCCTTGCCACTTTCAGTGGACAGGGTGACGTCTACCTGTGGTACGGCGGCGCTACCAAGACCATTGACCTTAACGTCAGCGGTCTTGACACCGAAACCGAAGTCTCTGACATTGACGGCGCCGGCGGCGTTGGCACTGCCAAACTGATTATCGGTGGTTATCTGAATTCTATGGCCTATGGTCCCAATACATGGTATTCTGCTGACGGCCTTACCTTCACCAAGACCAGCAAAGCTCCTACCGGTGAGGATAGCTGGTATGATGAGGAAGTAACCGTTTTGGCTCTGGCTGACTTCGCTACCTCCGGTAAAGCTCTTGCTGGTACCGGCGGCTATGACTGTGGTGTTTCTTACACTGCTGACTTCGGCAAAACCTGGAATCAGATTTCCATGATGCGCCAGGCTATTGTCAGCGTTGACAATATTGCCGGCAGCTTGTTCATTGTTACCAGTGACTATGCTCAGCAGAGTCTCTGGCGTCTTTCCGGTGGCGTTTACGAGCGCGTTCTCTCAACCACTTCTATTGACGAAGATGGCGACATTGATGTTGCCGTTTCACCCGCTGGTGACGCTGTATTCGTAGCTGACCTCGGTGGAACCACTATCTGGCGTTCACTGGATAACGGCCAGACCTTCACCGCTCAGGTAAGCAGCATTACCACTGTTGACAGTGGTGCTACAATTCAATCATGGTTCGTTTCCAATGCCAACACTATCCTGGTCGGCGGCGATAATGTTGTCTACCAGACCAGCACCAATGGTGTTCTCTGGTTTGGCCGCGCCTGTGCTGTTGGCACTGTTACCTCCTTTGCCGTTTCAACTGACGGTTCTACCTTGGTAGCCGCCGGTTCTGACAGCGCGATATCCAAATCAGTTGATGGTGGCATTACTTGGGGTACCGCTACTGCTGCTACAACTATTGCTTCATCCGTACCTGTTGTAACTTTCCAGAATGGTTCTAACAGCGTAGTCTATCTCACTGGTAATGGCGGTGCGGCATACGTTTATGACTTCGCTGCTGCCGCTCCTGTTTGGACACGGATTGACAATACAGTTACCGGTGCTTATGCCTTTGACAGCAGCAGCTATGCTGATGTTGACAACGGCGTTGGTATCTTCTCTGGTATTGCTTCCGGCGGAAACGTCCTGTATGTACTGGATGGTACTTGGGACAACGTAATCCGCATTACTAATGTCGGTCTTTCTTACAAGGCTGGCATTATTGCTGGTCCTTCCACCGCTACTGGCACTGCTACCAAACTGATTGGTGTTGCTGCCCCCGGTGCTAACATGCTGTATGGTATCTTTGGTGCCGAGCTGTATGTTTACACCGACAAGATGGCTGTACCCGTAGCCAACGTCAAAGCTACCTCTACCGTTGATTCTATCAAGGTAACCTGGGACGCTTTGGTTGTTGATAACAGCAATGTGACTGTTAAGTACTTTGTGGTTGTGACTGATAATGCCACCGCTTACAAAGTTGCCTACACTGTTACCGCTGCTGATGTCAACCAGAAAAATGGTATCACTACTCTTTCTGCCACCTTTAAAGATGGCGTTGGTGCCTTCGTGATTGCTGAAGACACCGTTTACCAGGTAAGCGTCTGGGCTGTCAGCCCGGTCATGAGCTTCGTGGGTACTGCTTCAGTCTCCACCCAGCCCGAAAAACTGACCTACACCTTCAACCTGATGCCCACCAACGGTGCTTCCAACGTACCCGTTAAACCCGTATTCGCCTGGGATTCAGTTTCTACTGCTGTCAGCTATGACCTCGTACTCAGCACCGATCCTACCTTCGCTGATGCTACCAAGGTTTTGGCTACCAAGAACCTGACCACCAATTACTGGGCATATGACGGCACTTTGAGCAACTCAACCAGCTACTACTGGAAGGTTCGCGTCAATACCGCCAACAGCACCAGTGAATGGTTCCCGGCTGTCTTTACCACCGTTAAGGCTGATGCAGCCCCGGTAGAGGTCAATAATCCTCCGGCTATCACTTTGACCGTACCTCAGGCTGAAACTCCTGCCTACATCTGGCTGATTGTGGCTGTCGGTGCTGTACTGACCGTCGCTGTAATCGTCCTGATTGTTCGCACTCGCCGCGTAGTCTAATAAACTACAAAGTGAAAATGGACTAACGGTCCGAAAGTAACCAAAGAGCCCCCCGGAAACGGGGGGCTCTTATATTTTGGATGGAATATTAAATTTGGAATGATTTAAGATTTACAAACTCTACATAAAGTAAGAACAAGCGTCTGAAAATGGCTACAGGATAAAACTGGACATTTTGAATGACGGCAAAGAGTTAGGCTGAAAAGAAAAGAAAAACGTCTGAAATGGCAAACTGGGGGGTGAGGATATCGGCCTGAAACAGACTTTAATGGAATAAAGAAAGGCCGGGAAAATCCGGCCTTATAGACAAAACCAAAAACCAATTAATGTTTGTGGGAATTAAACTCTTTCTGGAGTTTTTCAACCTGTTTCTTAATCTGCATATCCATGTAAGTGTGACCTACTGCCCAGAGTACAACCACAATAAGAAGGATTTCATACCATTCCATATTTACGCCTCCAAAACTAAATTATAGATGATTATAGTTAGGACTCACCTGCCAGTCAATAGGTACAGTTATTTAATAATATGTCCTTAAGGGTTTTAAGGTTTACTATATCTTCACGGTTGTAGGCTAGCAATGTTTCCAGCGCCCCGGTATCAGCCTTGTTTATGTAGTTCCACCATAGCTGAACAGCAACGTAACCATTTACCTCGGTCAGCTCGCGTGGAATACCCAATTGACATTCCACTTTCTTCAGTCCGCCCTTAAGGTTTTTAGCCCAGCAGTCAAACATAAGGTCACGGTGATTGAAATGGCGGCTCAGGTCTATTCCCAGTTTGCGGTGAATGAACGGCAGGTCAAAGCCTTTGCCATTATAAGTATATAGTGTATCCGCACCCGCAAGAGATAGCATGACATTCTCTGCGGTGCATTCTTTGCCTACCAACTGAATCAGCCCCGGTATGGAACTGCCATTTACCAGGTGGATGCCGATGACTGTCAGGTCTGCTTGATAGGGGGAAAGACCGGTTGTTTCAATATCTAAATATGCTTCCATGCGGGCTTTAAGCTGTCCTTTTCTCAAACACGGGGAATAGTTTGTCAGATAGTATTGTAATAGTTCTTGCGGCGTTTGGATATTGCCAGTATCAGCCAGATTATCATGACTGCCCCTAATCCAACGGCAATATACAGGAAAGTATAGTCTGCTTTGAAATTGGCGGTTATGTTCATTGGTTTGCTAAGGGTGATGACTGCACTTGCATCTGTACCGGTGTAATCCCCGCTCCAGCTTTCAAATACCTGGCGGATTAAAAACCCTTGTGCTGAGGGTGCACTTAGCTTTACAGTGCTGCCTGCGGCATACCATCCTCCGCCGTCAGGTGTGCCGTAGGGCGAAGATAGCAAAAGCCGGTATTCGGTGTCGTAATTGGCTTTGACTGTCTTTGGTTTATCCATCACAAGGCGGGTGCTTTCAAAAGGCCCGGTAATATCTCCGCTCCAGCCGGTAAATATATAGCGTATGCCGCCCTCTTCAATATTCGGGGCGGAAAGATTGGCAAATGTGTTTTGGTCATACCAGCCACCGCCGGTAACCGCTGAAGTAGGGGAGTCTATGGTTAAAAGATACTGGCGCGAATAAACCGCTTGCAGGTTTGCACCGCTGGTAAATGAGCGGCTGGCTGAAGTAATTCCATCCGCCCAGTTTTTAAAGAAATAACGGATACCAGGAAAGGTTTCTATATTTAAAGCGGTAACTTCATGAGTTGTGCCAGGGGTAAAGTTAAATTGTGTGGTGCTGAGTGAATAGGTTCTGCCGTCTACTATTAGATAGTTATAGTTGCCTGATATAGGTATGGAGGTCGTTAATAGTAGTTTGCCGATAAGGCTGAGCTCTCCGCCTATTCCATCCGACAGGAACGGGTGCTGAAGAGAGGAAGTTATTCGGGATTCGTCTGTAGTACGTGGCTGAGCGTAGTAAAAAAGCTCTTCCAGAGATATGATGTTATCGCTGTTTATATCTGCATTGGGTATATAGCTTAGTCCGTCATTTATATATCCGGAAAAAAGCCCGCTGTCTCCATCCGCCCAGGAAACTTCCGCAGCAAGTGAAGAATACAGGATTATACGCCCTGGCTGGTTTAAATCATCTGCAAAGCTGGCTGAGTAGCAGGATTCCAGTATCACAGCCTGATAGTGAGACTCCAGCGGCAAAAGCCAGTTTGAAAGCTCCTGGCTGGAAATCCACTCCGAGGCGTAATAAGCATCATAAGGGGCTATATATGAATGGCTGTCGCCGTGTCCGGCAAAGAAAAAGACCACCGTATCATTGTCATCTTCCTGGTTTATCATCCAGTCCAGGGCTGACTTTATAGAGTGTTTGTCTGCGTTGCTGTTGGTCAGCAGCGTTACGTGGTCATCACCCCAGGCTTCCTTGAGAGAATCAGCAAATTTCTGGGCGCCGTTAGCCAGGCCTATTACATCTGTAATTCTCTGGTAATCGGATATGCCTACTACTACCGCCCAGTATTCATGTGAGGAGGCAGCCGCAAGCGGTGTTTGGGGAAGAAGCCCTGCGGTAAGACCCAGAGCCAGAATAAGGGAAATGGTAACCCGTTTCAGGTAGTGCATTCAGCGCTTATTCTCCCGCACAGTTCTTGGTTTCCGGGTGTTTATGGCTGCAGTAACATAACCTGGGTGGTAACAGGCAAATTGCCTCTGGTTATATTCAGCTTTGCTTGGGGTTCAAGACTGTTTAACCCTATTTCCTTTAGAAACTGGCCTATCGGCAAAAGGGAGCTGGTTGATAAATCACTCTGAAAGTGCATTGGGATAACAATGGACGGCTCCAGTTTTCGCATGATTTCGGCGGCCTTACCTGGGCTGATGGCATTTCCGCCGCCAACCGGCAGAAGGAGTATATCCACCCGTCCCAGCTCTTCAATCTGGCTGTCAGTCAGCCCCTGGCCGATATCTCCCAGATGGCAGATGGACAGGTCGTCTATCTCCATTTGGTAAACAGTGTTTTTACCCAGTTCACTGCCTTTGGAGTCATCGTGAAAGGTGGAAAGACCCAGAATGATGACATCTCCGATTTCATATTCACCGGGTCCGCTGACAATGCGGGGATTACCGTCAATAGCTGAGGTAAACGAATGATTGGTATGGGCATGGCTTACAGTAACTACCTCAGCACTCTGTTTGCCCATCGCATACCCCAGATTCGGGGGAAACGGATCAGTAATTACAGTAGTATTTTTGCCTTTAAGGCGGAAGCACGAGTGACCTAACCATTTAATTTCCATATGGCTGAATTATATCAGACCCCTTTCAGAGGGTCAATTGAAGCTGGCCGGTTTATTATAATTTACCTCAGGGTGTCATTTTTACCCTTGACAGCCAATTGGCAGTCATGCTAAATTATACCTGTATTAGCAAACTAACCAACAGAGTGCTAACGAGGTAGCAAGAGTGCTAACATCACGGGCAGAGATAATACTGCGTTCTATAGTAAGGCAGTACATAACCAAAGCGGTGCCGGTTTCGTCATCTTCCATACTGGAAGATTGCGGTCTGGATATTTGTTCTGCCACTATACGGAATGAGGTAGTCCGGCTGGAAACCGAGGGGTATATTCTCCGTCCCCATCACTCTGCCGGCAGTATACCGGCTGACAAGGGATATCGTTATTACGTGGAATCCCTGAAAGATGTGGAACTGCCCACCAATGACAAGTTTCTTATCCGCCACCTTTTTCATCAGGTTGAAAAAGAGATGGAAGAATGGCTGAACCTGACGGTAGCAGTCCTTTCACAGCGTGTACAGAGCATGGCTGTTGTCACCATGCCTCGCCAGACACAGGGCAAAGTGCATCATATTGAGCTGGTCAGCCTGCAGGATAATCTGGTGCTGGTAGTGTTGATACTGCGCGGCGCCAAGGTAAAGCAGCAGCTTATAAACTTTGAGGATACTGTTTCCCAGCCCGAGCTTACGCTTATATCCAACCGCTTGAATGATGCCTACGCTGGCTTGACCCGTTTCCAGATAGAGCAAAAGCTTTTTAATCTTAACCCTGATGAACTCAAAGTCAGGGACAGTCTGGTAAAGATGATGCGGGGTGAAGACGAGCAGGAAAGCCGTGAGCCGTTTTTTGACGGGTTGCACTATATGCTTGAACAACCCGAATTCCACCAGAACCAAAGGGTTCAGGAGATAATGCAGCTGCTTGAGCAGAAAAAGCTTTCCAAGATGATTGCACCGCCTGCACCTTTTAACCGGGGCGTGCAGGTATACATCGGGCAAGAAAATGCTTCTGCTGAGATACGTGATTACAGTCTGATAGTCAGCCAGTACGGTATACCGGACGAAGCAGTGGGTACTATTGGAGTGATAGGGCCTACCCGTATGGCCTATGAAAGAGCATTGTCAGCGGTCAGTTATTTGTCTCTGGTTATGAGCACTCTGGTTGCCGAGCTTTACGGTAAAGCACCTGTTGACAAGGATGAATAAAATCGCCTTTGGTGCGTAATGCATTTTTATTTCAATTTAGGAAGGTATTATGACAGATAGAAAAATGCACGATAAAGAAGGAAGTGAACACCCTGAAGATAATCAGGCTAAATCTGATTCCCAAGCGGAAAATCTGAATGCCCAGTTGGCAGAGGAAAAGAAACGTTCAGAAGAATATCTGGACAGTTTGAAAAGGGCCAGAGCCGAATTTGTTAACTACAAGAGGTATATAGAACAGGAAAGAAATATCCAGAGCGATATGGCCAGAGGAAATGCCTTTATGCTGGTACTGCCGGTACTGGATGATTTGGAACGGGCATTGACATCTGTTCCCGCTGATATTGCCGGCCAGCCTTTTATTGAAGGGCTTGATCTGATAGTACGTAAGTTTCAAGCTATTCTGGATAATCAGGGGGTCAAGGCTATTCCGGCGGCCGGTGAGCCGTTTGATTCCCGTTTACACGAAGCAGTTGCCTGTGAAGACGGACCGGAAGGAATTATTCTTCATGAAGCCCGCCGGGGGTATACAGTGGGAGATAGGATACTCAGAACCTCGCTGGTAGTGGTGGGGAACGGAAACCAGCCCTGCCGGTCTGATTCGGATATGAGATAAATTTCTTTAAATAAACAAGGAGGACGAAAAATTAAATGGGTAAAGTAGTTGGTATAGATCTTGGTACTACAAACAGCGAAGTTGCCGTCATGCAGGGCGGCGAGCCGGTAGTTATTCCTTCTGCCGAAGGCAGCACCCTTATTCCTTCGGTAGTGGCGATAAATAAAAACGGCGAACGCATTGTTGGCCGTCAGGCTAAAAATCAGGCTATTTTAAATCCTGAAAACACTGTTTATTCCATCAAGCGTTTTATGGGACGCAAATGGGGCGAACCCGCCGGGCGTGAATTGCCGGTGGAGGCAGATGCCAAACGCAAACCTTACAAGGTTATTCAGGGTAATAATAACGAAGTCCGGGTAGTTATGGGTGACAAGGATTTCAGCCCCCCCGAAGTTTCCGCCATGATTTTGCAGAAACTAAAATCAGATGCGGAAGCTTATTTGGGTGAAAAGGTAACCGAAGCGGTTATTACCGTACCGGCTTACTTCAACGATGCCCAACGTCAGGCAACCAAGGATGCTGGGGCTATTGCTGGACTTAAAGTTCTGCGGATTATAAACGAACCCACTGCTGCTGCTTTGGCCTACGGTCTGGATAAGAAGAAAGACGAAACTATCGCCGTTTATGATTTGGGCGGCGGTACGTTTGATATTTCCATACTGGAACTGGGCGAAGGCACTTTCCAGGTAAAATCCACTGCTGGTGACACTCACCTGGGCGGTGATGACTTTGACCAGAAGATTATTGACTGGCTGATAGCTGAATATAAAAAAGACCAGGGCATTGATCTTTCCAAAGACAAGACTGCTTTGCAGCGTCTGAAAGAGGCGGCTGAAAAGGCCAAGATAGAGCTTTCTACTGTTCAGCAGACAGAAATAAATCTGCCCTTTATCACAGCAGATGCTTCGGGGCCCAAGCACCTTAATATTATTCTTACCCGTGCAAAGCTGGAACAGATGGTAATGGATCTTGTTGACAAGAGCCTTGAGCCCTGCCGTCAGGCTTTGAAAGATTCGGGCAAAACTGCCTCAGAAATCAATGAAGTTATTCTGGTGGGCGGACAAACCCGTATGCCGCTGGTACAGCAGAAGGTCAAAGAGTTTTTCGGCAAAGAACCTAACAAGGGTGTAAACCCTGATGAGGTGGTAGCTATCGGTGCTGCCATTCAGGCCGGTGTGCTTAAGGGTGAAGTAAGTGATGTACTCCTGCTGGATGTTATCCCCCTGACTCTGGGCATTGAGACACTTGGCGGTGTTTCCACTTCCCTCATTACCCGCAACACCACCATCCCCACTTCCAAGAGCCAGGTGTTTTCTACCGCGGCTGATAACCAGCCCAGCGTGGAAATCCATGTCCTGCAGGGTGAACGCCCCATGGCGGCAGATAACCGCACTCTGGGTCGCTTTATGCTGGATGGTATTTTACCCGCCCCCCGCGGCGTCCCCCAGATTGAAGTGACCTTTGACATTGATGCAAACGGTATACTCTCCGTCAAAGCCAAAGATAAAGGCACTGGGCGTGAACAGAAGATAACTATCACCGCTTCTTCAGGCCTTTCCAAGGAAGAAGTCGAAAAGATGACTCGCGAGGCGGAAGCTCATGCCGCTGAGGATAATAAACGCAAGGAAGAGATAGAAGCCCGTAATGTGGCGGATAATCTAGCTTACAATGCCGAAAAGACCCTGCGTGACAACAAGGACAAGATACCGGCGGAGCTGAATACCGAACTGGAAAGCAAGATAGCGGCCGTTCGCACTGCCCTTCAGGGTACCGATGTGGAAGCAATAAAGAAGACCACTCAGGAACTTTCCACCGCTCTTCAGAGTGTTGGCAGCGCTGTTTATGGTAAGCAGCAAGAGGGTGCTTCTGCTCAGGAAGAACCCTCAGCAGAAGGCAAAAAGGCTGACGATGAAGGCACAGTAGAGGGAGAATTCCGCGAAGTCTAAATAAAGGCCGGGAATTTGGTTCTGCGGCCTCTGGGAGGGGGTTTGATGCCCCCTCCCGCCTTTATTTGGCAGTTTTCCGGCAAATAAAATTTGGCACTGTTTAAGTTGGTTTATTTTTATAAAACGAAAATTTAGGTTATAATGACAAATTATGGTTAATAAAAGAGATTATTACGAGGTACTGGGTATTGAACGCAGTGCTTCTGACGAAGATATAAAAAAAGCCTTCCGCAAGATGGCTATGAAGCATCATCCTGACCGTAATCACGAAGAGGGTGCTGCCGAAAAATTCAAAGAAGTAAATGAAGCCTACGAGGTTCTTTCCAATCCCGAAAAACGGGCGGCTTATGATCGGTTTGGGTTTAGTGCCGGAGCAGATGCTTTTGGACAGGGCGGCTTTGAAAACTTTGATTTTGGCGGTTTAGGCAGTATTTTTGAAACCTTTTTTGGCGGTGCTACTCAGGGTGCCAAACGTGGTCCCCGCCGCGGGCCTGACATGTCCTATGATATACAGATAAGTCTTGAGGAAGCCGCAACCGGTGTTGAAAAAGAAATTACTACCGAAAGACTTGAATATTGTACCGAGTGCAGCGGTACCGGTGCCAAAGCCGGCACTTCGCCTGTAAAATGTACTAATTGTAATGGTACAGGGCAGGTATATCAGGTGCAAAAGAGTGTTTTCGGGCGTTTCACCAGTGTAACTCCCTGTCCTAAATGCCGTGGCGAGGGTACTATAATCGGCGAACCCTGTGCTAAATGCCGGGGTACCGGTAAAGAATATGTCAAACGGACTGTTCAGGTAAAAATACCCGCCGGCGTGGCAGACGGAAACCAAATACGCCTTAATGGTTACGGTGGTGTAGGTGACAAGGGCGCTTCAGCAGGAGATGTGTATATAAACGTAAGCATTGCCGAGCATACGGATTTCAAACGTGACGGTGATGATGTTGTTTATGAACTTAAGATAAATTTTGCCCAAGCGGCTTTGGGCACTGAAGTAAATGTGCCGGGTCTTAATACGGAGCACAAGCTGAAAATACCCCCTGGCAGCCAAAATGGCAAATACTTTGTCCTGAAGGGCAAGGGTATTCCCCATTTGAATCGCTTTGGCAGCGGTGACGAGATGGTTCACCTGAACGTTGTTACCCCCGAGAAGCTTAGCCGCAAACAGAAGCAGCTCTTTGAAGAGTTGGAGAAGTCTTTTGCCGAGGATAAAAAGTAGCCGGATTTTAACTCTTAATCAGGGTTAAGTTCGGGTGTTTTGCGGGCTCTGCGTTTTCTGAACATTTTAAACAGGTTCCATTTTCGTCCTGCCAACTCATGGGTAGCTTGGGCATCCATAAGCTTTCTGGCGGCTTCCTTCGGGTCTGCATTATTGTAGAGCACATCATATATGTTTTCGGTTACCGGCATTTCCAAATCCATAGAACGGGCCAGTTCATAGGCTACCGCAGTAGTAGAAACACCCTCAGCTACATTACTCATACTGTACATAATGTCATTCAGACTGCGGCCTTTGGTTAGTTCCACCCCCACAAAATGGTTGCGGGAGAGATTGCTGGAACAGGTGGCAATCAGGTCACCCAGCCCGGCCAGACCCGAAAAAGTCAGGGGGTTAGCCCCCAAAGCCGCTCCCAATGCAGAAATCTCAGTAAGCCCGCGGGTAATCAGGGCACTCTTGGCGTTGTTGCCGAAATTCAGCCCGTCCACTATGCCTGCTCCCAGAGCTATAATGTTCTTAAGTGAGCCGCCTAGTTCCACCCCTATTATATCGGTATTGGTGTAGGCGCAGAAATTGTTGGCGGTTACCAGCTTGGCGGCTTTTTTAGCTGATTTTTCGGTATCTGCAGCCAGTACAGTCACAGCCGGTAGCCCCTTTAATATTTCCATAGCCAGGTTTGGGCCCGAAAGAACGCAGATATTTTTAGCAAAATCCGGGGAAATCTCATCGGCAATTACCTGACTCATACGTTTGGCAGTACCTATTTCCAGCCCCTTGGCGGCACTGCAGACCAGCATGTTTTTGGTCAGCAGGGGTGCAACCAGCTTTATATTGGGACGCATCCGCTGGGAAGGTACAGCCATCAGAATCATATCTGCACCTGTAATAGCATCTTCCAAATTGGCGGTTACGTTCATAAATTCAGGGAAACGGTAATCTTCCGGCAAAAAGTCAGCCGGGCGGCGTTGGGCAGAAAGAAGTGCGGCTTCGTCCTCGGTGCGTGCCCAGAGCATTACTTCACGCCCTTTATGGGCTATAACTGTACCCAGAGTAATACCCCAGGTAGTAGTGCCTATAATACAAACTTTAGACATGAAAAATCCAAGCTTTCTAATGCCGAATCGGTTTTAGCCAAGGGGTATTTAGCGGGCTTTTTCGTTGAGCTTGCGTTCTTTACCCGCCAACAGCCGTTTAATATTATCGCGGTGCATAATGGTGATGAGAAGTGACCCTATCACTGCGTATATTATATATTCGGTGGGAAATCCGCTGATAAGAGTAAGGGGCACCAGTAAAGCATACGCCCCGACTACCCCGGTTATTGAACCCAGGGAAGCAAAGCCGGAAAGCCCTGCGCCTATTATCAACACTTCGCCTCCGAATATGGCCGCTACCGGACACAAGGCAATCATGCCTCCGAAGAAAGTAGCCACACCGCGGCCGCCGCGGAATTTGAGGAATACCGGCCAGATATGACCGGCAACTGCCGCCAGCCCGGCCAGTACCTGGGCAAATAATATGGCCATGCCGTTGGTGCCGAAAGCCAGTGCTTCAGTACCGATAACCATTCCTGCAAAAGCTACAGCCGAAGCCCCTTTGATAACATCCAAAGCGGCCACCAGCAAAGCGGCTTTTCTGCCCATAGTACGCAGCACATTGGTAGCACCGGTGCGTCCGCTGCCGAAACTGCGGATATCTATTTTCGAACCGCGGTGGCTGACCAGATAGCCGAAGGGTATTGAACCAAGGATATAACTGACTATAACAACAAGCAGCAGCTTGACAATTAACATTTTTCACCTCGGGCTTTAAAAGTTAAACGGATAGGCGTACCGAAAAATCCGAAAGACTCTCTGAGCCTGTTTTCAATAAAACGTTCATAAGAAAAATGAACCAGTTTGGGATTGTTGACAAAAAATACGAAAGAAGGCGGATTGATTTCCGCTTGGGTAGCGTAAAAGATTTTCAGCTGGGTTTTTCCCTGACGGGGCGGAGTATGGGCGGAAAGAGCTTCGGTAACTACGCTATTTACCTTGGCGGTGGGGATACGCTTGCTGCGTTCTTCCTGTACCTTCAGAGCCATGGGGATAATAGTATCAACATCACGCCCTGTTTTGCCTGAAACAAACAATATCGGAGCGTAATCTAGAAACTTAAATCTACTCTGGATAGTTTGCGTCACTTCAGCTTTGTCCTGGCCTTTACCCAGATCCCATTTATTCAGGATAATTATAATACCTTTGGCGGTATCCCGGACATATCCGGCAATGTGAGTGTCCTGAGCGGTAACCAGTTCTTCAGTATCCATAACCAGCAGGACTACGTCTGCCCGGTCAACGGCTTTCAGGGCTCTGAGTACACTGTATTTTTCAACACCGCTTTCAACTTTGCCGCGGCGTCTTATCCCTGCAGTATCTATAAGTAACACATTAGTACCATTAAAGTCAAGGGGTGTGTCAATAGCATCCCTGGTAGTACCGGGTATATTGCTTACTATTGAGCGTTCCTGTCCCAGAAAGGTATTAAGCAGGGTGGATTTACCTACATTGGTCCTTCCGACAAGTGCCAGCTTTACTGAATTGTCCTCTTCGGGGCTGGCAATAGGCTGGTCAGGCAATTCTTCCAGTACCCGGTCCATCAGGTCTGAGATGCCGCTTCCATGGAAAGCGCTTATAACCGAAGGTTCGCCAAAACCCAAACTGTAAAATTCAGCGGCATCCTGTCCCATTTTCAGGTTGTCAGCCTTGTTGGCAACCAGTATTACCGGTTTACCGGTACGGCGGATAATATCTGCCATTTCGTAGTCAGATGTAACTAAACCTGTTTTTACATCTACTACCAGAAGTACCAGGTCAGCTTCTTTTATGGCCAGACTTATCTGGATATTCACCTGCTGGCCGATAACGCTTTCAATATCCGGGTCAAGCCCTCCGGTATCCACCATAATCAGCTTTCGGTCCAACCAGCTTACGGTAGTAAACAGGCGGTCACGGGTAGTACCGGGCAGGTCTTCAGTAATAGCCAGATTCTTATGGGCAAGGCGGTTAAGCAAAGTGGATTTACCCACGTTCTGCCGCCCCACAATTGCAATAATAGGGGTAGTATTATTCATATATTTTCACGGCAGCTTAGTGCCTGCCGCCTATCTCCAATCCACCCAGCATATCTCTTAAAACAGCTTTTTGGGCATGCAGCCGGTTTTCGGCCTGGTCAAAAATAACAGACTGGGGGCATTCCAGTATTTCACGGTCAACCTCTTCGCCGTAATGAGCCGGCAAAGGGTGCATAATGATGGCGTCTTTATCGGCCAGGGAAACCAGCTTCGCATTAACCTGAAAACCCGCAAAATCCTTAAGACGTTTTTCAGATTCAGCTTCCTGCCCCATACTGGTCCAGACATCTGTATAGATTACGTCAGCCCCGCGGAGGGCGGTCTTAAGGTCTGTTCCGCTGTATAGTTCAGCTCCGCTGTCTTCTGCGTAAGCTTTTGCCTTGGCAAATATGTTCTTGTCTACCAGATAACCTTCGGGTGAAGCCAAACGGCAGTTTATACCCGTCATGGCGCAGGCCAGCAAAAGGCTGTTGGCACAGTTATTGCCGTCACCTATATATGCCAGATTAAGTCCCTTGAGTTCGCCCTTTTTCTCGTAAATGGTCATGATATCCGCCAGCGCCTGGCAGGGGTGTTCCAAATCCGAAAGGGCATTGATGATGGGTATATCCGCATATTTTGCCAGCTGTACCAGAGTATCATGACTGAAGGTGCGGCAGGCGATAACATCTACAAAACGGGAAAGAACTCTGGCTACATCAGCAACGGGTTCGCGTTTGCCCAAGCCCACTTCCGCCGGTGAAAGATACAGTGCTTCCCCTCCCAGCTGTTTCATAGCCAGCTCAAAGCTGACACGGGTACGCAGGGACGGTTTTTCAAAGACCAGAGCCAAAGTTTTGCCTGAGAGGCTGTTATTCCAACCCCTGGCTTTAAGTTCAACGGCATCTGAAAGAAGACGCCCGATATCGTCAGGGGAAAGGTCTGAAATAGAGAGCAGATCCTTGGTGTTCACTTTTAGCCTCCGGCACATAATTACATTTAATTATAGCATTAAAGTACTTTTCTGGATACTTTAGCCGTCAGGGCTTAGAGTTGTTTGTAGGAATATTTATACAAACAACTGATATATGATATATTATTAGCATGGGTGTCTGGGAAATAATTGTAAAAAACGGTTGTATTTACCGTTAAAGTAACTGTCAGACTTTGGCTATGGGGTTACACTTGACACCCTGTTCACAAGGGGTATTATAATGTATCTATCACTTGCAGCAACTATGACAGAAGATAAGTTTATAATCCCCGTTGTTCATCTGCGGGACAAGTCTCAAGGACTTGCCCGTGAAATGTGCGTAAGAAGTGTCCGCTTATTTAATAAATGGCGGGTTCTTATTGTTATTCCGCTCCGTATAGTTATCCGATTGATATTGGTGGTTACCGAATATCCCAGGGAGATGGAAAAGACAAGCGTATCAGTTTGATACATTTTACACCTGTTTCAATTAGCTTTACTCAAGTATGCATGGAGGAAGTATGAGACTGCGTCAGTATGACCCGAAAGAATCACTGTCTTACCTGACAATCGTGTCAGAAATTTTGGGTGATTACAGCACCTTTCAGTCTCCTCAGGATATAATCCGCCGTTTCGGCGGTAAAAGCCTGACCGACATTACCGAAGCACCTGAAATCCGCTTGCCTGAGCTTACTCCTCCTTTGCCCATAGGTTATGAACAGAAGGTTTTTCAGTTTAAGGAATCCGGTGCTACCGGAGGCTCTTTTGATGTGGTTTTCAATAATGAAGGTCAGATGATAAACTTCCGTGCTCAGCTTTTTTTCGAAGGTATGCTGGCGGGAATGCGGGCGGCCTATTATAATCGCCTGAAACTGCGCACTTTAATAGAGCAGATGGCAGATACGGGAAATGTCAGCTTTGACAACCGTTCTTCACGTTATTACGGCTATTGCAATGAGCTTATGGTTACTTTCTGCCAGTTGTCTGATTTCGGGCTGACAAGCGTATCTACCTGGATTACCCAACGGGAAGAAACCTGTTTGCAGACTATGGCAGGTTATTCCGGGGTTAAGCTCCAGCCTAATTTTATCGGTGTTTAGCTCTGTGTCTTTCAAACGTGGTTTAACCGCCTTGTTGGCATTTATGCTGGTATGTACCGGGATTTTGACAGGCTGTGCTACCGGTTCTCCTGTTGATGATGTAAATCTGCCCGCTGTACAGAATATATCTGTTGCCGAAGCCAAAGCCCTTATAGACCAGAATTCCGGCTCTGCGGACTTTGTCATTCTGGATGTGCGTACCCCATCCGAATATGCCCAGGGGCATATTCTGGGTGCGGTAAATCTGGATTATTACGCTTCCTTTGAAAATTCGCTTTTCCTGCTGGATAAAAATAAAACTTACCTGGTTTACTGCCGTTCAGGCAACCGCTCTATATCTGCTGCCCAGCTTATGCTGGAGAACAGTTTTACCAGCATATATAACATGCAGGGTGGCATAAACGTCTGGATATCCGGCGGACTGCAGCTGGAAACCTAGCTCAGGCTTCTTCACAGTGGCTAAAATACCTGAACCTCTTTTGGTCTCATCTGCTATAATGTGTTTATGAATAAACCTGTAATAGTCCTCTTTGACGGTACTAATCTGGTCCACCGCGCGTATCATGTACTTCCTCCGCTTGCAATCCGCAAAACAGGTGAAGTAGTGGGTGCCGCTTTTGGTTTCGCCTCCATACTGATTAAAGTCTTAACAGACCTTAAACCGGATTGTTACGCCATATCCTTTGACAGAAAAGGCCCAACCTTCCGCCATGAAATGTTCAAAGATTACAAAGCCCAGCGTCCGCCTATGCCTGACGAACTGGTCAGCCAGCTGGGGCGGGTACGCCAGATTGTAGATGCTTTTAATATGCCGGTATACGAACAGAGCGGCTTTGAGGCTGATGATGTGCTGGGTACGCTGGCAACCAGAGCCGCTGCCGCAGGTATGGAGGTTATTATAGCCTCCGGAGACGCAGATTCCATGCAGCTGGTCGGGCCGGATATCCGCATTTTGTATCCCGGTCCGGCAGGTTCTTTTGCCAGCACCAGTTTGTATGACGAGGCGGCGGTAAGGGCAAAATACGGTTTGGGGCCGGAGCATATTGCAGATTACAAAGCCCTTATGGGTGACCCGTCTGACAATATCCCTGGAGTACCCGGCATAGGCCCGAAAACCGCCCAGAAACTTATAGAAGAGTATGGCGGCATAGAAGATATTTATAAAAATCTGGATAAAATAAGCCCGCCCGGTCTTCAGAAAAAGCTGGCAGACAATGCCGAAGTAGCCCGTGACAGTAAAATACTGACAACTATCGTGCGTGATTTGCCGCTTGATTTCAGTATTGAGGAATGCCGGGCAGAGCACTATAACCGCCAGAAAGTGGTAGACCTATTCCGCGAGCTGGAGTTTTTCAGGCTGATTGACCGCCTGCCGGGAGGGGAAAACCAGCTTCAGGGTACGCCGGATATGTTCGCTGCCGCTCCAAAGATTGAAACCCGCTATACGGTGGCAGACAGCCAAAATATAGACAGCATCGTTAAACGCCTGGCAAATGCCAAAGAGCTGGCGCTGGCGGTTTCGGGTACTCCCGAAGAAGCTATGGATGCCCGCCTGACGGCACTGGCACTTTCAAGTGCGGCGGGTGATGCTTGTTTTGTACCCGCTGAGTTTATCGGCAGTGCTTCAGAAGGGCAGATGTTTACCACCGAAGGGCATTCCGGCTTGGCAGCTCTGCTTGGTGATGAAAAAATATGTAAAACCGCCCATAACGCCAAGTACCTTATGAATTTGCTTTTATCTGCCGGGCAAGAAGTAAAAGGGCTGGATTTTGATACCATGATTGCCGCCCATCTGCTGGGTGAAAAAAATCTGGCTATCAAAGATCTTATCTTTGAGCATTTCGGCATAGAGATTGCGGATATTGAAAATATACTGACCCGAAACGGCAAAAAAACCATTTTCAGCGAGGTTCAGCTTTCAGAAGCAGCCCAGCTTGCGGCTGATTACACTTTCCGCCTCAAAGGTATCTTTGCCGCCCAGCTTGCCGAAACCAAGCTGATGGATTTATTTGCCAGGGTGGAAATGCCCCTTTTGCCCATTCTGCTGGGTATGGAACGCACCGGCATTATGCTGGATACAGATTTGCTGAAGGCTATGGCTGAAAAGACAGGCAGGCAGATATTTAAACTGGAAGAAGATATCTATGCCCAGGCAGGGCATAGCTTTAACATAGGTTCCCCCCAGCAGCTGGGGCGGATACTCTTTGACGAACTGAAACTGCCGGTTATCAAAAAGACCAAAACTGGCTATTCCACCGGGGCAGAGGTGCTTGAAGAGCTGAAGGGCAAGCACCGTATTGTAGACCTGATACTGGAATACCGTATGCTGGTAAAGCTGAAATCTACCTATCTGGATACCTTGCCGCGTATGGTAAACCCGCATACCCGGCGGCTGCATACCAGTTTCAACCAGACCCGTACAGCTACCGGCAGGTTATCTTCTTCCGAGCCTAATCTGCAAAACATACCTGTCAGGGGGGAAATGGGCAGGGAGATACGGCGGGCATTTATTGCGCCTCCGGGCACAGTGCTGCTGGCGGGAGATTATTCCCAAATAGACCTCAGGGTGCTGGCCCATCTTTCCCAAGACCCCGCCCTGATAGAGGCTTTCCAGAGTGACCAGGATATTCACACTGCGACCGCTGCCAGATTGCTGAATGTATCCCCGTCCAAAGTGACTAAAGAACAACGCCGCTTGGCTAAAACCGTAAATTTCGGGGTGATATACGGCATGAGCAGCTACGGGTTGGAACAGGCTACCGAGCTTTCGCTGGAAGAAGCTGACAAGTTTATAAAAGCCTATTTTGAAAAATATCCGCGGGTGGCTGTTTATTTCTCGGAGATTAAGCAGCAGGTGCGTACTCAGGGTTATGTGGAAACCCTGCTGGGCAGACGCCGCTATATACCGGAAATCAATTCACCCAACCGTATTTTGCGTGAATCAGCCGAGCGTATGGCTATCAATATGCCGGTACAGGGAACATCTGCTGACATTATCAAGCTGGCTATGGTCCGGCTGGACGAAAAGCTTAAGGAAGAAAAGCTGAAAAGCCGCCTGCTGCTTCAGGTGCATGATGAGCTTATATTTGAAGTACCCACAGCAGAGCTTGGGCGGATGAGTGATTTGCTTGTAGAAACCATGTCAGGTGCAGTTGCCTTTGAAATACCGCTCAAGGTTGAGCTTAAATCCGGGGCTAACTGGGGAGATATGGAGTAAAACCGGACTTGGCAAAACTGCGTGATTACCTGCCGTATCTGATACTGCTGGGTGTGTTTATCCTGCTGGCCTGGCTGGTATTTTTAAACCCGGTTTTAGCCGCGGATTCATCTATCTCAGGGTTTATTCAAGATATTTCACTGCCCGGTTTTGACGGATTTATGGAATTTATTTCCTGCCTGGGCAGTTTTCCGGTCTGGATTATTCCGCCGGGGGCGGCGGTAATCTGGCTGTGGTGCAAAGGCTACCGTTTACAGTCCGTAATCTGTGCGCTGGTGCCTGGCATTGCCGCTTTTGTGGTGTATATATTCAAATGGCTTATTGACCGCCCCCGTCCCGGCAGTCTGGAAGACGGCGGCACCAGTTTCCCCTCAGGCCATACCGCTTATGCTCTGGCCTGTTACGGGGTGATATTTTTTATCATACCCAAATTTATCCGCCGCCCTGTACTCAGGTTTATACTCCGGCTGCTTTGCCTTGTGCCGGTAGTCTTTATGGGTATTTCCAGAGTATATTTAAATGCCCACTGGCCAAGTGATGTGCTGGGGGCATACCTGCTTTCGGGGGCAGTGCTGGGAATAGGGCTGACCTATCTGAAGCACAAATTAACCAAAGGAGTAAATCATGCCTGAACTGCCTGAAGTGGAAACGGTAAAAAACGAAATAATGCCCCATTTGCTGGGCAAAAAGATAACCCGCATGGAAGCGTTGTGGGCAAAAACGCTCTGCCCGCCTGAAACCGAGTTTAACAAACTGGTCTCAGGTTTGCAGGTAACCGGGCTTAGCCGCCGCGGTAAGTATATTATCATCAGCTTAAGCGGCGGGCTGTTTATCAGTGTGCATTTGAAGATGAGCGGCGGGCTGACGGCAGTCAAGGCTGAGACTGAACAGTTTCCCCGTTTCACCAGAGCGGTCTTTCATTTGGAAAATGGAGAGCAGGTATACTTCACAGACATACGCAAATTCGGGCGGATAAACTTACTTACCAGTCTGGACACTATTCTGGAAAAACTGGGACCTGAACCTCTGGAAGAGGATTTTACCCCGGAGGTGCTTGGTAAGCGTCTTTCGGGGCGTAAAGGACCTATCAAGGCCGTTCTCCTTGACCAGAAGGTGCTGGCAGGGGTGGGCAATATGTATGCGGACGAAGCTTTGTTTAAAGCCTGTCTGAACCCGCTCCGCCCGGCTGACAGCCTGAGCGAAGCAGAGGTAACAAAACTCCATTCGGCAATCCAGTCAGTTTTACATAAAGCTATACAGAACAAGGGGGCAAGTGTCAGCACTTATCACCGTCCTGACGGCTCAAAGGGAGGCGCCCAGCTGGAGTTTAACGTTGCCCACCGCCGGGGTGAGGTTTGCCCTGAGTGTGGTGCACCTATAACCCGCCAGCTGATACGCCAACGGGCCTGCTACTTCTGTCCTCATTGCCAATCATAATACGCAAGCTTGTTTAAAAGCGGCTTTTGGTTGTATCAAATGGGCTCTTATGCTATATTATCTTCTTGTTTAGACACTGGGGGGGTCGCATAGTGGTCTAGTGCGGGCGCCTGCTAAGCGCTTGCCCCGGGAAACCGGGGTCGAGGGTTCGAATCCCTCCCCCTCCGCCACCAGTTTTCTGTATCCCCTGCTGTTTTTTCATCCTGTCTGTTTCAGCTCTGATGTGCAGTATGGGCATTTCTTGGCTTTCAAGGGTATGCGGGTAGCGCAGTAAGGGCAATCTTTGGTATCTGTTTGAGCAGGGGCGGCGGCATCTTTGCTTTTCTGGCGGGCGGCCAGCTGGTTCAGCGGCCTGACTATAAAAAAGAAAATAGCAGCAGCCAGTATCAGAAAGTTGATAAGCGCGTTAATAAATACCCCGTAGTTTATTGTTACTGCTCCGGCGGTTTGGGCAACCAGCAGTGATTCATATGGTCCGCTGGCGGCACCTTCTTTAAGAACTATAAACAGATTGCTGAAATCAACATTGCCTAATAGTAACCCGACAGGAGGCATTAAAACATCCTTTACCAGTGAGTTGACAATTGCCCCGAAGGCTGCACCTATTACTATACCTACCGCCAAATCCACTACATTGCCGCGCATAATGAATGTTTTAAATTCTTTAAACATATTTCCTCCCATCGTCCGGTTTGATAGCATACTAATACCGCCAGAGGTGCAAATACAAGACCCAAAAAGATAAAAGTACCGCCCAGTTTGCCTGAGTGGCATTGACAGACCGGTATGCCGGTTTATACACTACTTGAGATAACAGGTCTGTTTACCGGTATTCGGTTTAGAGGCAAACGGGAAGTGCCGCTCAGGCAAAAATACGGCCCGCAATGGCCATAAGGAGAATTTTATGACTGAAGGAAACACTACTCTGGACCAAAAATTATTCAGGGTATGGCTTGTACTACTTGGGGTAGCTTCCGTCTTATTCACTCTTATGGCTTTTTTTAAGCTGTTTACCGATGCGGATATTTCGGTAGGGATAGAATATTTGATAACCGGATTGGTATTGGGGACAAGTTTTTTTCTGGTTCTTAAAAATAACCTGAATGCCAGAGCGGCAGTAGGTTCTGCTCTGTTTTTTATGGGATATATTTTTTCAGTAGTCGGCTTGGCTTTCAACCCGTTTTTTTGGGGTTTGGGGATAATTGTATTCGCTGCCAGTTTGATTACGGCTTACCGCAACCGTATCTAGGCCAGACTCCTGTGATATTCTGTATGGATATTTATGATATTGCTTCGTATTAGGGTATAATCTATATTTAGTTTAATCTGGATGCGGAGATATTTTGCTTATGCCCGGTTACTATTTGTGGACTATTGGCTGTCAGATGAATCAGGCCGAATCCGAGCGCTTGGGCAGGCTTTTTGAGTTGTGGGGCTACTCCCCGGCAGATAAGGCTGAAGATGCCGAATTGGTACTGGTAAACAGTTGTGTTGTCCGCGAGCATGCCGAAAACAAGGTGATTAACCGTCTGCATCTGTTACGTAAACTGAAGGATAAAAATTCCCGCTTGAAAATAGCTCTGACTGGTTGCCTGGTGGGGCAGGATATCTCTTCCATTCGTAAAAAGTTTCCGTTTATAGATTATATTTTCGAACCGGGCAGTATACCTGATTGGCATGAAATTCCGCAAGGGTTTATTCTGCCGCTTAAGCCGCCGGTAAGTGCCAGCGTGACTATTATGCAGGGGTGCAATAATTTTTGTACTTACTGTGTTGTGCCTTACCGCCGCGGGCGGGAAAAAAGCCGTACCATAGCCGAAATTTACTGTGAAGCGGCCGAATTGGTCAGGAGGGGTAGCCGTGAGGTGGTGCTGCTGGGGCAGAATGTTGATTCCTACGGGCATGACCTGCCTGAAAAGCCCTGTCTGGCAGATTTGCTTCATGCCCTTCATGACATACCGGGTTTACTCCGGATACGTTTTTTAACCAGCCACCCCAAGGATATCAGCCAGAAACTTATAGATGCTATGGCCAACCTGCCCAAAGTATGCCACTCTCTGAGTTTACCGGTGCAGGCAGGCGCTGATACTATTCTGGCGGCTATGCGGCGGGGATATACCAGCGAACAGTACCGAGAACTGGTGGGGCGTCTGAAAACCGCCATGCCGGATATCAGCCTGCAGACAGATTTGATAGTGGGCTTCCCGTCTGAGACTGCGGAACAGTTTGACCAAAGCTATAAACTTATGTCAGATATCGGTTATGACGCTATCCATGTGGCTGCATATTCGCCCCGCCCCCAAACTGTAGCTGCCCGTGATATGGCGGATAATGTACCGGTTGCCGAGAAAAAACGCCGCCTGAAGCTTATAGAAGACTTGCAGAAAGAAACAGTTTCCAAAGCAAATGCTGCCCTTGTAGATACCTTTGCCGAGGTGCTGGTGGAGGGCAGGCAAAAGAATAAGTGGCAGGGACGCACTTTAGGTGGTAAACTGGTATTTCTGGAAAGCGACCAGCCGCTTGAAGGATGTCTCATAAGTGTAAAGATATTTAAAGCCAGCCCCTGGTCTTTGCAGGCAAAGCTGGTAAATATACTGGAAAGTTAAAGGAGAAAATATGGATCAGCAGACTATTACGATGTTTGTTTTACTGGCACTTTTCTTTGGTATGTTCTATTTTCTTATCATCAGGCCGCAGCGCCAGCGCCAGAAGGATCATGCCAATCTTATGTCTTCACTGGTAAAGGGGGATGGCGTTATTACCATAGGCGGTATTCACGGAGTGATAGAATCTGTAGCTGAAGACAGTGTAATTATCAAAGTGGAATCAGGCACTCTGCTCAAGGTTTCCAGAGGTGCTATCGGCTACAAGAAAACCCCCGAAGATAAAAAGTAAAATCCCCAGGACGGGAATATTTTGAGTTCCAGCTACGACTATATAATTATTGGCAGCGGTATTGCCGGTTTATATACCGCTTTGCTGGCGCGCGGGCGGGGAAGTGTTTTGCTGGTCACCAAGGGCAAGATACAAGACTGCAATACCCGCCATGCTCAGGGCGGCATAGCCGCCGCCATCGGCCCGGATGATTCTCCACGTTTGCATTTTGAAGATACCCTGATAGCCGGAGATGGTTTGTGTGACCGTGAGATGGTGCGCTTGCTGGCTGAAGAAGCCCCCCAGCGTATCGCCGAGCTAGTTTATCTGGGAGTGCCTTTTGATAGTGTAAACGGCGAAATATCTCTTACGCTGGAAGCTGCCCACAGCCGCCCCCGTATCCTTCATGCCGGGGGAGACGCCACCGGTAAACACATTGAAATTACCCTGAACAACTGGGTGCGCACTACCCAGATTGAGGTTTTGGAAGATACTCTGGCCAAAGAGCTGATTGTGGAAAACGGCCGTATCAAGGGTGTGGCAACACTGGATACCAATACCGGTGCCATACAGCACTACCAGTGCCGTTTTGTAATACTGGCAACCGGTGGTGCAGGACAGCTTTTCAGCTTTACCACCAACCCGGAGGTTGCCACCGCAGATGGGGTAGCTTTGGCTTTTCGGGCAGGGGCAGAAATAAAGGACATGGAGTTTTACCAGTTTCACCCTACTGCCATTCACCTGCCTGGGGTTGCCCCGTTTCTTATTTCCGAGGCAGTCAGAGGTGAAGGCGGAATTTTACGGAATATAGAAGGCAAACGTTTTATGCCAGAATATTCCTCCCAGTCCGAACTTGCCCCAAGAGATGTGGTAGCCCGCAGTATTCACCTTGAAATGCTTAAAACCAAATCTGACCACGTTTATCTGGATGTAACTCACCTGCCTTCCCACAAAGTAAGCAGCCGCTTCCCCCAGATATACCGTTTTTGTCTGGACCATGGACTGGATATTACCCGTGAGGCTATACCTGTTTCCCCGGCTGCCCATTACATGATAGGCGGGGTAAAGGTGAATAGCTGGGGAGAAACCAATATCAAGGGGCTTTTTGCCTGCGGCGAAGTAGCTTGCACCGGTGTTCACGGGGCAAACCGGTTGGCTTCAAATTCGCTTTTGGAAGTATTGGTTTTCGGGAGGCGGATTATAGAATACAGTGCAGGTGAAAACCAGCCTGAAATGCTGGCACCTATTCCCCAATTGACCAAACGCCTGCTGGGGTGGGGGAAATATGTACGCAATCTGCCTGAACCTTCAATACCGGCACTCCAGGAGCTTCTCTGGGAAGACTCTGGTATAATAAGAAGCTATGCCGGTTTGGCGAAAGCTCAGGAGATTCTTTCAGGCTGGCAATACAGTCTGGGTGACGTTTCCAATCGCAAAGGAATAGAGCTGGCAAACCTTATTCTGGCTGGAAGGCTTATGGTAGAATCAGCCCTGCTCAGACAGGAGAGCCGCGGAGCGCATTACCGTACAGATTTTCCCGACCACCAGCCCGAGTGGGAAAAACATATAGTCTTTATTAAGGAGGATTAACATGTCCCAGTCTCAAATTGAGAAAATTATTGACAATGCCTGTGACGAAGATTTTGCCCGGGGTGATGTTACCACTGAAACACTTATCCCGTCTTCTTTAGCAGGGCGGGCTATTATAATTGCCAAACAAGATGGAATAATGGCAGGAGCTGAAGTAGCCAAGATTGTGTTTGTAAAACATGATCCCACCATGGAAATTGAAATACTGGTAGAAGACGGCAAGAAGGTAAAAGCCGGAGATGTTGTCATGGTGCTTAACGGCAGAGTGATAAACATACTAAAGTGTGAGCGTACCGCTCTGAATTTCCTTACCCACCTGAGCGGTATTGCCTCTCTGACCGCAAAATACATATCCAAGGTGGAAGGTTTGAATGTATCTCTGGCAGATACCCGTAAGACTATACCCGGTATGCGTATACTGGAAAAATATGCCGTGTATGCCGCAGGCGGCAAAAGTAACAGGCCTGATTTGGCTTGCGGAGTACTTATAAAGGACAATCACCTGATGGCTTTGTCTGCTAAGGGTATCG
The DNA here is from genome assembly GCF_001889305.1 of Dehalococcoides mccartyi. Classification (NCBI taxonomy): domain Bacteria; kingdom Bacillati; phylum Chloroflexota; class Dehalococcoidia; order Dehalococcoidales; family Dehalococcoidaceae; genus Dehalococcoides; species Dehalococcoides mccartyi. The sequence goes on along the minus strand of NZ_CP013074.1, from coordinate 1,274,312 downwards.
GTATCAAAGAAGCTATTGAGAAAGCAAAAACCAATAAAAGCAAATTGCCGGTGACTGTAGAAGTAAATACACTGGAACAGGTAGCCCAGGCCGTGGAGGGTGCGCCGAACTCTATCTTGCTGGACAATATGAGCGTTGCAGATATGAAAAAAGCGGTTGATATCATACCGGAGAGCATTAAAATAGAAGCTTCGGGCAATATTACACTGGATAATATACGCGAAGTGGCTATGACCGGGGTAGATGTTATTTCAGTGGGGGCTTTGACTCATTCTGCTCCAGCGCTGGATTTCAGTTTGGAATTTCCCATTCAACAGCAGGCAAATGAATAATAGCTTAGATTAGCGCTTAAAAAGAATACGGGGTACAGAATTCCCAAGTGCCGGTTTACGGTGAGGCTTTCAGCTGGGGGTGGTCTTCTGGTTTTATGACATGACAGAATATATCCACCAGCTCCGGGTCAAACTGAGAGCCGGCACAACGTTTTAGTTCGGCGATAGCTTGCTCAGTATGAAGTTGCGTACGGTAGGGGCGTGGCGAGGTAACTGCATCATAGGCGTCTGCAATGCTGAGTATCCTGGCTTCCAGAGGTATGTTCTCTCCCTTGAGTCCAAACGGATACCCGCTGCCGTCAAAGTGTTCGTGGTGATGGAGTATAGCCGGCAAACAGTTCACCAAATCCATTATCCGTTTTAATATTTCCACACCCAGTTCGGGGTGAGTCTTGATAGGTTCCCATTCCTCGTCATCCAATGCAGACGGCTTAGTCAGGATATGGTCCGGCACACCTATTTTACCAATGTCATGCAACAGGCCTGCCGCCCGTATGTTTTCCACTTTTTCCTCAGACAGTTTTAATATCTCTGCTAGTGCCACTGCATATTCACTAACCTTGCGCGAATGCCCGTAGGTATAGTGGTCTTTGGCATCAACTGTAGCTGCCAGAGCATAGATAATAGACATGGCTTTGGGGCGGGCTTCCAGCTCAGAGCTGATTACCTGAGTGGGGTTGTTATTAAGGTCAGCGGGAAGGCTGGTGCGGTTTCGTCCGGTCTCTTTTGAACGGTACAGAGCAGCATCGGCTTTGGCTATAATCTCCTCTTTCATTACCCCGTCATTGGGCCAGTTAGCCATACCCAAAGAAGCGGTTATGGGCATATCACGGAAAGAAGATTTGGATTCAATATTTTTGCGGATACGTTCAGCTACATGGTAAGCGTCTTCAATCTTGGTGCCGGGCAGCATGATGGCAAATTCCTCGCCGCCGTATCGGAAAGCCATATCAATAGAACGGATGGAGTTTTCCAGTATTTTACCCAGCCTGCGGAGCAGTTGGTCACCTGCCAGATGGCCGTATACGTCATTGTAGACCTTAAACAGGTCAAGGTCCAGCAGTATCAAGGAGAAGGTGTTGCCAAAGCGTGAACCGCGGGCAATTTCCTGTTCTATGCGTTCATGGAAGTGGCGGTGATTGTAGAGGCGGGTAAGCTCATCGGTATTGGCGCGGATAGTAGCCTGAGTATAGAGCTGGGCATTTTCTATTATGATACCGGCCTGATTGGCCACACTTATCAGCAGGTCTAAATCTTCGGTGGAGTATATGCCTCCCCGTTTTTTATTTCCCAGTCCGATAATGCCTATCAGCTTTTCACGGCTTTTAATGGGGTACAGCAGCCCCATTTCTGATTTCTGAAGTTGTTCTTTCTCTATCTGCCACAGGCCTTTCAGTTCAGGCAGGCTGTCCAGTTTATTCAGGTAGAGCTGGGCATTGTTTTTATCCAGCCAGGCAATGACAGGGTTATCCGAAGCTAGTTTAAACTGGGTTTTAAGGTGCTCGTCTGCGGGGTGAATATATTGCAGTGAAAATTCACCGCTGGCAACATCCGGGAAAAGCAAAGCGGTTTTATTTACATTTAGAGATTTGGCCAAGTCAGGCAGCAGTGATTTTGCCAATTCTTCCAGATTAAGAATATTGCCCATCTTGCGTGAAAAGCCCATAAGTGCCAGACGGGATTCATAGGTTTCCTGGTAAAACAGCTGGTCTATGCGTTTTTCGATAAATGCTCTTAAAGGACGGGCTGTCATAGCCAGTATCAGTACAATCAGGGTTGCCATAAGGATAATAGTGGATATTTCTTCCGCCGGGAATATCCGCGTAGCTATAAACAAAGCACCTGCGTATATGGCTATCATGGAAAAGAACAGAAGCACGTAAGTAAGGGTTTTGCGGGCTATTAGTTTGATGTCAATCAAACGGTATTGGGTAATGGCGTAAACAATAATTCCCGCATTTATAAAGTTACCCACATGATCAAGAGGGAGCCCGTAGATTTTGGGGTTGCTACTTAAATTGGTATAACTTGAGAGTACTACGATTACCCATCCCAATACCAGGTACAGGGTGCGGTTGCGTTCAGCCGGGTCTGTAGACTGGCGGTATTTCTGCACCAGATGGTAAATAATTACCCCAATGAATAATAAAGCAAATATAAAAACGGCATAAAATATAGGGGTTATTGTGTGGTAAACAACATTGTCCTCTATATAAGCGGATGTAACCAGCCGCCCGGTGAGGTTAAAGAAAATATCCAGCGCCAGTGCTAGGTAGCCTATTATCAGAAAAAGTTTGCCTCTGCGGTTGGTATAGGCGCGGATGAACTGGTAGTACATAAGCATGGCGGCAAACAGAGCGATATTCAGCAGGGTGTGCCAGAAAAGGGTTTGTTCCGGCGGGGCGTCAATATGGAGCATGAAAGAGGTGAAACTCCAGAAAGCGGCTGCGCCTAAGAAAACAGAGAAAACTCTGGTGATAGGCTGCCGTTTTGAAAGCAGAACGACGGCCAGCAGCACTATATATGCAATACTGGTTACAAGCGGTACCAGAGCCCAGATAGTCACGAAAATGCCTCTTTATTACCCGTAATATCCGGGTGCATAGTCAAGAATTAAGCTTGTATTGAGCCATTATGAAGTACAAGTAGGTTGTTGTCAAATACGGACAACTGATAAAACAAAGGGACGGTAGCTTTGGCTACCGCCCCTTTGTGGCTGATATTGTTTACTTTTCGGTTTAAACGCTTACAGGCTCTCCCTGTTTCACAGTTACTTTAGCTGTAGTACGCAGCATAAATTCCAAATCTTCGGCCGAAGGATTAAGATGAGGCGGCTTTAGATTGCCCAAATCTGCGCCTGCATTTTGCTGGCGGATTTTATACAGTTTAAAGGCGCCTTTGGGCAGGAAAGTTACATCCAGCGGCATCAGGCCTATGAAAGACTCAAGGTCTGCATAGCCGGGGTGCACATTTTTCAATTCTTCGTGAATAGCCGCAATCACCTGTTCCTTGTCTTGGGTAGTGTTGTCTTTGGGTTCAATATACAGGTGCAGGCGGGGTGTATTGTTTACCCTTTCTTTGCAGGCTACCCAATCCACATATTCCACGTGGCTGTCTTCAATAGCCTGCCAGATGCCCTTTTCGGAAAGGCGGGTAAAACCGGCAATATCAATCTGGTCATCCACTCTGGTCAGATAAATCATCTGGGGGATATCTATATCCAAAGCTTCATTGCGCAGAGATGTTATCTGTACCAGATGTCCTAAGCGATAACGGACAAAGGGGCCTCCATGGAAGCTGGTTATGACCACTTCGTAGTTGCCGGGTTTCAGTTCGTTCATCAGCAGGGTTTTGGGCTGGTAATTGGTATCACGCCAGCTTTTTATTGCTTCTTCTTCAGGTATAAACTCGAAGAACTGCATATAAGGGACAAAGGTCATGCTGGAATAGTCCCATGTTTGGGTAGCTATTAAAAATGCCTCGGTGCAGCCGTGGAAATCCAGCGGATAGCGTCCCCATTGCTCCTTGATTTTCTCACGGTAAACACTGCCGTCAATGCCGTAGGTCATCAGCCCTTTAACTTTCCAAAGGTCTTTGGGAAGCATGGGGCGTCCGGCCAATTTGGCTTTGATTTTACCTTTTGCCAGCCTCAGCATGGCTTTGGGATTGGAGAGGAGGAATTTCATGCTTATTTTGCCGCTGCTCTGGCTGAAACGGTTACCCATGGCTACAGTTACACTGGACATGGACAGACAGTAATCCAATCCTTCCGAAAGGGCCATCTGGAAACCTTTCTTTATGCGGTCTTCAAAGGGGATTCTTTCGGCCTCTTCCACTTTGGGCAGGAAATTAAACTTTTCATGGGGGAAACAGCGGGCAATAGTCCCTGTAGCATAAGGCGGCGGTGCCATGCCGTAGAGTACCGCATCATTGGGGCGGATATTTATATCTTTTCGTTTTTTACAGCTGCTGAAAAGAGCCATTGCCCATACCAGTGACTCTACTTCATCCATCTGGCGGGCGGTTACCGGAGCCCAGCGATGGGCATATTCACCGTTTTTGCCGGAGGTATACTGCCAGAGAATAGGTCTTTTGGGAAGTATATCCATGCGCCTTTTAGTCAGGAAAGGAGCATAATCTGCATAAGTGGTCAGAGGTACGCTTCGCCTCAGTTCCTCCGAATTGGTCGGTGTTGCCCCGTTGAAGATATGCTTGCCCAGTTCGCATTTCTTAAGAAGCTCCAACTGTTCCTGAAGGAGTCTTTCCTGTATCTTCATAAAGTCTTCAATGCTCAGGTCAATAAATCCACAACAACGGTCCCAGATTTCCTCCAGTTTACCCTGTACGAATAATTCACCAAGCTGGGTCATTTTACTTCTCCTTGTATAGTATTTGAAAAATTACGCTGTTTTATATAAGCCGCAATGCTTTTGCGGTTGGGTATCAGCATGGGGGTAGTTTTTTGGTATTGGGCATAGCCCGGGAACATTTTTCCGAATACCCAGCGGTCCTGTACGTATACCAATGCTATATCCAAAAGGCTCCAGATAATGGCCGCCCACAGGGCAAAGTCAGTACCCGCACCCAATGCCATACCGGCCATCGCCAGTACAAACCAGGGTACGCCGGGGTGGCGTACCAGGGCATAAAACCCACTGGTAATCAGTTTGTCTCCCACTCCGGTTTTGACATAAGTTTTACCGAAGGGCAGATTTATAAAGAGGGAATAAAGAAAGAAATATATGCCGACTGCAAATATCGCCCAACCGGCGGCATTTAGCCAGGCGGGCAAGGATAATGGATTCCCGTTGAAGCAGACCATGAAACCCGAATAAACCAGCAGAGCCGAACCCGAAAGCCAGAGTATGGGTTTAAGGAGCGGCAGCTTTTTCAAGGCCACAAAGTCAAAGATATGTACCAGAGAAAAACCGACTGCGCCGATAAATACATAAAACATGTTCTAAATATGGCAGACAGAAAATACACTTGGAAGGTTTTAAATACTAGAACAATGTTCTATTAAAGCTGAGGGGAAAAAAGAAAAGCCCTCTTCGTCTGAAGAGGGCTTTAAAAAGGCTTTTAAAAACCTGTTTTAGATTATTTCCACTTGAGTTTTACTTCACCGCCGGGGGTTTCATCTTTGCTGCCGGCACCGCCCAGTTTGCTCAGGGCTTCAAGGTCGCTCATGGCGGAAGATCCTTTGCCCAGTTCCAATCCGTAGCCTACAAAGAAATCCACGAAACTCTTGAGGAGTTTCTTGGTATCTTCCTGGAAGGAGACCAGTTCTTCTTTGCTGGCGGACTTGTTGGATTTTTCAAGCAGTTTCTTGACATCCTGCTTAAGGGCTTCAAACTCCTGGTTGGAGATTCCGTTTTCCTTGCGGTTTTCACCGCCAAGCTGAGAGTCAATAAGGTAATTCAGAAAATCCGCCTGGCTCAGGTCGCCGCGGTTTTCATCAATCCGCCTTACCAGCTCCGCCGGTACAATCAGCATTCGTTTGTCAGACATGGTATCTCCTTTTACTGCCCCAGTAAGTTAGGCTTCGTCCTGTTCATTATCTTTAAGGTCCAGTGTGTCTAATATATTATCAATACTGCGCAAAAGTTCAAGCCCCTTGGCAGTCACCCTGTAGGTAACAGAAGGGTTGCCAAGCTGTACACGGTCAATAAGCTCCCTGTCCAGCATGAAGTTCAAATATTTCTGAAGCTGGAAATAAGACATATTGACGCTGTACATGATCTCAGTCTTGCCGGCTTCACCCAGCCTGAGCATGTCAGCGATAATCTCTATACTAGAACGTCTGCGGTCTAATCTCATAACCCTTTTGACCCATTACTATCTACTACGGAGTTACTATTATACTATGCCATGCAAGCCGAATATAACCCCCTAATTTCAAATATTTTTAAAAATATTTTCAGGAGGGGTTTTCCAGTATTTTCAAAGCTTCTTCCATGTCTGGCGGAAGGGGGGAGGTGAATTCCACGGTCTGTCCGTTTGAAGGGAGTGTAAAGCTAAGACGGTGGGCATGCAAAAACTGTCTTTTTAACCAAGTCTCTTTTTGTCCGTAAACCGCATCACCTGCTACAGGGTGTCCGATAGCTGCAAAATGGACACGTATCTGGTGAGTGCGGCCGGTTTCAAGTTTAACCTCAAGCAGGCTGTATCCTTGAATATAACGCAGCACTTTATAACCGGTGCGGGCATGCCTTCCGTTAGATACCACCGCAATTTTCTGGCGGTTTTGGGGGTCACGCCCCAGAGGGGCTTCGATAAATCCCTCGGCAGGATGCAGTTCCCCTTTCACCAATGTCAGATAGTACTTGCGTACTGTTCGTTCTTTAAACTGGGCAGACAGATTAGCCAGCGTTTCGCGGTTTTTTGCTACCAATAGCAACCCTGAGGTATCTTTATCCAGACGATGGACTATTCCGGGACGAAGTGGGTCGTCAAAGTCTTCCATTTCAGGTTCAAGTGCCAGCACTCCGTTTATCAGGGTATGGTCAGGGTGCCCCGGGGCAGGGTGAACGGTCAGCCCTGGCGGTTTATTTATAAGCAGCAGGTCCTTGTCCTGGAAGATTATCTCCAGGGGTATGTCTTCGGCTTTGAGTTCGGGCGGGGTTTCGGGAGGTATTTCTATAGTTATAGTGTCACCGTTTTTAAGTTTCAGGCTGGGTTTGGCGGTTTTCCCGTTTACCTGTACATGGCCTGAGTCTATCAGTGCCTGTATAAAGCTGCGGGAAAGGTCAGTTTCCTTTTGGGCTATGTATTTATCCAGCCGTTCACCGTCAGATTCGGCAACCAGTTTACGCGTTTTCACTGGCATCTCCTCCCGAATTGGAAGATGTAAGGTATAAAAGCACCAGCCAGATAACGCCTACTGTCAGACACGAATCAGCGATATTGAAAGTAGGGAAATCCCCTGCCTGTATAAAATCAGTAACATAACCCAGCCGCACCCGGTCAATCAGGTTACCTATTGTACCTGCCAGAATAATTCCTAAAGCAGCTAAACCGGGGCGGGTATCTAAAAATGGCAGCTTTTTCCTGATAAAAAAAGCTGCCATGACCAGTATTACTCCCAGGCAACTGGCGGCAATAAGCCACTCTATATGTCCCCGGAAAATACTGAAGGCCGCACCGGTGTTATGCACGTGGACAATCTGGAAAAAACTATTTTCCGGTATGGCTGTGCCTGTGGTAAGGTTAGCGGTGATAATAAATTTGCTAAACTGGTCAGCCAGAATGCCGCAAGCGGCGCTGACAAAAAACACAAATCCCCTGGTCATTAACCCCCAACCTTTTTAAACCTGATTTAGTAAGACTTGGCTGCTTTGGACTTGCACTGCATACACAGTCTGGCCTGCGGCAAAGCTTCAAGTCTGGCAGGGTCTATAGGCTCTTTGCACATTTCACAGAGGCCGTAAACACCCCGGTCATATTTATCCAGTGCATACTCAGTTTCGGCAATCTGGTCAAGCAGTTTCTTTTCCATAGCCAGCCCGTTTTCAAGCTCGGCTGTTTCGGTTGCTTCTTCCTCACGTTTGCCAAAAGGACTTCCTTCACGCCGGTCTTCAGCCACGCGTAAAGCACGCATTTGTTCAAGCTGGTCGGTCAGCCTTTTAAGGTCTGCTTCCAGCCGTGAGCGATATATCGGGCTTAATCCACTATTTTTCTTTGCCACTATCGGGTCCTCCTGGTTGCTATGATACCTTCGGGTATGTTTCGGTACTGTGCCGGCTTGCCGAAAATTCCGAATGAAAAACCGGGCTATGGTTTTTTAACTCAGTATTCGGGAAGAAGCCTGGTTGAAATCTGCCTGTCCTTCTCCCGTATGCGTAACAAACAAACTACCCAAATAGGATTTTGTGTGTCCCCTAATAACAACAAAGCCAAAACAGGAGGTGTTTCGCTTTATGTTTTCAGTGTAGTCTATAAAACCCAAATAAGCAAGATAAAATATTATTGCTTAGCTTTAAAGGAAATGTTGTGTTCTGTTGTCTCCAAGCCTTATAATCTTGGGCGTATGGCTGAACTTAATTTAAATGTAGATATCGCCCCGTATAACGCCCGCCAGCTTAGGCTTGCCAATCCTGTTATGGTGGCTTCGGGTACGTTTGGCTATGGTGATGAGTACCCCCACCTTTTTGACCGCAATCGTCTGGGTGCCATTGTCTGCAAAGCCACTACCCTGAAACCGAGGGAAGGAAATCCCCAGCCGCGCATAGCAGAAACTCCAAATGGCATGCTTAATTCCATCGGGCTGCAAAACATGGGGGTGGAGGCGGTTATCCGGGAAAAGGCGCCCCAGTGGTACACCTGGAATGTGCCTGTAATAGTAAATATTGCCGCTGAGAGTATTGAAGATTACGCTGAGCTTGCACGGCGGCTGGATAAAGTTCCCGGTGTAAGTGGTATAGAAGTAAATATCAGCTGCCCAAACGTCAAGTGCGGCTGTATAGAGTTCGGTTCTTCACCCGAATCTGCCGCCAGGGTGACTGATGCAGTCAGGAATGCTACCACTTTGCCCCTGATAATAAAGCTTACCCCAAATACCAGCAGTATTAGCGAATTGGCAAGGGCAGTGGCAGATGCCGGGGCTGATGCTATTTCGCTTATAAATACCCTGCGGGGTATGCGTATAGATATTAAAAAACGGCGTCCCATACTGGGTAACCATACCGGCGGGCTTTCAGGTCCGGCTATAAAACCGGTGGCTGTTAGTATGGTCTATCAGGTATCCGGTGCGGTAAATGTGCCTGTTATCGGCGGCGGCGGTATTATGACTGCCGAAGATGCGCTTGAATTTATAATGGCCGGGGCAACCGCTGTTCAGATAGGCACAGCCAACTTGGTCAACCCGCGTGCCCCTATAGAGGTGCTTGAGGGTCTGGAAGCTTATGCCAGAGCCGAGGGGCTGAAAAGCATACGGGAAATAGTGGGCATAGCCAGAAGCTAGGTTATTTTTCTGCCAGCATCTGGCCCAGTTCATAAGCCTTCTTGAGGGTATCAGACTGGGTCTGGATAGCACCCAGATTGTCCACTCCGCTTACCAGCAGTTCGTATGAATATTTTACGTTCAATACCGCAAAAAAAGACCTCATGGTAGCTCTGGCACCTTCAAAAACATCACTCTTTTTCATACCGCCTGCAGCCATAAACATGCCCTTGCGTTCACGGTCGTCACCCAGGGGCGGGGTTTTCAGCTTGTACTTGCGTGCCCAGAGTGACTGGCAGCGGTCTATCATAACCTTAAGCTGTGAGCTTACACCCATAAAGTGAATAGGGCTGGATACTATTATTCTGTCAGACTTTTCCATCTGGCTGATTACTTCGTCCATATCATCGCGGTAGCGGCACTCACCGGTATAAAAACAGTCGTCACAGGCAGGGCAGTGGCCGATGGTCAGGTCTGATAAGTAAATAATATGGGTTTCCGCCCCTTTGTCTTTGGCCCCTCTGATAGCTTCGTGCAGCAGGGTATCACTGTTGCCGCCCAAACGGGGGCTGCCGGATAAACCCAGTACTCTCATTCCAGTATCTCCCGTATATGTTTCATGGCTATATCCTGGTGAGACTTCATAACTGCTTCGGCCACAACTTCGTGGTGGTCATAGCCCAGCAGGTGAAGCACCCCATGAATCAGTAAAAAGGCTATTTCATAATTGACACTGTGACCGGCGGCACTTGCCTGAATTTCTGCCTGGGGGTAAGAGATTATTACCTCTCCCAGATGGATATTTTCGTCAGGCGGGGTGGGAAAATCATCAGATGCGGTCAGATTCTCAGGGTTTTCCTCCAGCATATAAAACGAAAGCACATCTGTAGGCTCGTCAAGCTCTCGGTATTTGAAATTTAAATCTTTTATTTCTTCCTGACCGGTAATAACTATACCCAGCTCCGAATTCGTGTCTGCGGCTTGGGTTTTAAGGGTTTCGGAAGCTATCTTTTTCAGAAATTGGGAAGATACCAGTTTTTTGAAAGGCGGTTTAACTATAACGTTTATTTCCATATGCCTAAATAATATCACAGCCCCGAAAGGTGGTACAATCAGGCTTTAAGCGGTGTCTGCGGCGAAGCGGCTTTTGTTGGAAGCGAATACATGCTATAATGCTTCTTCAGTTTGTAAATAATTACGGAGTAAATATAATGGCTGTCAAAACCGAAAAGATTGAAAATACCAAAACTGCTCAGGAATTGCCTGACCTCAAAACCTTTATAACCGGGGTAAACAAAAAGGATAAGGTCAGCGGTCTGAAGATTCACTTTGCTTTCTGCAACCGCAAACGCCACGGTTAGTTTTCAAAAAACTTTAACTAGTAACTTATAAACGGGTGGCCGTTGCGCTGGAAATCAGGGATATAGTAGTCCTTGGCATCCGGTTCCTGAAGCCACCCGTTTTCTATTCCCAAAATATCCAGCATATTTATGGCGGTGCGGTATTCGGCCACAGATATAGTTCGGGCAAGCGGGGGCATATCTAAAGCCCGGTGGCAGGGGTAATACTGGGCCATCAGGCTGACTGTAATCTCGGTTGATAAATCTGCTATCCATTTGAGTGATTCTTTGCTGCCGGCCAAATCATCCGGCAAAATGAGGTGGCGCACAATAAGCCCCCTCTCGGCAATGCCATCTGCGTTGTAACGTATCCGTCCCACCTGGCGGAACATTTCCCGTATGGCGGCACGGGCATGGCCGACGTAGTCTTTGCAGCCAGAAATCTGGCGCGCCCATTCGTTATTGGCATATTTCAGGTCTGGCAGGTATATATCCACCACTCCGTCCAGCTCATACAGCGTTTCCAGAGAGTCATAGGCGTTGCTATTGTAGACCACAGGCACTCTCAGTCCCAGAGGTATGGCCTCTATCAGGGTGCGAAGCATCTGGGGGACGAAGTGAGAGGGTGAAACAAAGTTAATATTGTGTACCCCTTTGGTATTTTGTAAGTCTACAATCTGTCTGGCCAGAGTCTGGCAGTCTGTCTGGTTTTTCTGCTGGTTTTCAAAATCCTGGCTTATCTGGTAGTTCTGGCAGAAAGCACACCGCAAGTTGCAGTTTGAAAAGAAAACAGTGCCGGAGCCGTTATCCCCGGATATGGCCGGTTCTTCCCCCAGATGCTCACAGACTGCTGCCACTATGGGGGCGTTTCCGCTGTGGCAGTATCCCCCTTCAGCATTTAAAAGGCGGTTTACTCCGCATTTACGGGGGCAAAGGTCACACTCCGCCATACGCTCCTCAAGCCGCAAGAGCTTCTTTTGAAGCTCTCCGGATTCATAAAGCTCAAGGTACCTGGGAGTGTACTCGTCTGTATCCCTATTCAACCTAAATCCTTCCCTGCAGTTTCAGGGCTTTTTCAATGGTTTTACGTACAGATTCAGTTTCAGCCTCGGTTTTCATACCCAAAGCGTTTATTATAAACGGCCAGGCTTCTTCTTCGGTTACCCGGTCAACCTTAGTGCCGTCGTTTTTCTTTACAATCCGGCGGAACAGGGGGCGGTTATCTATAGAATCCCAGTAGGGGATGGTGCCTATTTTTATCAACCAGTTAATAGCTTCTTCTTTATTTACCTGCTGGCTCATATATACTCCTCGTCAGTCAAAGTTATATAGGGAAAATGTGGGGGTATCAGTGCTTGCCGGGCGGGGGGATAAACGAGGAGTGACCTATTGTCATATTCAGCAGACCTCTATGCCAAGTTTATTTGCCAGTTCTTTCAGGCTGTTACTTACAGCCTGAGCGGCATCTTCTACTGATTTATACCTCTTTTTACTGTTTTCATCAAGTAAATTTTCAAGGTCTGTCAGGGGAAATAACTGAACGGCGCGGCAGTAAAATGCTTTCTTGCGGCCGTCATTATATTTACCGAGCAGGATTTTCAGCAGACTTTCTTTGCGGAGGCAGGTATCTAAAAAGGCTTCAAAACCGTTTTCTTTTATCTTGGATAAATTGTTTATGCGGGTTTGGTATGACGGATAACCGGGTAAGTCTTTGGTAACGGCTTTCAGGCGGCTTATGCGGCTGCAGGTATCTATCTCAGGGCAAAGCCCGCAGCTCTCCGGTTTGCCGTGTTTAAAAGCGCAGCTGATAATGCCGCAGGAGGGGTGTTTTTCGGCGAAATCTTTGCCGGCACAGCCCGGACAGCGTGATGAGCCGCTGGTGTGGTAGCGCGGACAGGCATAGCACTCCAGTCCGCACAGGGCAATACAGGGGTATTCCTTTTGAAATCTAGAACCCTCGTTTGCCATCACTTTACTTCTCCGTCACTGTTTATCAAATAACTGATGGTCAAGTTTCTGCTAAACGTTTGTTTAGCTGTGCTTTGCGGCGGGTTTTTCCGTACCTGCTGCCATATCTTTTCGGCTGTAACAATCCCCGTAATCTAGCCGGTAACAGTATGTTTGGCCTTATCCCTTCACTATCTATTAAACTACCCTAGGAAGGCATTTCAGACAGTTTGGCAATAGCCAGAGCTATCCTCCCAAGGCATCTTTCCCTACCCAGCACCTCCATTGTCTGAAAGAGGGGAGGGGCAACCAGCTGGCCGGTGGATGCAGTTCGAAGCATACCGAATAACTGCCCCGGTTTTAGTTCCAGCTCAGCAGCCAGCGGGCGGATATGTTCCTCCATACTTGCGGCATCGAAATTTGCCAATGCTGCAAGCCGGTTATTGGCTGCTTTCAAGGCAAAAAGACTGATTTCTTTAGTCAGTTTCTTATCAATAAGCAAAGCCGGGTCATAGCTGATACAGTCTGAATATATAAACCAGCAAAGCTCTGCCAGCTCATTTAGCTTCTTGACCCTTTCCTGTATCAGTGGCATGACTTTGGTGGTGTAGTCAAGGTTTAAACGTCCGGATGCGGCAATGCGTTCATCTTTTTCCAGAAAGGACATAGCCCGGCTGGCAAGGTCCGGGGCGGAAAGGGTGCGGATATACATGCCGTTCATCCAGTCCAGCTTTTCGTAGTTGAAAATGGCGGCAGTTTTGCTGACCTTTTCCAGGCAGAAATACTCTATCAGCTGATTCCGGCTGAATAGTTCGGTCTTATCATCGTAAGCCCAGCCTAGCAGGGACAGGAAATTTACCATAGTTTCCGGCAGGTATCCTGCCTGTTTATATTCTATAGTTGAAGTTGCCCCGTGCCGCTTGGAAAGTTTGGAGCGGTCCGGCCCAAGTATCATGGGCAAATGGGCGTAAAGGGGAGGGTTATAACCCAGTGCCTGGTAGAGTAAAAGATGCTTTGGGGTGGAAGGCAGCCACTCTTCCGCCCGCAGGACATGGCTTATCTGCATAGCGTGGTCATCCACTACGCTTGCCAGATGGTAGGTGGGGAAACCGTCTGATTTCAAGATAACAAAATCGTCCTGTTTGGCATTGTCAAAAGTTACTTCCCCACGTATCAGGTCTGTAAAAGTGGTTTGTCCGTCCCGGGGTATTTTAAAACGGATAACTGCACCTTCTTTTTGTCCAAGGCACAAATCACGGCAGCATTGGTCATAACCCGGCGGTTCTTTACGGGCTATCTGGTCTTCCCTCATTTTATCCAGTCTTTCGGAAGAACAGTGGCAATAATATGCCTTGCCTTCGGCAACCAGCTTTTCGGCGGCATTGCGGTAGAGGGAAAGTCTTTCAGACTGGTAGTAAGGGGCATAATCACCGCCTTTGTCCGGGCCTTCATCCCAGTCCAGCCCCAGCCAGTTCAGGCTTTCCAGTATAGATTCCACCGCCCCTTCCACGTAGCGTTCGCGGTCAGTATCCTCTATGCGGACAATAAATTTACCGCTGTTGTGTCTGGCAAAGAGCCAGTTGAACATAGCAGTGCGGATATTGCCCAGATGGGGGTAACCCGTTGGGCTGGGGGCGTAGCGTACTCTTACTTCATTTGTCATTTTGTCCTGCCTTATAGATACAGCCCGTCATTCGGAGGGCTGTTTGGATATTTAGTTTCAGGTAGCTTGGGGTGCGGTAATCTCAGGTGGTTTGGGTAGTTTGACTACTACTGTATTTGCCATTTTATCATGCCAGCCCTGTTTGCGGCGGTCACAGACAATCCAGAAAAGCCCCAATCCCAAGGGCAGGCTGGCCAGAATAAGCCCCAGAAAGCGGATAAAGGAAATTCCCAGTGAAATCCCTGAGCCGTCTGTCTGGATAACTTTTATCTGGGCAACCATCATACCGGGGGTCTGTCCGCGCCAGTACCAGAAAAATACAAAATAGGCTACCAAAACAGATAGCGAAAGCACATTGGTAAATGCTATAACCGGGGCTGCCAGCCACCAGATACCGGATAGGCTGTCTATATTCCAGAAAACCGGTATTTCAAACCAGTGTACAGGTACAAAGGCCGAAGAGATAATACTGATAATTATGTCGTCTATAATAAATGCTCCGAATCGCCGCCAGAAACCGGCAAATTCCAAAGCTAAAGGGCTTTTTATATGGGTCATTATTAATGCACACTCCTGCCAGACTTGGCTTGGGGGTATTATACATCTAAATAGGGCTTAATCCTAGTAACCCGAAAGCAGAACATGCTTAAACAGTACCGGTGAAATCTCCGCGGAATATATTTTACGCAGGCGGATTTTGTCAGGAAATAGCGCAGGTCAATTTTTAAGCGGGCTGTTTTATCACTTATTCCATGGGCAGTATTATGTCAGTAACTGCCCGGCTGAAACCCTCCGGCCCCACCCCTCTGACATAACTGGGATTACGCAATCGCATCTTGTGCCATTTGTTGCCGGGGCGTTGCACCAGTATGGGAGAGTCCACCGTTTCCAGCATGGAATAGTCATTTTCGCTGTCACCCAGACCAAAGGTGTGGATATTGCCGAAATTCAGGCGGAAAAGTTCGTTTAGTATCTTTATGGCTTTGCCTTTGTCATTCCCGCCGGTGACTTCGTAAAAACGTCCCCCGAAACTATATTCCAGCCCGCTTTGCTGTATATGGTTCAAAACAATATTGGTGCTTCTCTTATCACCCTCTATGTGTACGGTTTCACTGTATTCACGCTGTTTGGCCAGTTCAGCCTGTTTCAGGTTAAGGTCAGTAAGGCGGCTGACATCCTCCACAGACATATCCCCGAAGCTGGTAATAAATATATTGCCGGCTTTTTCAGAGTTTTCTATCTCGGTGCAGGCTTCCGCCAAGGCTTTTTTAAGAATATGGCGGATATCTTTGTAGTTCATTCCCAGTTCAATCACCAGATAATTCCCGGCTACTCTGTCATAAGCAAAGGGCAGGCGGAAGTAATCTTTGGGGATAAATATAGCTCCCCCGTTTTCAGTTATAAAGGGGTCTTTTATACCCAGTTCGTTGCGGTACAGGTCTTGTTCCCCCATGGTCTTGGCAGAACAGAATACTAGAGGCAGTTCTTTGTCTTTTAACAAACGCAGGGCATCCAGTGCGGTTGAATATGAATAAGTCAAAGGGTTCAGCAGAGTGCCGTCCAAGTCAGTATATACAATCTTTTTAAATTGTCCTGATGAAGGCAGGCGGGAAGGGCGGGCTACCCGTGAAATGAGCTCTCCGTCCGGCAAAACCATCTGGGGCAGATACTTTTCAATAACAGCTGAAAACTTCGCCAGGTCCATTTTCTGGGGGGGAGGAATCAGCTTTATATGGGGTATCTCAGGGTTGCTTTCCATTCCCTCAATTCCTGCCAGTTGGGTTTCAATCATTTTCCGACCGGCTTCGTCAGCCAGAGGGCTGTGATATATGACCGCCAGACTGGGTAAAAGCATATCCTGTATCAGGTGGTCGCCGCCCTTGTCCTCGTGAAGGTGAGGATTAATGGTTTCAGTCTGGAGTATTTCCACCCCTTCTTCAGCTACTTCCCTGTCTTCTATAGGCAATATGCCGCTGAATTGTTCCAGTATGGACATAATCTCTTTGGTTTCCACCGCATAACCTGTACCGTAAGTCAGGCGTTTAGCCAGCTCTATGCTCATGGCATGTTCACCGGCATTGCCGGTTTTGATTATCTCGGTTTCAAATTTACCCTTGCTGGATATCAGGTGATTGAGGTGTTTATTGGTAACCTCTGACACCCGTCCCCAGCGTTTGAAATATAGTTCTCCTACCAGCTTGGGCTTGTACTTCCAGAGCACCCTTACCATGGAATATGGCGACTGAGCCAGATTAAAACCGGTGGCGAAATGTTTTGCGTATTCCCAAACTGCCCCCGGTATGTAGTTGTCGGTATCTATAAAACCCACGTATTCCCGCCCGCTGAACATAGTCAGTATAATACCCAGTATCATACCCTCTGCCTTGCCGCTGCGGATAAGCCCGTCTTCCCCCAGCAGTTCGGGGTAGCCGGCATCTGCAATAGCATTTGCCAGTTCGGGGTTTTTCTGGTGGACAACTATAGCCTGGCGGTGGGTTATACGGCAGAAGCGGTTTACTATGTCTTTTTCATTCTTGAAATTATCCACTTCCTGTTTGGAGCTGTTGCTGATAACTATCATCAGACAGTCATGGGGTACGCCGCTCAGTACACCTTCAAAAACCTTCAGGTCTTCGTCCTTTATAGGCAGGATGATAGCCATTTTCTTTTCAACATCTGAAATAGCCTGTTGGTCTACCATCTCTACTTCGCGGCTCTCCTGCAGGTGTGGCAGGCTGGGAGCACCGGAATCAAGTTCTAAAAAACGCCTTACGCCGTGTATGGTTACGTTTCCCAGATGTTCGGCGGGGCGCAGGCTTTCAATTCGCATAACGGGAAAACTCCTTTAAACAGGTATAAATATACCGGTACGGCGGATACGCCTTATTTTAAGCTGAAACCGGACAGGTATCAAGGTGCCAAGGACAATTTGAAAAGGGTGCGGCGGAAAAGCTCAGGCCAAACTCAGGTACCAGTCCATAATCTGGCTGCCAAAGAGCATGGCGGTTACAGCCCCGACTGCCAGAAAAGGCCCGAAGGGAATAGTCTGACCTTTGCGGCGTTTACCGGAAAGCATCAGAGCGGCGGCTGCCAGACCACCCAGCACTATGCCTGCGAATATAGCTACAAAGATATTGGGGAAGCCGCAGACCAGCCCGATAAAACCGGCCATCTTTATATCCCCTTCTCCCATGCCCCCGCGTGAGGCAATATATATCAGCAGAAACAGCCCGAAACCGGTCAGCCCGCCAAAAAACGAAGAAGACAGGTTTGCCAGCAGACTGTCCCCCGTTAGATAAAAGGGTGAAAGCGCCAGTGCCAGCACCATAAAAGGGTAAATAATTACGTTCAGGATAAGCCCTTTTTCAAGGTCTATTACAAACAAGGTTATAAATACGCAAAGGTACACAAGTCTTATTGCCAGTGCCACACCCGGGCCCAGTATTACCCAGAACAGGGAAAACAGGCAGGCAGTGGCTATTTCCACCCACAAAGCTCTTGCCGGTATTTTCGCCCCGCAATAGCGGCAATGCCCCTTGAGGAAAATAAAACTCAAAATAGGTATCAGGTCAGGCACACCCAATCTTTTGCCGCAGGTATCACACACAGAGCCGGGTGTGACGATGGATTTTTCAGCCGGCAAACGGTCAGACAGCATGTTTATAAAACTGCCCAGGACAGCCCCCAGCAGGAAAAAGAAAATAACCCAACCGATAAACATAAAATATATTGTGGCTTTTTTTTGCCGAACCGTCAAGTGATTTATATACGAAAGTACTGGTGAGGATATATACAAATGGGCACAGGGTGTATTATAATCCATGTATAAAGGTGTTACTATATAACTATTGACCATATAAGGGTCTATAAACTATCTTTAAAGTAACTATCATTACAAAACATGGTAAAACATAATACAAAAACGAAAGGTGGTGAAAGACAAATGTACAAATTCATGAAGAAACTCCGCAAGCATCAGAAAGGTTTCACCCTAATTGAACTTCTGGTAGTGGTAGCCATTCTGGGCGTTCTGGCGGCTGTTATCGTCCCCAACGTTGCTAAATTCATCGGCTCCGGTACTGTAGAAGCTGCCAATACAGAAGCTCATAATGTTCAATTGGCTGTAACAGCTTATATGGCTGAGAATGGCGGTACTGTACCTGCAGATACTGCTGCTCTGTCCAGTTACATTATGGGAGAATTAACTGGTACTTATACAATTGGTACTGATGGGACCATTACTGGTACTTCATATGGAGATTTAGTATGGTCTGATGGAAAATGGGCTGAGGCAACAACCTAAGAGTAACTTCTATTAATTAGCTAATTAATAAGGGTCTGCTTTACGGCAGGCCTTTATTATATTTACCCGCATTAAACGGCCAAACAAAAGGGGCGGTTCACATGAACCGCCCCTTTGATTTTATCAGCAAAAAACCTGTCTAGAAGAGCAGACTCTTGCCGCTCTCAACCATTTTTCTGCGTTTCTGGCTGCTTGAGCTGCTGCTTATCAGCTTTTCCACCTCGGCCGCATCCTGACAGTAGTTAAACAGGTTTTCACGGCTGATTACCTGCTGGCGGTAAAGCTCTACCAGGGCCTCGTCCATGGTTATCATGCCCTCATCATGGCTGGTGCGGATAACATTCGGCAGCTGGTAAAACTTGCCTTCGCGGATAAGGTTTCTGACTGCCGGGCTTCCCAGCATTATTTCCACTGCCACTACCCGTCCGTTAGTATTAGCACGGGGTACCAGAGTCTGGCAGAGTACACCCTCAATCAGCGAAGCCAGACGGGTCTGGGCCAGATGCCTTTCATGGGGCGGGAACAGGTCTATGATCCGTTCCAGAGCCTGATAAGCACTGGGTGCGTGGGAGGTGGAGAGTACCAGATGGCCTGTTTCCGCAATTGTCAGTACAGCAGCGGCTGTATCCAGGTCACGCATTTCACCCACCATTATTACATCAGGGTTTTGGCGGAGTACATGCTTCAGGGCGTGGCCGAAGGAAAGTGTATCTGAACCAAGCTGACGCTGGGTAACGGCGCATTTTATACATGGGTGAACATACTCAATAGGGTCTTCAATAGTCACCACATGTTTATTTTCGGTGTTGTTCAGGTGCTGTATCATGGCGGCCAGGGTAGTGCTTTTACCGCTGCCGGTGGGGCCGGTCACAATAACCAAACCACGGGGTTTGGTTATCAGTTTCTCGCATATATCCGGCAATTCCAGTTCACTGATAGTGGGTATATTGGGCGGAAGCAGGCGTATAGCCAGACTGATAGCTCCCCTTTGCATAGCGGCATTGCACCTTAGGCGTCCCACACCATCAAGCGAGTAGCCGAAATCCAACTCCCATTCCTTGTAAAAAGATTCCCGTTCTTCATGGGTAGTCAGCTGCTCAAAAGCTGCTTTAATATCTGCCGGTTGCAGCTGTTCATGGGAGTTCAGGGCTTCAAGGTCTCCCCGTACCCTAACCAGCGGCGGGCTTTGGGCTACCAGATGCAGGTCTGAGCCTTTTTTCTCTTCGGCTTCGTAGATTAGTTTTATAACATCCATATTTTACCAGACTAGTTTATTAAAACAATTTCAAAATGATATATAGGTTCGGAGTCCAAGATGGTTTCCATCATTTCAGTTATGATTACATTTTGCCAGCGGTTGCTGCCGCGGAGTATGCCGGCATATTCCAAAATAGCCGTCTTGGTTAAGCAATATCCTCGTATGGTTAGGACATTAGTTTTTGTAACAATCTTATCACCTTGATATGGCCCGTAATCTATAGTGTAAAATCCAATATTGCTGGAATGAAGGTTGTAAATGGCTTTATAGTCGCCGGTAATGGTTTCCCGCCCCTGGTACATATCCCAGAGCATGTTGTTAAGCACGGTTACCACCGGTTCTACCTCGGCAAGAGATTTCTGAGTGTTGGCAATCTGGGCATTGATAGTCGAAAGTTCCGCTCTCTTTTGTACCAGGGCAGTTTCCTGTGCCTGTACCTGTGGTTCAAGTGCGTTGTTCTTTTGTTTCATATCATCAATATAAAACCAGCCCCAGACAAGCCCTCCCACCAGAAGGGCTATCACAGTGGGGACAAGTACAGCTGCAGGGGAAGTGCCCTTGGGTTTGTAAAAACCCGGCATGGCGTTAATGTTGATTAGTGAATTCTGGTTATCTGCTCCGACAGGCAGCTCTCTCAGTGCCATACCCATATTTACAATATAAACGCTGGGGTCAAAGTCTTCGCCGGCAACAAACGGGGAGGGCAGGCTGGAAATCTGATTGCTCAGCTCATCAAGCAGTAAAGGCCATGAGTCAGGCTCTTTTGCCAGTTCACCGGAGACCAGCACCGGTACGCTTTCATCCAGCGGGCTTTCGGTGTGACTGGAATTGTAAAAAGTGATAGTCCTGGCCAATTCCTCGGCAATGGTGCTTATCCGCTCAGCTAGAGATTGGCTTTCAATAGGCAGTGACAAACTGCGGATAACCTGTGGGATGCGGTCAATAATGACGGCAATATCCACGTTATCCAGCCAGTTGCTTACAATAATAACCTTTTCCATATTGGCACAGCGGCAAAGAGACAGCGGTGCTATATCCAGCACTTCCAGCCTCAGCCCGGCTTTGTTTACTGTTTTTATTACGGAATCAGTGGTGTTTTTCGGGTGGGCTACAATAAATACCTTGGTTTCTCCCTGAGCGGAAGGGAGTATCTGGTAAGACAGGTAATTCTGGTCCATGGGGGTGGGAATTACCCGGTTAGCCTCATTTTTAATAGCTTCGTCGAGTATATTTTTTGGTACGGCCGGCAAGGTAATAATACGGAAGATAGATTTAAGACCGCTCATAGCCGCTATAACTCTGCCTGCCGGTATCTTTTCACGGCTGAGCAGAGCCTTTATTTCTTCGGAAACCTTGGTTTCATCCTGAATAAGCCCGTCTACAACCAGCCCTGCTTCAAGAGGGGCACTGGCCCATTTTTCAACCTTTTTACCGTTGTTAACAAGGACCTTTATTTCGGCATCTTCAATATATAGCGTAGTTGTTTTAGCCATTTTATTTAACCCTCGTAACTTATCAGTAAAAGAGTAATGACAACTTCAGGTTTGGGCAGATTATCATCGGGTGTAGTGGTTTCAAATGTCAGTTCAATAACATCCATACTGCCGGTCAGGAAATCTTCACCCTTGTCTATAGCAGATATAAAACTAAGTACAGGATTAATATCTCCCCTGACTACAATTTTAAACTCCGTCATCATAAAATTAAGCTTATTGAGAGTCAGCTTGGTAGCTTCAGATGATTCAAAGCTGAGTACATCCAGATTGGCATTAGCCGCCATCTGGACCAGCACACTGGCGTATTCTATAGACTGAATCATCTCAGGGAACTGCCCTTTTGCCAGAGCCAGTTTACCTAAAGCTTCTTCGAGCTGGGCGGATAACTGTTCTGCCTGTTCGGTAGTTGTTGCGATACTGTTGACTACGTTAGGTATAGCCAGTTCCGCCAGCGCAATCCTATCCTCAAGGTCTGTTTTGCGGCTGTCCTCATTCTTGAAAAGAATAAACAGACTGGCACCGGCAATAATTATCAAGCCGAATGCCAGCAGTGCCCACGAGGTTTTACTTATTTTCATAAATACTCCTTAACCGCCGAGTGTATTCCATGCGAGTATTTCCAGAACAGCATTGGAAGTTCCTCCGCCCGGTAAGTCAGTTCGGGTTGAAAGAGATGTGGGGTATTGTATCTGTGAACTGCCGGTAACAGTTAAGCTGTTACTTACCACTGCTCCGTACAGGTTTACACCGCCATTCAGGCTGACATCAGCCTGCGGGGCATATACGACAGCAGATACCCATGAAGAGCCGCTCATATCAAAATCACCGGTGGGAGACAGGATAAAGGGTATGTCATTTACATCGGTAAGTTTAGTACTGCCCGTAAGGTCTATATCTCCCAGCACTATTACTGTTTCAGCTCCAACCATCTGTGAACTGCCGGCAAGGTCAAGGTCTCCGCCGACAAATATACTGCCGCCAAGTTCAACTTCACGGCTGCCGGTTGTTTTGAGGTCACCTGCAACATACAGGGTATCACCGAACGGGACTGTGCCGCCGGATGCCAGCTTGCAATCACCGCCTGTGTATACTTTCCCTTGGAATTCTACGTTTACATTGCCGCCTAAGTCTATGTTTCCGCCCACCCAGACAGAGCTTTTGAAGATGATATGGCCGCTGCCTATTACTTTGAGATTACCCAGTATAACTACCGGCCCCTCAAAAATTGCTGTGGTGGAATTGTTATGGTTGAAATCACGCCCTATATATACACTGGACTTGAAGGTTAAGGGGGTATCTGTAGAGATATTCAAATCCCGTTGGATACGTTCAGCGGTATAATAGATTGAGGCTGGTACAGGCCAGTAGCCTATACTCCAGTCTCCCTTGTTGTCAGCCCGGGTAACCGGACCAGGGTTAAAGGCTGTAAACGCCGTTTCATTCTGGATATCTGACACAATGGCGGCTATTTCAGCATCTGTTAATATACTCGGTAACTGGGGAGCCGCACCGGTTGTGACTGTACCGCTTATATTACCGGGGCGGTTTACGCCGGCAGGCGTAACAGCATCACCGGTTATGGGGGTTGACCAGCCAAGTTCAATACCGTCATCAGCATAAACATTGCCTTCAATAAAAGATGAACCGGTTAATATAAGTTCTCCTCCGGAATAAACTATAGCACCGGGGGGATTCCGCGGGTCTGAAATTACACTGGAAGAACCGGTAAGTTTTACATCACCGTCAAGTGAGGTAATGGCGTTATCAAATACACTACTTCCGCTCAGCTGGTATCTTAAGGTAGCGTTTGTGGTAATAGACCTTCCATTCAGACTGGCTGTTGAGACTACGTCATAATAGCTGCCTACGTCATGGTACGTCAGAGTTACCATGACGGCACTGCCGTTTAAATCAGACAGGTTATAAGTGCGGGTAGGGCTTTGGGGGTTTGGCAGGCCGATATTACCGTAAGAGTCCGTCACTCCTTCACCGCCGGTCTTGAGTATATTTATAACCCATTCCACTCCAGCATCCGAAGAATACAAAGCATCAGTCCGGTTTTCAATAGCAGCACCCTGTTTGAGACCTGAACCTACCAGCATCAGCAGGGGAGGAATCATTATGGCACCTATTGCCAAAAAGATGAGGGCAACAGCTAATGAAGCCCCTTTTTCGCCCCTGATGAGTTTTTTAATATCACCCATAGTGTTTTTCTCTCTAATCTCTTGTATAAAATTACCAAAAATGGACTATATCCCATTATACTATCAGGTCTGTACCGTCATATTCAACCTTGGGCAACATTTTTGGACATATGTCAACTTATACTCCATGTTATTACTCCCCAGAAATGGCTGAGGCCGCTGCCGGGAAAATCTATCTTATAGTTGCCGTACTCGTCAAACGGGCTTGAATAAGTTACAGAACCGTTTTGCAGGTATACTTCAGTTGATCCTGCCAGTGTACCGTAAAAATTACCGTTAGGCTGCATATATGTTTTGCCGTTTACCGAAAGGACAAATATATAATCGCTCAAGCTGGTAGCTAAATTGGGTTTAAACTCTATATTACCTTCGGCAATGATAGTTCCTGAGCCAACCAGGGTGCATTTACCTCCTATGCGAAGGGCATATTGGTTGCCGGCAGTGTTGCTCTTCACATATATAGAGTGACCGTTTAAGTCCAGAGTAAAATTAGAACCGGTCATGCCGATAAGCGTATCACCCGTTATGTATACATCACCTTGAAGTGTATAAACGGCATTTGAAGTAGCTACAATATCAAGTGTTCCAAGCCGCAGTATTTCAGGTACACCGGCCGGATAGTCTGCCAGGTTGAGAGTAGCTGAAGTATACGGGGTGGTATTTACATAATAGAAGGTGGACAGCTCATTTATGTTTGGCCATGGGCCCTCATAATAGGCTATAGGTGCGTTGTCACCTGTAGTAGGGGTGACGCTGGCTTGTCCGCCCTGAATAATATAATCACCCTGTGAAGTAATGACATGGTTTAATATACCGGTATAGTTATTAAAAGTCTCACTTATCACCGCAGTTACACTGATGGTTTCGGTTGGGCTGGTGGAGGTAGACATAATCTGGTATGTATCCTCCGTAAGGTAAGACAAAGTCACGCCAACAGTCCGCCCGTCTATGGAAATTCCTGGCAGAGTGCGGGTTTCTCCGATATTAGTCGGTAAACCGCCGGGTATCAGGGGGCTGTTTTCCGGATTCAGATACCAGATAGCCTGCTCTATGCCGGCATCCGCAGCATAAAGACCGGTAGTCCGGTTTTCAAAGGTTGTACCCTGCACCAAGGCCGAACCCATCAGCATCAGCAGGGGCGGAATCATGATGGCACCTACTGCCAGGAATATTAGGGCAACAACCAGAGCTTGACCCTGCTGGCTTCTAAATCTTCTGCTTATAGTTATTAAGTTTCTCATCTCCACACCTCCCCAATCAGAACTGATGCGTTAGGTGCTGCTTATCCTGGGTTTAATGTGTAATAGCCGTTCTTCTGTTTGGGTATGCAAAGTTATAATTATTTTGATGTCTACGGCACCGCTCAGTTCATTTGATGCCAGATCATCTTCAAATAGTATACCACTAATGTACTCAGCTATGAGGCTCGTTTGGGTATAATTGTCCGACAGACGCAATTCTGTCCGGGTAAGTGAACCTGTAACAGTACTATAGTTATACGTTACAATGTAATCAGTTATATCGGAGTCCGGGTCAGTAGGATCTGCCAGTGCCCTTGTCTGGTTTATAGTCAGGGTATGTGTGTCAGTATCCCATATTGGCGGTTCATTAGCCATCTGGATATCATTGGACAGCCAGCTGCCGGTTATGTCCAGATGGCGGATAATAGTCATATGGTCATTGCTCCGCTGAGTGACGGTAAACAACTGGAAGACACTGGTGGTCATCCCCGCCATTATTAGCCCGGTAATGGCCAAGGCAACCAGCAGTTCCACCAGAGTAAACCCATTCTGTTTGCGGCTGTATTTAAAATAGTTCTTAATCATCTGCTTGTCACGTAGTCTATCAGGGTAAAGATAATCTTGTTTACCCCGCCCTCATTGTGCTGGATAACTATAGTTATCTTCTGGATGCCTTTATCTGTAGTGCTTTGGTTATTGGTAACCACATCCCAGGGTATACCGTAAATTTTGTTTTGTATCAGGTTTCCGTCACGGTTATAAGTGCATATAATAAAAGAGTTATCAGACGGACTCAGGAATGTATAATCCGCTACTGCGCCATCTGCTGCAGACAGGTATGAAAAGCTCTTCAGCTGCTCCATGGTACTCTTGGCATAACTTTCAGAAGTAGTGCGTACGTTAGCTAGGGATACCGCTTTAACCGCTGTATTGAGGGCTGTCAGGAAAGCCACCCCGATAAGCCCTATAATAGCCAGGGCAATCAGCACCTCAATCAGGGAAAAACCCTTTTGGTGACTCAGCAGCTTTCTTCGCATTTTATTTATCCTTAGCCGATCTGCCCGTATAAGGAGTACATGGAAGATACCAGGGCAACGGCAATAAAGCCTACTACCAAACCGATACCTATAGTCATAATGGGTTGTATCATGCCTATGGCAGCACTTATCCGGTCGTCAGCTTCGGTATCATAGGTAGCTGATACGGTAGATAATGTGTCGTCAAGTTTACCGGTTTCCTCACCCACGCTTACCATTTGAACCATCATAGGCAGAAAGAGCGGGTTTTTAGTCATGGGACGGGAAAGCCCTTCGCCCCTTATCAGATCATGCTGTACTTCGGCCAGTGCGTTGCTGATAAGTTTGTTGTTTGCCGCAGTGGTGGCTTGGTTCATAATTTCAGGCAACGGCAGGCCGGCCTTAAACAGCAATGACATGGTCTGGCAGGCGCGTGAAAGCTCTGAAAGGAGCAGAATACGCCCGATTACAGGTAGTTTAAGGGCTATGCGGTCTCTATGGTATCTCCCCATTGGTGTCCGCATATAAATCACCAGCGCAGCTATCGCTATTACGAAAGCCCCTGTTACATACAGACCCCATGCCTCAAAGAAATCACTCAGGCCTATAAGTATTTTAGTCGGGGTGGGCAGTTCAGTGCCCATTTGGGAGTATAAACTGGTAAATGCAGGTAGTACGAATGTAACCATAAGCAACAGCACCAGAATACCTACCACCGCAACTACACCGGGATAGGTTAGGGCGCTTTTAATTTTCTTTTCGGTTTCTACATTCCGCTGGACAAAGTTGGCCAGATTACGGAGCACTATCTCAAGGCTGCCTCCCTGTTCACCGGCCGCAATGACCCGGTGATACAAAGGCGGGAAAGCCTTGGGGTGCTTACTCATTGCTAGAGACAGCGAACTCCCTCCGCGTATATCATTTACAATTTCGCCGATAATATCCCGGAAAAGTTTATTGGTAGTCTGTTCCTGAAGTAATTCCAGTGAAGTTACAATATCCGTACCGGATTCAAGCAGCAAAGCCAATTGGCGGGAAAACAGAATAACTTCTCTGGGTTTTACCGTTGAGAAGTTAAATGAACTGGTGGTGCTGAAGAAGGGCGTAATGGGTTTGATGCTTAAAATCTGGTAACCGCTATGGCTCAGCAGTCTCTGGGCTGCCTCCAGCGAAGTAGCCGGGATTTTCCCCTTTACAAGCCTCTTATCCTGCCCGTAAGCTACATAATTAAAATCCATTTACTTACCTCAATACTGCTCCTCCGGAGAATAAGCACTGCGTAGTACTTCGGAGGGAGTTGTTATATTATCCTTTACTTTCAGCATACCGTCTTTCATCATGGTAGTCATGCCGTCTTTAATGGATTGGGCATGTATCTCCGAGGGGGAAGCCCCGCTCAGCATGAGTCGTCTGACTTCATCGCTTATAGTCATTATTTCAAACAGGCCCACCCGTCCCAGATAGCCGGTAAAGGCACATGATTTACAGCCGCTGCCGTATACAAATTTAGTCCGCTTTTCCCCTATCTCACGTTCATAAGCCAACTGCTCAATCACCGGTGCTTCAATAGTGTGCTGGCAGTACGGGCAAATACGCCTGACCATGCGTTGGGCTACTACCCCTACCACAGCTGAAGCAATCAGGAAGGGTTCTACCCCAAGGTCTATCAGGCGGTAGAGAACACCGGTAGTATCATTGGCATGGATAGATGAAAGCATAAGGTGGCCGGTAAGGGCTGCCTGAACGGCTATATTGGCTGTTTCCGAATCACGTATTTCACCTACCAGTATTACATCAGGGTCAAGGCGGAGTATAGACCTAAGGCCGCTGGCAAAGGTAATACCTGCCTGCACATTTACCTGTATCTGGTTAATATCTTTAAAACGGTATTCCGCCGGGTCTTCTATGGTAATAATATTCTGCCGCATGATATCCAGCGAGTTTATAGATGCGTAAAGGGTAGTGGTTTTACCCGCACCGGTAGGACCGCTGATAAGTATCATGCCATAAGGCACTTTGAGCATCTTGTTATATTTTTCCAGCCCTTCAGGCAAAAAACCTAGCTGCGAAAGTTCTATAGTGGCCCGGCTTTTATCAAGCAATCGCAGTACAGACATTTCCCCGTTTACAGTTGGGGCGGTTGCCGCCCGGATATCTATTTCGCGTCCGCCGGCATTTACCGTAAACTGGCCGTCAAGTGCGTGGAAATGGTCTGCAATATTCATATCACCCAGAATTTTGATTCTGGAAATAATAGCCCGGTGGGCGGTAATAGGCAGAGACATCATGTCCTGCAGAGTGCCGTCAATACGGAAACGCACCCGCAGGCGGTCTTCGTTGGGTTCAATATGTACGTCTGATGAGCGGGCTTTTACCGCTTCTTCAATGATAAGATTAAGGGCTTGGGCTAACGGTGCGTCAATAGCCGCATCTATAGCCAGACGGTCATCTGTGACCTCACTGGGAATAGACATGCGGGAGAGGTATTTTTCAATATCCCCGTAGCCTTTATAGTTAAAGTCTATAGATTCGCGTATCTCGCGGGCATCTGCCGGTATGGGCTTTATGCGGCGTTTGGAGTGAGCAGAAAAGGCCTCAAGTGCCAGTATGTCAGACGGGTCTGCCATAGCCATTTCTAAGGTATTACCCACTATATTCAAAGGTATGGCAGTATAACGCCGGGCAAGCACCTCAGGGATAAGCTTGAGGGCTTCGGGGCGGGGCGACTGGCGCAGGTCAGTTACCCCGGTTTTGCTGTTTTTAGAATCTGTTTTGGCCGAAGTTTTTAGTACCTCTTCAGCTGTAGTTACAGCGGCACTCTCCTCGGTAGCTGTAGAAATGGGTTTAAATTTTATAAGTTTCACTTTTTGGGCATCGGCAAACTGCTGGGCATCAGGAGTTATTTTGGCTGTGGTAGCCATAATCTTGTCAGATATACCGCAGTCAAAGGCTTTGGCATCAAAGAGAGCCACATCCTGAAGTTCCATGGAAGGCTGTTTTTTAATAATATCTATACCCAGAGTGTAGTTGTCTGTATTTATATCGCTGGCCACTATGTCAAATACGTGTGAGATACCGGAACGCCCTTTGATACGGGCATTTTCTCTTATGGTATAGCCCAGCTCGGTAAGCGCCTTGATAAGGTCTTCGCGGGAGAAGATATTGTTTATACCCTCCAAACGGTTAGGCCGTTTGGAACTGGTAACCAGCAGGTCTTCCAGCCGGTCTTCGTCAAAAACCTTAATCCGCTGTTTTTCAGCAAGATTTCGGGTTTCGGGGGTAAGTTTGGGTATGGCAATAAGGATACGTTCATTTATGCCTGTATCAAAGGCTTTGTTGGCAAAATTGAAAATAGCGCCGCTTTCTTCTTCCTGGTTTGAACCCAGAATTATGCAGACCGCCATAGTCCTGGTGGTAAAGCCATCATTCCGGCGGGCCACTATGTCAAAGACATGCTCTACACCGGATTGCCCGGTTATTTTAACATCACTTTCCACCTGGTAATTGTGGCTGGACAAATAATCAGCCACCCTTTTACTAACCAGTTTGCGGAGTTCTGTGTCTTTCACTTTATTTTGTAACATTTCTAACCATATTCCAGCTTGTTTATTGGCTTTTATCCATTTTATTATAACATCTTACGCATAATTCGCATAAAGGTGCAACTATTTGTCAAAAATAAGCCAAATTTAAATATTTATAAGGCCGCAGCGTATAGCTACAACCACCGCATGCGCCCTGTCATTGGCGTTTAACTTGCGTAAAATAGCGCTGACATGGTTTTTTATGGTTTGTTCGCTTATTTCCAAATTATTGGCAATCTGTTTGTTGGTATTGCCATTGGCAATCAGGGTTAATATCTGTTTTTCGCGGTTGGTCAAAGGGGTAACAAAATTGGAAGCATCCTTACCCAGCATGGAAACATCTTGAAACTGGGCCAGTACCTGTTTGGCAAGATTGGGGCTGCTCATTAAGCTTTCATTAATAGGATATTCGCCCCGGTTAGCCCGGCGGATAGTCTCAACAAGCTCTTCTGCGGTACTGCTTTTCTTAAGACAGGCCACAGCTGCTGTCCGGATGCATTCGAACAATTCGGTATCATTGGGGTTTGGCGAAAGGATGATAACCTTGGTATTAGGAAAGGTGCGCACAATCCGTCTGCCCAAATCAAGCCCGCTGTAAGCTATCAGGTCTGAACCCAGCAGTACTACATCCGGCATCTTGCTTTCAACCTGTTCCAGGGGGTCTTTGCGAGTATCGGTTGGGAGTATCTCAAAATTATTGTCGGATAAGGCCTGGGCAACACCCGCTCTGAAAAAGGGTTGCTCATCTATGACCATTACCCTGATTTTGCTGTTGTCTTCCATTGCTTGTCCCTTCTTTTACTCCAAGTTTATTTCAGGAGCTTGGTTTTGCCTTCCCGTTCCAAAAACTGTTCCACATCTTCCTTGCGGAAGCGGCGGTCACCTCTGGCCCCAATCCGATAGGATTTAAGCACCATCTGATTACTCCAGCGACGTACGGTGTTTATATGCACATTCAGCATGTGGGCTACTTCGCTGGTAGTCAGCATGGGCGAGACTGTATTATCTTCATGATTTGCCATGGCAGTCCTTTCTTAAAGTATCTTAACCTAACTATTCAGAACTATACATGATATAAACTCTACTATCCAATCCCCCGAACGTACTAAGCTGTATAGGAAAATAGTAATATAAGTTAAGATAACTTATAGAAGCCAAAAGGTATACATTTCCTATAATGACGGAAACTAGTCTGGATTTCAACCCCCTCGTTTACGGAAAGATAGATTTTAAAGGAAAAAATATTTATGCGAGTATCTTTTTATAATATTTCCCAGTTGCTATCTTTTTAAAAACTGCTTCGTTATAATTTGTGCACGGGTAAATAACCGGGTTTGACCGGCCGGGAGTCCTCAGATAGAGGCCGGCCAAGAAGGGGATCTTACTGGTGCAAACAGAGAGACACCTGGTTGAGCTTGCTCAACAAAAAGACGAGCAGGCTTTTGCCAGATTGTACGAGGAATATTTCGATAAGATTTATCGTTATATTGCCTTGAAGATCGGCAATAAGATGGAGGCCGAAGATTTGACCCAGCAGGTCTTTATGAACATGCTCCGGTCTATATCTTCCTTCAAGTGGCAAGATAATACCCCGTTCTCTGCCTGGTTGTACCGTATTGCCCATAATCAGATTGTAGACTATCTGAGGAAAAAAAACCGCCAGCTCACGGTGGATATAGAACTGGTGACCCCGCTGGCCTGCTCTGATGACCCGGTGGAAACTACCGAAGTGAATATAGACTATGAAAAGTTTGTGGAGGTATCCGGTAAACTTACACCCGCCCAGCAGGAGGTTATTTCCCTGCGTTTTTCCTCGGATTTGCCGATTACCGAGGTGGCCAAAATAATGAATAAAACTCCGGGTGCGGTCAAGGCGCTGCAGCACAGTGCAGTGTCATCACTCCGCCGAATGCTCTCTGGAGCGTGAATAAAATGAATGTAAAAAATAATCCCGAATTTGATAATATCCTAAACGAATGCTTAGACCGTATACTTATAAACGGGCAGGATTTGGAAAGCTGCCTGCGTCTGTACCCTGACCAGGCGGTAGAGCTTGCTCCTTTGCTCAAAACCGCTACCGGTATTGATGCTCTTGCCTCAGGCTGCAAGCCTTCGGAGTCGTTCAAAGCCAAAGCCCGTTACGAATTTATGTCTGCCCTGAATGAAAGCAAGCACAAGAAAGGCTTTTTCCGGTGGCGTCTTAACTGGGCAACCGGGCTTGTCAGTGCCATTATGCTTCTTTTTGTTTCGGGCGGAGGGGTGGCAGTAGCTGCTTCCGGCAGTATGCCTGATAATCCCCTCTACAGTGTAAAGCTGGCAACCGAAGAGCTCTGGCTGAGTTTTTCCTTTGGCGAAGAGGGTAAAATAAATGCCATGAACAAGATTGCCGATAGAAGAGTTGCCGAGATAATTTATCTGGCGGATACGAATCAGGTTAGTCTGCTAAGGCAAACTAACGACAAGCTGAACTTGGCGTTGTCTGCTATGGCTAATCTGATAGGGGCTGAAGATAGTGTGATGTCGGCTGCCAACTCTCAGGGCAGAGACGATACTATCCTAACTGCGCCTGCCGCCAATTTGCCGGATAAAAGCTTTGGGTTGACTGAAAGTTTTGGCAGTAGTGTCAATATTACTCAAAATGATATTATACTTTCAGCTATTGCCAACCAGAATGCCCTTAATCTGGCTTTGGAAAGGGCTTCCGATGATGTGCGTGAGGATATGGCCTGGGTGATTGCCAATGCTATTGCGGCTTACCAAAGGATATTAAATGTTATGGATATTCCCTGAAAGCTAAGCCAGACGGCGGATTTTAATACGGGGTAACCAGTACTGAACGTCTTCGCGGTGGCAGAGTTCGGTGCCCGGCGTCATCACGGCGGCTGTCCCCATAGCTACACCTAAACGGCAGGCTTCTTCCAGACTATATCCACGGCAAAGGGATATGGCCAAGCCGGCCACCGTTGAATCACCCGCCCCCACCGCGCTTTTTACCCGTACATAGGGAGAGCTGGCTTTTATCACCTGCTTGCCGTCACTGGCTATCAGTCCCTTTTTGCCCATGGAGATTACCGCTATGCCCGCTCCCATTTGGACTATTTCCTTAGCCCCTAGTATTATTTCAGCCTCGGTTTCCAGTTTCCTGCCCAGCAGCTCTTCCGCTTCGCGGATATTGGGTTTTACCAGACAGGGTTTAGCCTTAAGCCCTGCCCGCAGGTATTTGCCGGTGGCATCCAGTATGGTTTGCTTGCCCAGTTTATGGGCACTCTTGATAAGGGTGAAATAGACGTTTGAAGGTATACCCGGCGGTACGCTGCCTGACATAACAATAAGGTTTGACGAAGCGCTTTCCCTTTGCAGGTCTTCGTGAAAAAGTTTCAGTTCAGACGGCGTTATCCGCGGGCCGGGGGCGTTAAGGTTAGTCTGGCGGCGGGTTTTAGTGTCGTATATTATAAAACAGCTTCGGGTAGGCTGGCTTATGGGAGTGAAGCGGTATTTAAGCCCCTGTTTTGCAAGCAGGGTTTCTATCTCCCGTCCCTCTTCGCCGCCTAGAAAACCGCAGGCAATGGTATCATTTCCCATTTCATGTACCGCCCGTGATACATCTATGCCTTTGCCGCCGGCATATTTGGACATAAGATGCCAGCGGTTAGTTTCGTACAGTACCAGACCATGCACGTCTATATGTTTATCCAGACAGGGGTTTAGGGTAACGGTGGTAATCATGGGTTTTCTCCCTGCTGGTAGTTGGCATACCAGTTAAGCCCGGGGTTTATAAAATTACCCGCTTTAAGTCCCAGTTTTTCATGCCAGGGGCGCCCCGTATTTTCAGCTATCTGACACAGGCGTTTAAACCTTTCGGCGGCCACGCGGTTTATAAAATCCTGGCGGTTTACCGGGTTGGTTATCTCCAAAGCTTCCTGCCAGACGGCTCTTCCGGCCAGAAAACCGGATGCCCCGCACTGGCAGGCTATCTCCAGTTCACGCACGTACAGGTTAAAATCCGCCCCGGCAGAGAGTATAGCCCAGGGTACGGGACAGATGGAGTCCAGTTTTCGGGCGGATATAAAGGCCTCATCTTCGGTCAGGCTGAAGCGGAGGTCGGCGGGAAACTCCACCTTGAGTATGTCTATACCCAGTCCTGCCAAATCTTCTACGGTGGAAAGGACTAAACCAGGTTTGTTCTTGGCAAAAAGCCCGGCATTTTTCAGTTCCTGCCCGGTGGGGTAGGTAACAGGCTCAAGCACAAAGGGGATATCCAGTTTGCGGCATTCGTCAGCCACGGTTTTTACCAGAAGCTGCTGGGTCTTGGCTAAATCTTTTATATCCGGGCGGTAATACAGCAGCAGCTTGACGGCGTTTGCCCCCAGCAGTTTTATCTTGTTTACCCCCCAGTTTTTAAGGAGTTCGGTAGTCCGGTACTCGGCCTCTCCGCCGTAACCGCTTGATTCCAGGCTGACAAGCAAGCCGCAGCCGGGTGCAATGGCGTTTTGGGCCAGGCACTCAGGCAGCCCGTAAATGGGGTCAAGGAGTACAGCACTGGCCTGTCCTGAAAAAGCCCGGCAAAGGCTCAGTTTGAAATCAGCCAGGCTGTGGTAGCATTCTTCTTCGGTGGTTTTCGGGCAGAGGTGCTTTTTTATTGAGCCGCGGTGATCCATAGCCGCAATCTCAAATAAGCCTTTCTGGCTGGCCAGAGCAGTCAGGTTAAGCAGTTTACCCGCGCTGATAGTCATCTTAGAGCCATTATGTAGCATTAAAGCATCTAAATCAAGAACTATTTGTTTTGGCAGGATATACGGGATATAATGGCTTTTAGCTATGAAAGTGGAATGTGCATCTAATATTGGTTTTTGTTTTGGCGTGCGGCGTGCTATAAACATACTGGAAAAAACAGCCGCTGAAAAGGGTGGGGTGGAGACGCTGGGTGCCTTGGTGCATAACCAGCAGGTCTTAAACCGCCTTTCGGGCATGGGTGTCCGGGTAGTAAAGAATATAGATGACATTTCCGGCCGGACGGTAGCCATTTCCTCCCACGGGGTGGGGCCTTTAGTTTTAGATGAACTGAAATCTAAGGGGCTGGAGGTAGTGGATACTACCTGTCCGTTTGTGAAAAGGGCTCAGGTAGCTGCCAAACGCTTTCATGATGCCGGTTTTTTTACCGTAATCTACGGTGATGTAAACCACCCGGAGGTTAAGGGCATTATGGGTTGGGCAGGCGGGGACGGGCTGGCTACTCTTAATCCGCAGGGACTGGTTGACGTGCCTGATGTATCCCGATATATAGGGGTGCTTTCCCAGACCACCCAGATACCCACCGGTTTCACTTCGTTTGTAAAAAATGTGATAGACCAGGCTCTGGTGAAAGATGCTGAAATCCGTATAGCGGATACTCTCTGCCACGATATCCGGGAGCGGCAGGCGGCCGCTTTGGAACTGGCAGGCAGGGTAGACCTGATGCTGGTTATCGGCGGGCATAACAGCGCCAATACCCGCCATTTGCTGGATTTGTGCAAGACTGTGTCCAGCACTTATCTGATAGAAACTGCTTCGGAACTGCAAACCGGATGGCTTAGGGGGGTAAACCGTATCGGCATTACCTCCGGGGCTTCCACTGACGAAACCACCATATCCGAAGTCTGTTCGTATCTGGGCAGCCTTTCAGCCGGAACTTAGCTTTAAATTAGCTTTAGCTTATGTTACAATCCACCTGTTATTTAGGAGGAGCAAATGAAACGGGTTTTTTCCGGTGTCCGTCCCACAGGCCGTCTCCATCTGGGCAACTACCTTGGAGCGGTTAAAAACTATGTGGCCTTGCAAGATGATTACGAATGTATTTACTGCGTAGTAGACATTCACGCTCTGACCACTTTGGAAGAAACGGATGCCTTAAAAGAAAATATATATGAAATGATGCTGGATTTGCTGGCATCGGGTCTGGACCCCAAAAAGTGTATCCTGTTTGTTCAGTCTCAGGTGCCGGAAATAAACGAACTCTTTACCCTGTTCGGCATGATTACCCCTCTAAGCTGGCTGCTTCGGGTACCCACCTTCAAGGAAAAGGTCAGGATGCACCCTGATAATGTTAACTATGGCCTGGTAGGCTATCCGGTGCTTCAGGCGGCAGATATATCCCTTTACAAGGCTGACTTAGTGCCGGTGGGGGTTGACCAGCTGCCTCATCTGGAGCTTACCCGTGAAATAGTCCGCCGGTTCAATGAAAAATTCGGGGATACCTTCCCTGAGGCGCAGGCACGCCTGACCAATTTCCCCACAGTGGTCGGTCTGGACGGCAAGGACAAAATGAGCAAGTCGCTCAACAATCATATTGAGCTGGCTCTGTCAGAGGAAGAGACTGCCAAAAAAGTAATGAGTGCGGTTACTGACCCCGCCCGCCAGTTCAAGACTGACCCCGGACACCCTGATATCTGCAACGTGTACAAGCTGCATAACTATTTTAGCCCGCAGGAGGTTACCCGGATTGCAGATGACTGCCAAAATGCCCGCATAGGCTGTGTTCAGTGCAAACGGGCTCTGGCCGAAGCTATCAACGTCTACTTGCGCCCTATCCGGGCAAAAAGAAGCAAGCTGGCTGAAAACCCTGATGAGATTTACCGTATTATGGCAGACGGGGCGGAACGGGCAGGGGCGATAGCCCGGGAGACTATTGACGAAGTCCGCCGGAAAATGAATCTCCGCTGATTCCAACTACTAGCAAATTTAAGGTTATAAAATAAGCCCCGCTTTTGGCGGGGCTTTAGTTTTACTGAATAAACAACCGGCTTATATTCCGGGACAGTTGTGCTTTAAAAAGTGGCGGAAACGCTTCATAGCCTCTTCTATATCTTTCATGGAGGTAGCATAACAGCAGCGCAGGTAACCCTCGCCGCTGTCACCAAAAGCAGTGCCGGGTACGGCGGCCACCTTTTCTTCCAGGAGCAGCTTTTCGGCAAATTCGGCTGAACTCAGTCCGGTTTTTTTGACTGAAGGAAAGGTGTAAAAAGCGCCTTTGGGCTCAAAGCAGGACAGCCCCATGTCGTTGAAGCTTTTTACTATAAAGCGGCGTCTGCGGTCATATTCCTCTACCATCAGCCGCACGTCATCCTGCCCGTTCCTCAGGGCTTCCAGGGCGGCTTTCTGGGCGGCAATAGGAGCGCACAGCATGGTATGCTGGTGTATCTTAGTCATAGCCTGGATAATATCAGCTGGACCGGCTGCATAGCCAATCCGCCAGCCGGTCATGGCATAAGTTTTGGAAAAGCCGTTTATAATCACACTCCGTTCGCGCATACCCGGCAAAGTGGCAAAGCAGGTATGTTCAAAACCGGAGTAGATAATCTTGTCATATATCTCGTCAGATACCACCAGCAGGTTCTTCTCGCAGGCTAGCTTGGCAATCTCGGCCAGTTTGGCCTTGGGCATAACCGCCCCGGTGGGGTTTGAAGGATACCCCAGCAAAATTGAACGGGTCTTGGGGGTAATTCTGGGGGCTATATCTGCCGCACTTATTTCAAAATTGTTAGCTTCAAAAGTGGGTATCTGTACCGAGTTGCCGTATGACATAAAGACACAGGAAGGATAAGCCACATAGGCTGGGTCAGTCATAAGTACTTCGTCACCGGGGTTCAGGGTGGCCCGCATAACCAGGTCCAGAGCCTCGCTTGAGCCCACGGTTATTAAGATTTCGGTTTCGGGGTTGTACTCCAGTTTGTAGGTTTGGTACAGGTATTTGGATATTTCCTGACGGAGTTCCAGAAGCCCGGCGTTTGAGGTGTACATGGTATAGCCCTTTTCCAGAGCGTAAATGGCAGATTCGCGGATATGCCACGGGGTTGTAAAGTCAGGTTCACCCACACCCAGAGAGATAGCTCCGCTGCCCATCTTGGCGGCCAGGTCAAAAAATTTGCGTATGCCGGAAGGCTTGAGCTCTTTGGCTCTGTCCGAGATAAAACCTTTGTCCGTTCCCACCAGTGATGTCATAGCTCAAACCTCTGAATGTTTATTAAAGAACTACCGGCTCGCGTTTGATATCATCGTTGCCGTCAATTATTTCACCATCTTCTTTGTAGCGTTTCAGCAGGAAATGGGTAACCGCTCCCTGCACGCCTTCAATAGGAGCCAGTTTTTGGGCTACGAAATTGGCAACCAGCTGCATAGTCTTGCCGCCTACCATTACCAGCAGGTCATATGTGCCTGAAAGCAGGTAGCAGGAACGCACCTCCGGGTAGCGGTAAATCCTTTCGGCAATGGCATCAAAACCCACATCTCTCTGGGGGCTGACCTTAACCTCAATCAAGGCGAAAACCTGCTCGTTGCCCAGTTTTTCCCAATTGACAACGGTTTTGTATTTGAGGATGGTCTTGTCAGCTTCGGCCTGTTTTATCTCGCGGCTGATATCCCCTTCGGGAAGGCCGGTCATGCAGGCCAGTCTGTCAGGTGTAATGCGGGAGTCATTTTCCAGGATTTTTAAAATGTCACTAAGCATTATTTTCTCCTGTTTGTGGTAGAGCTATTATAACAGATATATTTAAATCTAAAAAATACTCCTCTTTACTTACCGCTGTCAAAAAAATGCCCCCTGTGTACATAATACACAGGGGGCAAACAGGCTGATAAAAATATTTTAAGGCAGGGTGGTTACTATCCTTTCCCGGCTGAGGAAACGGGTCAGGTAAGTAGAAATACCCAGAATCAATATTGCCGCTCCGGCTACTATGCCCACCAAAGTCCATTGGGCATCAATATTGCTGGCCAGACCTATACCCGCACCCATCAGCCCGAACATGGGCACAAAAACTATAAGGTTTAAAATGCGGTACTCTTTCAGCCCCACATACAGGTTTAAAAAGCCCATCAGGTTTACAAAACCCAGAATAACCAGCGGTGTCACAAACAGCACCTGCACAAATATAGCCAGCGAGGGCAGTATAAACTCCCCGTTTTCAAGTCCGGTACGGATAATGGGTATCAAAACTGCCAGCAGGACAAAAGGGTAGGTGGAGGCGCTTACCCCCAGCACTTTGCCCAGCAGAATATCCCGCAGGCTGAGCGGGGTGCACATCAGGCTTTCAATAGTGCGGGTGTATTTTTCCATTACGAATGCCTGGCTGAGAAACATATAAGACATAAAGGCACTTATCATGATAGACAGGTAAAAAACCACTCCGTTAATGGATAAACCCAAGCCCGGCTGATTTGACAGGTTGTTGGAATAAAGGAAACCAAACAACAAGGGCATGATAAGTGCCTGAATAAGCATACCCCTGTTGCTGAAATTATCCCGCATTTCTTTTTTAGCTACGGTTAGTATATTTTGCATTATTTGGTCTCCTGTTTCATAGTCTCCAGATATATCTCTTCCAGAGACCGTTTGAGTTTGCGTACTTCTTCCAGCCTGATATTATGACTAGCCAGATGGCTGATTATCTTCGGGGTATCTACCCCTTCAGCCGGGGTCAGGGTTAGGCCCTCCTGGGTGCGGTGGATATCAACCGCCAGTTTGGCGGTGGTGAGCAGTTTTTCGGCTTGCTCAATATCATTTGTGTTGCCAAAGGAAAGTTCCATGCCGGGCTGGCGGTTTTTCCTATCCAAATTGGTCAGACTATCCCAGGCCAGCAGTTTGCCGCCTTTGATAATGGCCACTTTATTGCAGATACGCTGGACTTCGTCCAGGTCATGCGAATTCAGGAAAATAGTCATATTCCCCTCGCGTGAGAGGGACAGGATAAGGTCACGGAAGTTTTTCTGAGCTTCGGGGTCAAGCCCTGAGGCCGGCTCGTCCAGAAAGAGAACCTCCGGTTTGTGCATAATAGCTTTTGCCAGAGCCAGTTTACGTTTCATGCCCTTTGAAAATTTGCCTGCCGGGTCATTCCGCCGTCCGTTCAGGTCAAAAAATTCCAGCAGTTCATTTATCCGGGCTTCGCGGTTGGGTATCTGGTAGATATCTGCAAAATACCGCAGGTTTTCATAGGCGCTCAGGCGGTCATAAATGCCGTCCACCTCCAGCAGCACTCCCACTTTGCTTCTGGCGGCATCATCTCTAGCCAGATTTTTGCCATTCAAGGTTGCCTGGCCGCTGCTGGGGTTTAAAAGTCCTAAAATAATTCTCATGGTGGTGGTTTTTCCGGCGCCGTTTGGCCCCAGAAAACCGAATATTTCCCCCGGGGCGACATTAAATGTGATATTATCCAGCACCGTTTTGCCCTTGAAGATTTTGCTGAGGTTGCTTACTTCTATCATTGTCCTTCCTGTTCAGTATTATATGTAAATACTTCTTCTATAGTTGTTTTAAAAAGGGCAGCTATCTTAAAAGCCAGTTCCAGAGAAGGGGAGTATTTCCCCCGCTCTATAGATATAACAGTCTGGCGGGTTATACCCAGTTTGTCCGCCAGTTCTTCCTGAGTAAGGTTATTTATGGCTCTTAAAACCTTGAGTTTGTTTTGCATGGTATCTACATTTTGCTGCGGTAGTAAAGATTTGCCAAGTCATACAGCAGAATGAAAAATATTGCCATTCCGACAAGCAGCCAATATTCGGGAGAAGAAGCGGCGTTTTCATTTATCATCAGGTAAATCAGGGGTGCTATGCCGACTACCGGGCCGAAAATACGGATAGTAAAGCTGGCCGCCTTTTCCTGAATACGGTACTGGCGTTCGTCTGCCAATACACCCCGTACTTGGCTTCTCAGAAATATACTCATGCCTATAAGCAGAGGCACTGCCAGCAGCCCTACCAGATACCATTCGTTAATCGCAGCCCATCCTACAATGCTACCTATGGCTACTGATAGTGAAATGACTATATACCGGTAAGCTTTAATACTCATAGGTTTGTATTGTAAAACGATATATACAAAATGTCAATGATGCTGTACATTCTAAATTTAAGAAATAAACAGAAAGCGGCTGTTTCCAGCCGCCTGATTATTTATACTAACCAACCGTTTTTAAATACCGCGCCCCTGTTTGCGGGCGGCGATATCCAGAATCCCGCCTATAACCAACCCGGTAACCAGTCCTATAGTAACCCCGGTAGCCATATTGTTCAGCACATATCCCAGCTCTGCACCTATGGCCAGCCCTAGCGCCAGCCAGATGCCCATGTTTTCACCGGGGGGTGTCAGCTTGTGCTTACTCTGCAGGTGAATAACAATCCCGTTTAAGGTGTTGAAGTAGGATTCCTCATCACCTTTGGCAACAGGTTTATTCTTCAGAGTTTTCAGGCAGGCAGTCAGTGCATGGCGGAACATGCTGCAATCTTCACAGTTTTGTCCGAAATTGTCCATCTGGTAAAGGACTGTTTTAAGCCATTTAAGTCGGTATTTTTTCGCTTCCTTTTGGCTTAAATTTGCTTCCAGTTCGGAAACAGTCTCACTGCTGGTTTGGTACCATTCGCTTGGTTGCTTAATCATGGATTTCCCAACCTCTCTATAACCTGGGCGTTTCCTTGTGCCAGGCAGTGGCGCACTGGAAGGCATGGGCTATGCGCATGATAGTCTGGTCAGCAAAGGGCTTGCCTATAATTTGTAAACCCACCGGTAAACCATCTACGAAACCAGCCGGTATGCTTATGGCGGGCAATCCGGCAATATTTATGGGGATAGTACAGGTATCACACATGTACATCTCAAAGGGGTCATTCAGCTTTTCACCGACACTGAAAGGCAGGTTGGGGGTAGTAGGGGTTATCAGGGCGTCATATTTTTCAAAGGCATTGTTAAATTCCTGACTTATAAGTGTGCGTACCTTCTGGGCTTTGACATACCAGGCGTCATAATAGCCGGCAGAAAGGGCATAAGTGCCTATCATAATACGGCGTTTTACTTCAGGTCCGAATCCTTTGGCGCGGGTCTTTTCCATAGCTTCCCACATGTTTTCGGTCTGGTTGTAAGAATAACCGTATTTTACCCCGTCATATCGTGACAAATTGGCCGAAGCCTCGGAGGGTGCCAGTATGTAATAAACCGCCAGTGCGTATGGAGTATGGGGCAGAGATACCTCGTGGTCTACGCTTGCACCCAGACCCGAAAGTACGCTCAGCGCGTCATTTATCTTCTCGGCTATATCCGCCCTCATATTCTGGCTGAAATATTCTTTGGGTACACCCAGTTTAAACCCCTTTATATCCCCGTCAAGGCAGCTGCTGAAATCTGGCACTGCCTGGGGGACGGAGGTGGAGTCACGGTCATCAAAGCCGGCAATAGCATTCATTACCAGAGCACAGTCCAAAACATCTTTGGTAAAAGGGCCTATCTGGTCAAGCGAACTGGCAAAGGCTACCAGCCCGTAGCGGC
Source organism: Dehalococcoides mccartyi (assembly GCF_001889305.1). Classification (NCBI taxonomy): domain Bacteria; kingdom Bacillati; phylum Chloroflexota; class Dehalococcoidia; order Dehalococcoidales; family Dehalococcoidaceae; genus Dehalococcoides; species Dehalococcoides mccartyi. Next base: position 1,232,701 of record NZ_CP013074.1, on the reverse strand, counting down.
TTACCATGCCGTAGCTTGGTTTCAGTCCGGTAACACTGCAGAAGCTGGCCGGCTGGCGGATAGACCCGCCGGTATCCGAACCCAGTGAAAAGACCGCTTCCGAAGCAGCCACGCAGGCAGCCGAACCTCCGGAAGAGCCGCCGGGAACTTTGGCGGTATTCCAAGGGTTTCGGGTGGTAAAGAAGGCCGAGTTTTCGGTGGAAGAACCCATGGCAAACTCGTCCATGTTGGTTTTACCCAGCAGCACCGCCCCTTCTTCGGCCAGTTTATCCACCACGTGGGCATTATACGGGGGCACAAAGTTTTCCAGCATCTTGGAGGAACAGGTGGTGCGGATACCTTTGGTGCATAATACATCTTTAAGGGCCATGGGGATACCGGTCAGCGGGCGGATATGCCCCTGTTTTATAGTTTCGTCAGCCGCTTTAGCCTGGGCTAAAGCACTCTCAGGGCAGACAGTCATAAAAGCCTTTATCTCAGGCTCAAGTTTTTCTATCCTGTCCAGATGGGCTTGGGTAAGCTCGGCGGAAGATAGCTTTCGTTCTTTCAGCAGTTTATGGGACTGGGCAATGGTCAGCTTGATTAAATCTGTCATTATTCCATCACCGCCCGTATCCGCACGTAATCACCCTCGCGTTTGGGGGCATTTGAAAGTATCTCCTCACGGTCATAAGAGGGCTTTATAATATCCTCTTTAAGTACGCTTTTAACCGGGGTGGACTGGGCGGTCGGCTCTACGCCGGTGGTATCCACCTGCTGCAGTACCTCAAAATGCTCCAGCAAGGCTGAAAGCTCTTTACTCAAGCGGTTTATTTCATCTTCCTCCAGCCCCAGTTTAGCCAGGCGGGCAATATGGAGTACATCTTCGCGGTTTAGCTTCATAATATCCCCCGTTTACAAGTCCCCAGATTATAACACTGCCGCTAAATACGGGCAACAAAGCCCGCTTTTAGCTGTATTAAGGGAAAGGTGTTATTGCTATAATAGCGGTATGAATATCCGCCTGGTCTGGACTGTATTTACTACGCTTTTAGAAGGGGCAGGCATTGCCCTGCTGGGTTTGTGGCTGCTGCCGAAGGCGGGTTTTCATTTGCCGCTTTGGGTGGTACTGCTTGCTGAGGGGGTTTTGCTGGTATTAGCGGTGTATTTTTACCATGTGGGTACGGTTACCTTAGACCAAAAACCCCGTACCGGTGCGGAAACTATTATCGGCAGCAGTGCGGTAGTGGTAGAAAACTTAAATCCTCGGGGTATGGTACGGCTGGATGGAGAGCTTTGGGAGGCAGTTACTTCCGAAGCAGGCATATCCAGCGGGCAGGAAGTGGTGGTAATAGGACGGGATAAAATGCGTCTTAGAGTAAAACCCAAATAGAGCCGTTCTTTCGCTAAAAACCGCCAAGATGTTATAATGGCGGCAATCTCAGGCAGGTCTCGGTAAAAGGGGGCTTAAGCGTGAATAACAATAATCCGGTTAAAAGGCTGATACTGGGGTTTAACAATAAGCTCTGTCTGTGTAAAAAATGCCCCAGTTACCCCGGTCATAAGGATAAAGTGGTCTACTGTGAGAGGGCAAAAAGCCCGTATGTAATCAGCAAAACAAGCTGTCTTTGCCCCCAGTGCCGGGTATGGAAGCTGAACCATTTTGCGGAGACATATTACTGCAGCAGCGGTGCGGCTCCGTTATCCCGTATTTAAGCGGTAGTTTCAAGAGAGGTGTCAAAATAGAAATAATACCGGCAATAGATATTTTAGGCGGCAGGTGTGTCCGCCTTCTTCAGGGTGATTATGCCCAGGAAACAGTATATTCGCCAGACCCGGTGGGTACGGCTATGCGATGGCAGTCTCTGGGCGCTCCCCGTTTGCATGTGGTGGATTTGGACGGTGCTGCTGACGGGGAAAGTGTTAACTTTGAGCTTATACGGGAAATAGCCAATTCGGCCCTTATACCGGTGGAAGTGGGCGGCGGTATCCGCAGTATGGATACAGTAAGGAAACTGCTTACGGCCGGGGTTGACCGGGTAATACTGGGTACGGCAGCGGTGGAAAACCCGGAGCTGGTCAGGGAAATATGTGCCAGATACGCTGACTCGGTAGCCGTCAGTATAGACGCCAGGAACGGCAAGGTGGCCACCCGCGGCTGGGTAAACAGTACCGAAGTGGATGCTTTGGAGCTGGCCCGCAGTATGAAAAAACTGGGTGTGAAGCGTTTTATTTACACTGATATCAGCCGTGACGGCACTCTGAGTGAACCTAACTTTGCGGCTATACGAGACCTTATTTCGGCTATAAATATGCCGGTTATAGCTTCAGGGGGTGTTTCCAGCCTGAGCCATTTGCGCCTTTTGAAAGATATCGGTGCGGAGGGGGCTATTGTGGGCAAGGCCATTTATACCGGTGACCTGAACCTTAAACGGGCCTTTGAAGAGTTGTCCTAGATTAGCTTAGAAATTTGCTTCATACATCAGGTAATGGCTGGGGGTCATGCCAAGTTCGGCATAGGTGGCTTGGGCGCGTTTGTTTTCTTTCTCTACATATAAACGCAGGCCGCAGACATTGCCTGCTTCTTTAGCCTGCTTAGTCAGACTTTCATACATAGCCCGGAAGATACCCTGGCGGCGGAATTCGGGCTTTATATATACGCTTTGCACCCACCAGTAAAATTTATTCCGCCAGTCACTCCATTCGTAGGTAACCATAAGCGAACCGGCGGTTTCCCCGTTACAGTCGGCTATCAGGTAAAAGCCGTATTCGGGGTTTTCAAAAAGATAAGCGGCCCCTTTCAGGGTAGTATCTCTATCCAGTGCCTTGTTTTCGGTTTCCAGGGCCATAGATGCATTAAAACCGGCAATCGTATTTGTATCACGGCTGTCTGCCCGTCGGATGCAAAGTGACTTCTCCAAAATGTACCTCCTGTGTTTAGCTGGCTGCTTATTTCAATGTTTAATATCACTTACAAGATGCACTTTAAATCAATTCCTGATAAAATAACATTTTCTACGCAAAAATAAAAACGGGAGATAATGTATTCAAATGGAACTCAAACTGGATGATAAAGGGCTTATAGCCGCCATAGTGCAGGATGTGAAGGATGGCACAGTGTTGATGCTGGGCTATATGAACACCGAATCCTTCAAGCTTACTCAGGAAACCGGCAGTGTTTGGTTTTATAGCCGCAGCCGCCAGGAGCTTTGGAATAAAGGCGCCACCTCCGGCAACAAGCTCATTGTCAAAGAGATGTATCTTGACTGTGACAATGACGCCGTGCTGGTAAAGGCTGAACCTATGGGTCCTACCTGCCATACCGGCAACCGCAGCTGTTTTTTCAAACCTGTAGAGCTTAAATAGCCGCTTCGCACTCGGGGCAGGCTTTTTGGGGAATATAATCGGGGTTGTCCATCTCAACTGTCTTCTTAAGGGCGGTGATGGCAACCTCGATTTGCTTTATATCCGGCTGGCGGGTAGTCAGTGACTGCAAAGCCAGGCCCGGTTTAATCAAAAAACGGACTACCGGGTTGTGGCAGTGTCCGGCGCTGAAACGGGTAAATTCATAGCTTAAGGCCGCGATTACCGGCACTAGTATTATCCGGGAAGCAAACATAACCGCAAAGGCAGGCTTGCCTATCAGGCTGAATACCAGTATGGCTATTACCATTACCGCCAGCAGAAAGCTGGTGCCGCAGCGGAGGTGGGCGGTAGAGTAAGTTTTTATTTCGGCAGCCCTTTCCAGTTCAAGCGGCACACCGGCCTCAAAGGCATTTATGGTGGCGTGTTCTGCCCCGTGATAACCAAATACTCGTTTGATATCTGGTGTCAGGGTAACCAGTTTTATATAAATGACAAATATCACCAGCCTTACTATACCCTCAATCAGGTTAAACAAAACGGCTGATTCCAGAAATGAACTCATAAGGTTAGTGATGAACAAGGGCGCCAGAAAGAAAAGGACTACGCTGGAACCCAGTGACACCAAAAGCATCAGCCACAAAAGCCCGCCTGAAAGTTCTTCTTCTTCTTCCTTCAGGGCTATATTGGCCGAATATATAAGGCTCTGAATACCCAGAATCATGCTCTCAATAAGTACAATAGCCCCCCGTATAATGGGCATTTTGCGCCATTTGCTGGTATAAAGCGAATGCAGGGGTCTTACTTCGGTGGTGATTTCACCGCCGGGGTTGCGTACCGCAGTGGCCAGGTTTTTCTGGCCGCGCATCATTACCCCTTCAAGTACCGCCTGTCCGCCGTAATAAAATTTTTCTGCCAATATACTACTCCGTCATAAACAAAAAGGAGCGGCTTTTAGTACCGCTCCTTTTATTATCGCATTTTTAAATGGTAAATGCTTAGGTTTTGTTGCCGTAACGCTGGCGGAATTTCTCCACCCGTCCGGCGGTGTCAACCATTCTTTTCTCACCGGTGTAGAAGGGGTGGCACTGGGCACAAAGCTCTACCTTGATGCTGTCCTTAGTAGAACCCACGGTAAAAGTGTTGCCGCAGGCACAGCTTACGTTGGTGGCGGTATTATATTTAGGGTGTATTTTTTCCTTCATACGACCTTAGTCAGCAATTACGCTGACTTTCCTCCTGTCATTAGTGGTGGGCTCAAACTTTACCACACCTTCGCAGGTGGCGAAGATGGTGTAATCGCGGCCCAATCCGACATTTTCACCGGGGTGAATGCGGGTGCCTCTCTGGCGGACAATAATTGTCCCTGAGTTCACCTTTTCACCGGCAAAACGTTTCACGCCCAACATTTTGGGCTTGCTATCACGTCCGTTCTTTGTAGAACCCGCACCTTTTTTATGCGCCATCTGTAGTTACCTCGTTAGTTTTCTTGGCTCTGGGCTTGCGGGCAGGCTTTTCGGCAGCCCCGCCGGTCAGAATCTCACCTATAGTCAGTACAGTGTACAGCTGGCGATGTCCCGTTTTCTTGTGATTGCGGGTTTTAGCCTTGAAGCGGTAAGCAAAGACCTTGTCACCCTTGATATGGCCGGCAACAGTGGCAGTTACCTTGGCACCCGGAACAGTGGGGGAGCCTATAGTAACGGTTTCACCGTCATTAAGCATCAGAACCTTGTCCAGTTCAATGCTGTCACCCTCAGCTAGGTCAAGTAAGTCTACTTCGACCAGCTGGCCGGGTGTTACCTTGTATTGTTTTCCACCGGATTCAATTATGGCGTAAATGTTGACACCTCCCAAAAGCAAAGCAATATTATACAGTAGAATATATTAAAACGCAAAGCCACCTGGCTTTTAAACAAAACCTTCTAAAAATAATATGTTCAGAGACGCTTGTCAAGAACCTCTGCAAAACTTGTCCCTATAATTTAGCCTAAAACCGCCAAATTAGCAAAATATTCTTTTGGGGGATATACATCTCGGCGGGCATGTGGAGTTATACTCAAAGTATCAGGTGAAGGAGGGGCAAAATGACTAACAGAGTATTTGTCACTGGCGGCAGCGGGTTTGTGGGCGGGCATTTGCTGCCCAGATTGGCTGAAAACGGCTTTAAAATCCGTCTGCTGGTTATGAATGAGGCTGAAGCCAAGCGGGTAAAAACCCCCGGAGTGGAGTTTGTGTACGGTACGGTTAATGACCTGCCGGTGCTTATGGAGAGTATGAAGGGTATTTTTGCCGTCATACATCTGGTGGCCATACTGCGTGAAAATAAAAATGCTACCTTTGAGAAGGTAAATATAGAAGGCACAAAGAATATGCTGGCGGCCGCTGCCGAAAACGGGGTAAAAAGGTTTATCCATATGGGGATATTGGGTGCCAGCGCGGACCCCCGTTTTACCTACCTCCATTCCAAGTATCTGGCTGAAGAAGCGGTCAGCAAATCAGGTCTGGATTACAGTATTTTAAAGCCTTCGGTCATGTTCGGACAGGGAGCCGGGTTTATAAATGCCCTTATCCGTTCATTTAAGCCCTATCCCTTACTTGCCCCAGTTGCCGGAAACGGGAAAACCCGCCTTCAGCCTGTCTGGGTGGAGGACGTGGTCAGCTGCCTGCTGAAAATGCTGGACGGTGAAAAGATACATCAGAGCGTACAGATTGGCGGACCCCAGATATTTACTTATGATGAGGTTCTTTCGGCGGTGATGCAGGCTATGGGGGTAAAAAAGCCCCGGATGCATGTACCTGTGAGTTTGATGCATCCGCTGGTTTGGCTGATGGAACGCACCAGTTCCAATCCGCCTATTACTCTGCCAGAGCTTAAAGCTTTGTCAGTAGACAACATAACTGCAGAAAATGCTATAAAGAGAGAGTTTGGTTTTGACCCCAGGCCTCTTTCGGAAGGGCTTGATTACCTTAAGACAGCTCCAGCCGTTCCTTAGCCAGTAGCTGAACGCAGGTTTTCAAGTCTTCAAAACGGCAGTTGTTGTTTATCACCAGGTTTGCGTATTTGAGGCGTTCATTATCGGTTGCTTGGGACTGGATACGGGCCAGAGCCTGTTCACGGCTTAGCCCCATGCGGTTGTGCAGCCGTTTGAAGATGCTCTCTTTGGGAGCGGTGATAAGCCAGACTTCATTTACCAGCTTCAGCCAACCTGCTTCTACCAGCAGAGGGGCTTCAATGGCTACTGATTTTATGCCCTTTTCACGGTATTCTTCAAGCAGGGAGGAAATGGCCTGTTCTATCAGGGGGTGGGTGATTTTATTCAAGCGTTCCAGTCTTTCGGGATAACCGAAAACCAGTTCCCCCAGTATCTTGCGGTTGATACTCCCGTCAGGGTTCATCACTTCGCTGCCGAATACATCTGTTATCCTGGTGCGGATACCTTTATTCTGGAGTACACGGTGGCCAATCTCGTCGGCATCAATGATATTGACTCCGAGTTCCTTTAAATAACGGCATACGGTAGTCTTGCCACTGCCGATACCACCGGTAATGCCTACAATTTTCATTGAATTAGTCTAGTCTTTTAAAAAAATCAGGTCAAGTAAATTTGCGCAAAGATGTTTCTGTATACCAGAAATCTCAGTTTCCATTTTCAAAGCGGGTGTATTCTTGTCTAAGTATATGCCTGACAAAACTAAGACGCTCTTTATATTTAAATACGTATGCCTACTAATTGTGGGGTTGATGCCCTTGTGGGATAGTGGAAATATAGGTTGGCACTTCCTAAACAGATGGCGAAATTGCCGCCGGGAGGTGATTTATGAAGACTAAAAGTTTAACCATGCCTGAAAGGGAGCTGCTGGCGGGGATACTCAAAAATTACATTGGCGAGCTCCGTGTGGAGATAATCCATACCGAAACAGATACTTATAAAAAAGCCTTGCATGCCAGGGAAAAGATTTTATTCGGCATCCTTCGTAAATTGGAGGCTGCCGTTATCGAAGATAAGCCCGAGTTGCCCCTGGCCAACAAGGCCTCCTGACAGGATATAAATCTGCCGGTACTGCTTTCTGTAAACTGCAGGTATAGCTGGCTGTTTTCGGCTTGATTCAGCCCGAACCATGACCTGCTTGAATGGGGATGAATCCTTTTCAGGCAGGGGGTGCAGTGTGTTGAAGACAGATTTGATTTCCTGTCTGACGCAATGAAGTTTGTGTAAATTCAGGGGGAAAAGCTGTTATTGTAACTGGATTGGCAGGCATAAATACGCCTATGGGCGCTTTAGGACTATCTCCTCCGTGAAAACACTGGTCAATGGGCCAGCATATTATAGGGCGGTATTCCGGTCTGTGCCTTCACCTGTATGTCTGTATAACTGATAACAAAAGTAACGGCAATATTTTGGTATGGTTATTGTGGAAACAGGACAGAGCGGGTAAAGTATTAGGTATATGAATCTGACTTTGCCTTTAGCCGCTTCGCTGGAGGAGCTTCAGGCTCACCGCAGGGTTGATTATGTTGCAGCCAGAGTGCGTTTGCACCCTGATGCAGACAGTTGTGTCCGTGAGTTCAAAGGGGCATTCCTCATCTATGACGGAGCTGAATCACCTATAAACAGGGTGATGTGTCTTGGTCTAAAAGAAACCCTGCTTGAAGAAGATTTGCCTGGCATAGAGGAATTTTATAACAGCCATGGTCTTAAAGCCATGCTGGACGTATGCCCGCTGGTAGAAGAAAATATGGTCTATATGCTGGGAAAACGGGGTTATACAGTTTATCAGTTTGACAGTGTACTGGTACACGAAGTCAGCAGCTCTCACCTTGAAATGAAAGAGCCTCAGGGCATTGTTATTTGGCCGGTTAATAAGAATAATTACCTTACCTGGCTGGATGTGGTCAGCCAGGGTTTTTCCTGTACTGATTCAGACCTTGCGGCTATGCAGACCATCTGCGAGCCAAATTATCACTGCCGTAACTCTTTAGCCTATCTGGCCTATCTTGATGGCAAACCGGCCGGGGGCGGGGTTTTATATGTCAGGGGAAATATGGCTGAACTGGGAGGGGATGCTACTTTACCGGATTTTAGACGTCATGGGGTTCAGACTGCTCTTATCCGGCACCGCATGAAAATAGCTCGTAAAATGGGTGTCCGCCAGATGGTATTTGTATCCGCACCGGGCAATTCATCCGAACGTAATGCCCGCAGGGCGGGTTTTGAAATGGCCTACAGCCGAACACTGCTGCTTCAGCCCTGAAGCAGCAAATCAGCGAAGCCCTTTATTTTTTCAGGCAGAGAGCTGTCATGGCTGGCTTCTTTAGGTGTTTTGGCCAGCAGTTCCAGACTGCCCAGGTATTTCATACGGCAGACATCTGCGTATTGTTTCAAATTCAGCAGAGCTTGGCCTATACCCTCTTCGGCCACTGCTACTCCACCCATTTTTTTACCCTGCAGGCTTGGCCAGACGGGACAGGTGCGGTCTATAAAGTTTTTCATCAACCCGCTCAGCATCTCAAAATAGACGGGCGTACCCAGAACTAATATATCCGCCTGTTTCAGTTGTTCCAGCAGTTCGGGCATGTCATCTTTCTGTTTGCAGTTGCCCCTTTGGTTTTGCAGACCTGTTTCGCAGGCCAGACAGCCCGTACAGGCGCAGATGTTGTATTTCCTGAGCAATATACAGCTGGTATCCGCCCCCTCTTTTTTAAGCAGCTTGTCCAGATTTCCCAGTATGTACTCTGTATTGCCTTTTCGGGGTGATCCGCTTATTAAAACTATTTTCAGTTTTGTATTCATACCGTCTCACATTAGGGGTTTAAATATGCTATTTAATACCATGCCGGATGACTGCCTGTCCAGTATTATTGCACTTTATGCGTTGACAGCTTTATTCCGCAGTCATACAATGGCAAGATATAGTTTTGGGAAATGAGGCATGCCCCATGTTTCTGGATAATGTGAAAATCAGGTCGGACAGATTTCCGGATAATAGCGTTTATCCCTTTAATCTGGATGTACTGCATAAGACACCTCAGATAGTATTAGACAGACCGGTTACCTTTTTCATTGGCGAAAACGGCAGCGGCAAGTCCACCCTGCTTCGGGCTATTTGCCGTAAGGCAGGTGTGCATATCTGGGAGGATACCAGCCGCCTGACGCTGGATAATAACCCCTATGCGGATAGTTTGTCAGACTATCTGGAGCTTGGTTTGCCTAAGGGCGGGGTAAAAGGCTCATTTTTTGATTCACGCACCTTTCAGGACTTTACCCGTTTTCTGGATGAATGGGCGGCGGCTTCCCCGGATATTTTAAAATACTTCGGCGGGGACTCCCTTACCAACCGTTCCCACGGGCAATCGCTGATGAAATACTTTGAATCACGCTATAAGGTAAAGGGATTGTATTTTATGGATGAACCTGAGACAGCTCTGTCACCCAAAAGCCAAATCATGCTGCTGAACCTTCTGAGTCAGGCATCCGCCTCAGACCATAATCAATTTATTATTGTCAGCCATTCGCCTATATTGCTGGCATGTCCCGGTGCTTCTATATACACGTTTGATACTGCACCTGTCTCCAGTATAGGCTATTACGATACCCAGTATTACCGGGTCTACCGTGATTTTTTGAATGAGCCGGAGTCATTTATTGAGAAGTAGCATATAGTGGCGTCTGGTGCTTGGGTTTATTAAATTTAAGAATCAGGCATATTTGACGGTTAAATGGTATTGCCAAAACAGAATAATTCTGTCATAATTTAGCATCACCAGTTCAGGTTAGGCTAAACTTCCTGAAGATTAAAAAGTTGATAGACATTGTTGGTCCTGCCGGGGGAAATCAGGGTGCTGTCGGTTGAGGCGCCGAGCGGCTTAATTATCATCCAGGTCCCCTCCCGTGGGCGGAGCCCTGAGCGTAATCGGGCTAGCGGCAGGACCAGCTTATTTTTTAAGAGGTTTGAAGGCCTCTTTTTTGTTTTAAGAGGTCTTTTGCAGCTGTTATTCTTCGCCTTTGGGTTTTACGTAACCATCCCAAAACCAGTATAGCAACAAGAATATTTAAAGCCGCTTTTATTTACCTATTTTCCGCTTGAGCAAGTCTTCAAATTCAAAGCGTTTTTCGGCAGGTATGCTTTCTACAGGGAAATTCAGGCTGATTAGCATATTCCGTTTCAGATAATAGAAATGTTTTTTCTTTTGCCATTTCTTAAAAGCTGTCCAGTATATTATTCCTGTACCAGTCGCGGTAGCATGATGGATCCCGTCTTCGTTAAAAGCCCACTTATCAGTGGGGCTTGAATTTTTTGCTATTATTCTAACTAGAAAAGCATACCCGCAATATGCAATAACAACTAAGAAAACCAGCATACCCAGTATAAGTGCTATATTATCCGGATCTTCTGCCCAGATACCCACCCCTATACCCAGCAGTCCCACACACAAAATATATATGCCCCAACCTTTAAGCCTTTCAATCATATACATGCGGAGGTGTTTTTTGTTCATAGTGTATTCAATCTGAATCAAGGTTTTTATACTCCTTAGCTATTTGGACGGGTATATATTGGTATATTATTGCCCTTGTATGCCGAAATAACAATATCTATTGCAGCTTTTATTTGCGGAATTTTAATCCTGTACGTGCTAAAATGAAGTAATATTGGACAAGCTGGAAGGGGAGGATATATGCCGTCTCTAGATGTGGTAAGCACGGTAGACATGCAAGCCATGGACAATGCCGTGAATAATGCCAAGCGTGACCTTGGCAACCGTTATGATTTTAAAAATGCCAAATATGAACTGGAACTGAACCGCAAAGACAAGAAAATAGAGATTGTTGCTGAAGATGAGTTCAAGCTGAAGGCTATTATTGAAACGCTGATTCAGCAGTGCGTCCGCTTCAAGCTGGACAGCAAGTGTCTTGATATTGCGGATGCCCATACCGTTTCGCTGGGTGCTGCCAAAACCGAGATAAAAATAAAAGACGGCCTAACCAAAGAGACCGCTTCCAGAATAACCAAGTTTATCAAATCTACCAAGCTCAAGCTGGATTCTGCCATTCAAGGCGAGCAGATACGCATAACAGGCAAGCAGATAGATGACCTGCAGGAGATAATGCGTCTTCTCAGCCAGCAGGATTTTGACGTACCCTTGCAATATGTAAATATGAAACGCTAGGCTTTTATACCAGGAACCAAGAAAAGCCCGCTTTTAAGGCGGGCTTTATTGTTATAAGAAGTATTCCAGAAGATATTTAAGCTGGAAGCTTACTTTTTCTTATCCAGAAAATCCCGTATTTTATAGGTAAGGTCAGCTATATGGTTATTCAGCTCCACCATATCATCCGCAGATAATTCGGCATGGAGCAGGCTGAACCATGTTTCACCGCTTAATCCCACCAGGGCATAGTCATCCAGAGTTTCTCTGGTGCCGTCCTTGTAGTTAATGGTAAGGTATGCCACTTCTTTTTTGGTGCCGCTGATTTTAAGCATTTTTTCCCTCCTATAGAAAAAGCCCCCCGGTATTCTTCCGGAAGGCTTTTTAGCTTTAGAATTGGTAGCGGGGATAGGATTCGAACCTATGGCCTTCGGGTTATGAGCCCGACGAGCTACCACTGCTCCACCCCGCGTCAATATGCTCTGATAGTATAGTGACAATACTTGCCAAAGTCAAACGCAGTAAAAGGATACGGCATCTTGGATAAATGCCTGACGGCCACTTATCGGATATATTACGGCGGGTAAAATCAGGGTGGTATTTAGCTGCAAACAGGTGATATTGACACTATGAAAGAGACAGGTACTTAGGCATTTAAAAATATGCCATTATAGTGTAGACTAAGTCGTTTAGATATGTCTTGGTTTTTTACGGCTCTACTGGCCACTGCTCTTTTGAGCATGGTGAATATTCTGGACGGGCATCTTCTCCAAAAAAGATTTCCCAGTCTAAAAGCCTTTATCCTGCCGGTAGGGCTCCTTATGGTAATCTACAACATTCCGCTGGCTTTTGCATTTCCTTTTGCAGAGGGTACTCCCCCGGATATCATTTTGCTGGCGGTTACAGCCGGTATCCTGCGTGCCTGTTCTGTTTACATAATGCTGTTTGCTTTGAAGACTGAAGAAGTTTCGCGGGTTATACCCATATATTACTCTTACCCCATTTTTGTAAGCCTTATGGCAGTGCCGTTACTGGGCGAAAGCATAGGTTTGCTCAGGTGGTTGGCTATATTGGCGGTAGTGGGGGGAGTTATACTGGTATCTGCCCGGAAAAACGGCAATAGCGGGCCGTTCCGCCTCAGTAAGACCACGGTTTTGCTGATACTAGCGGGGCTGCTTATATCCGGGTCTGACATTATCAATAAACACGTGCTTGATGTGATTACCTTCTGGAACAGTTACTGGGTTAGCAGTATATGCCTTGCCCTGTTTCTGCTGGCGGTAGCTCTCCGCAGGGGTGTTTTTTCTGAACTGAAGGGTCTTACAAAGCCGGTGCTTTGTTACTCCCTGATAGTTTTAGATGAACTTTTTCTGTTCGGGGGTATGCTGCTCCTTCTCTGGTCTATACAGCATGGCCCTATTTCGCTGGTTTCGGCAATCTCCAGTGCCCGTCCCCTGTTTGTGCTGGTATACGCTTTCCTGTTAATGCGGCTGATACCGGGTTTCCTTTTGGAATGGCCTGCGGGCAGAAGACTGCGGATATTCCAGATATGCGGGGTGGTTTTAACTGTAAGCGGTATTGCTGTGATGAACCTTTTCAGTTGACGCTTTGCAGACCGGCTTGAAGCCGTGTTTTTTATCAGGGTGTGGTGTTATAATTTACTCGAAGGAACGATTATGCACGAAGCCCTGCTCTACCAAAAGATGCCAAACGGAGTAACCCGCTGTCATACCTGCCAGTGGAATTGCCGTATAAATCCCAACCATTTGGGCGTTTGTCAGGTCTACCAAAACATAAGCGGCTCTCTGTTCAGCCTTAATTACGGGCGTACTTCTTCGGTAGCGGTAGACCCCATAGAAAAGAAGCCGTTCTATCATTTTTATCCCGGCAGTCAGGTGTTTTCGCTGGGCAGCTGGGGGTGCAACTTTCACTGTACCGGCTGCCAGAACTGGGAGATTGCCTGTCCTGATACCTATGAAAGGCTTTTCAGCTCCCGCACCCTTTTGCCCGAACAGGCTGTTAACATGGCAAAAGAATACCATTGCCAAGGTATGGCCTTTACCTATAACGAACCTACGGTCTGGTTTGAATATACGCTGGATTGTGCCCGTCTGGCCAAAAACAGCGGTTTATATACCGTATATGTGACCAATGGCTATATGACCGCAGATGCATTGGATACTATCGGCCCGTATCTTGATGCTTTTCGGGTGGATATAAAGGGTTTTACAGCGGATACTTATAAAAAGTTATCTAAAATACAGCATTGGGAAAAGATACTGGCTATTACTGAAAGAGCAAAAACTCAGTGGGGCATGCATGTGGAAGTGGTAACAAATATTATTCCCACGTATAATGATGACCCTGAACAACTTACCGGTATAGCCCGCTGGATAAAAACCCGTCTGGGGGAGCTTACTCCCTGGCATGTCACCCGTTTTTATCCCTGCCGGGATATGAAGGATATCCACCCGACACCTATTGAGACGCTGGAAACAGCGGTTGAGATAGGTAAGGGTGAAGGGCTGAAATATATATATATGGGGAATGTGCCCGGAAATAAAAGCGAGACTACCATCTGTTCTGAATGCGGGCAGGTACTTATCCGCCGCAAAGGTTATGACAGTGAAATATGCGGGCTGGAAAATGACTGCTGCCGGCGTTGTAAGTCAAAGCTTTATATCCGGCTCTCTTCCCCGGCGGAAGGTGAATAATGTTAAGACCAGCGTCTGCGGCGGGACGTTATTATCCGGCCAGCAAAGAAAAAATTCGTTCAGTTATTACCCCATTGGAAATAAAAGGGGTGACTAAGGAGCGGTATTTAGGTGCGGTTATGCCTCATGCCGGTTACCCGTATTCGGGAGGAGTAGCCATGGCGGTAGCCTCCCGTTTGGACTTGCCTGAGACAGTTATCATACTTGGACCCAGCCATACCGGTATCGGGGCGGAATATGCCATAATGGCTTCGGGTATCTGGCAGACACCTATGGGAGAGGTGGAAATAGACTCTCCGCTGGCCCACTCTATCATGAAATACTGCCGCCATATAAAGGCAGACCCGTCTGCCCACCAGTATGAACACTCTATAGAAGTGCAGATACCTATACTCCAGTACTTTAAGCCGGATATAAAAATCGTTCCCATAACGCTCTCTTTCGGTAAGACTGAAACACTGGAAGATATCGGGCATGGCATTGCCAGTGCTCTCAGGGAAACAGGGCGGGAAGCGATAATTATTGCCTCGTCAGATATGACCCATTACGAGCCTCAGGCAGAAGCTCACTTGAAAGACAGCATGGCACTGGATGCCATTGTCAAGCTGGATGCCGCAGATATGCTGGAAAGGATACAGGCAAACCATATAACCATGTGCGGTTATGCCCCGGTTGCGGCCATGCTTACTGCCGTAAAAGAGATGGGTGCTAAAAGAGCCAGAGTGGTGGCCTACCAGACTAGCGGCGACATTACTCACCACATGGATCAGGTGGTAGGGTATGCAGGTCTGGTTGTTGAGCAAACTGAAGAATCCCCCCAGGTAACACTTGCCAGAGCGGCGGTGGAGACTTTTGTCAGAGAGAAAAAAGTTATTACCCCTTCAGCCGAAATATCCGCTGAACTTTCAGGTGAGGCAGGGGTATTTGTATCCATTAAAAAACTGGGAGAACTCCGGGGTTGCATAGGCACTTTTGAACCCCGCTTTGATAATATTGCAGACGAGATTGTCTCTAATGCCGTAAGTTCCTCAAGCAAAGACCCCCGCTTTGAACCTGTGTCAGAGTGGGAGTTGCCGTTTTTAAGTTACAGTGTTGATGTGCTGGCTTCACCCCAGTCGATAGAAGATAAGGGCAGTCTGGATGCCAAAAAGTACGGGGTCATAGTGGAAAGCGGTCACCTAAGGGGGCTGCTGCTGCCTGATTTGGAGGGGGTGGATACCCCGTCAGAACAGATAGCCATTTGCCGCCAGAAGGCTGGCATATCTGAAGATGCACCGGTAAAACTTTATCGTTTTGAAGTGCAAAGATATCATTAGCATTTTAGTACGGCGGGGGATATTTGCCGGGCGGGTACAAGTAAATTTGCCTGCCTTGTGGTACAATTCCCTTTGGTTTATTCTTGGTTTAGCTTATAAGCTGGAGGCAGACTAACATGGCATACGGAAGCGGTGCCGGGGCTTATGCAGCCATCGCCCAGGCAACCAAGGCCTCAGGGGTTATAGTCCGCCTGGAGCCGCAGGAATTTTTGTCTTTGCTTAACAGGGTAAAAGACCCGCTCATAGTTACCGCCAAATCCGGCTGGCCGGCATCCGGACACCAGTACCTTACCAGTTTCAAGGGGCTGGCTTTTTACACAAAATCTTCTTCTCCGCTGGTGCTGCCCGGCATGGCAGATATAATCACCGCCCAAAGTATCTGGATACCCTGATAATAGGAGACTTATGTCAAAGATAGATAACCGGCTTTTTTACGCCAGTGAGATATATTCGGAAGAACTGCGTTTCAGGGTTATGGAGATTATGGCTATTATTGAGTCGGCTGTAGGTGTGGTTATAATATCCTTACTGGGGTATTTAGCCATCAACCCGCCTACGCCTGCGGATGAGGTGCCTTACTGGCTGGTAATATTTATGGCTCTGGTAATGCTGGGCGTGACACTGCTGGTCTACAATATGCGCAAAATGTTTATCAGCCTTTCTACCGAAGGCATTTATATACGCTTCGGTTATTTCAATCGTTTCTTCCCCTGGCTGGATGTGGAATCGGCTGAAATAAACGGTCGCAACCGTGATTTTTACGGCGGCTATGGCGTGCGTATGACCTGGGATAAAAAGGGGCGGATACTGGTTTGTATCACTCCCAAAACGCCTACAGTTTCTATAAACCTGGTAAACAGCAAATACCGCAAGCTGGTTATTTCTACCAACCATCCGGATGAGGTGCTTTTGATAGCCAGTAAACATGCCGGAAAGAATTATGGATCTTTTTGATGCAGGCGCTGAAAAACTGAAAAAAAGCCAGTCTCCGCTGGCTGCAAGAATGCGTCCGGAGGGGCTGTCTGAATTTGTGGGGCAGGATCACCTCATAGGTGAAGGCCGCGCCCTCAGACTGGCCATAGAGGGTGACAAAATACCCTCGCTCATTTTTTGGGGGCCGCCGGGTTCAGGCAAAACTACTCTGGCGAATATAATTGCCCGTCGTCTGGATGCCCATTTTTCGGCACTGAGTGCCGTTTCAGCCGGGGTGGCGGACTTGCGGCGGGTGGTAGAGGAAGCCCGTGAACGCCTGAAATTTGAACGCAGGCGGACTATCCTTTTTATAGATGAAATCCACCGTTTCAATAAATCCCAGCAGGATGCCATTTTGCCCTATGTAGAGGATGGCACAGTGGTGCTTATCGGTGCTACTACTGAAAACCCCTCGTTTGAGGTAAATTCAGCCCTTCTTTCCCGCGCTCAGGTATATGTCTTAAATCCCCTTTCCGAAAAAGAAATATCGCTTATTCTCAAGCGTTCTTTGGAAGACCAAAATGGTTTAGGGAATTACCATGCCAGATTGCTTGAGGATGCCGAAAAGCATATCAGCAGCTTTGCTCAGGGTGATGCCCGTATCGCTTTAAATATACTGGAACTGGCGGTTATGACCACCCCGCCGGACAAAGACGGCTGGAGGGTGGTAGGCTTGCCCCAGGTTGAAGATGCCGCCCAGAAGAAAAGCCTGCGGTATGATAAAAGCGGCGAACAGCACTACGATTTGATTTCAGCCCTGCACAAAACTATGAGAGGCTCTGACCCGGATGCGGCTATTTACTGGCTGGGCAGGATGCTGGAAGCGGGAGAAGACCCTTTATATATTGCCCGCCGGGTAATCCGTTTTGCCACCGAAGACGTGGGTCTGGCTGACCCGCAGGGGCTGGTGGTAGCTATGGCCGCCCAGCAGGCAGTCCACTTCTTGGGTATGCCCGAAGGCAAACTGGCACTGGCCGAAGCGGTTATTTATCTGGCCACTTCACCCAAGAGTAATTCCGTATATGCAGCTTATTCCAGTGTCCAGAAGGAAATAGCCCGAAACCCTCAGACAGATGTGCCGCTGCACCTTCGCAATGCCCCAACCGGCCTTATGAAAGATTTGGGTTATGGCAAAGATTATAAATATGCCCATAACTATCAGAACCACTTTGTAAAGCAGCAAAATCTGCCTGAAGCTATCAAGAACAGCCGGTTTTATTTTCCGGGTAAACTGGGTTATGAACTTAATATCGTAAACAGGCTGCGTGCCTGGTGGGGAAATGCTAAAGCTGATACAACTACAGGAGAAAAACATGATGGCAGCTGAAAATGAATTTGCACCTCAGATAGCCCGTTTGCCGGGGGTAGATTTATCATATAGGGAGGCGGGTACCGGCAAGGCATTGGTATTTATGCATGCCGGCATTACGGACAGCCGTTCCTGGCATAACCAGCTCAGCGAATTTGCCAAAGACTACCATGTAATCGCACCGGATATGCGCGGTTACGGGCAGAGCGTTATTACCGATGATATTTTTAACTACTACCGTGATGTGCTGGAACTGCTGCATCTTTTGCGTGTAGACAAAGCGGTGCTGGTGGGCAATTCGGTGGGTGGTACGTACGCTCTGGATTTGGCTCTTTTCCACCCAGATATGGTTTCTGCTCTGGTGCTGGTAGACCCATGCATGCGCGGTTACCGCAATACAGATGAAAAATTTTTAGACCTTGACCGCCAGCTGGACGAACTGATTTCGCTTGGACAGAAGACCAAAGCCATAGAGCTTTATTTACAAATTTGGCTGGTTGGTAACGGCCGGACAAACGCAGATATAGACAAGGGTGTCTACCGGTTGTGTAAGAAAATGCTGGAAGAAAACTATCAGGCAGTAATTGGCGGTAAACGGGAACAAAGGTTAAAACGCCCTCAGGCCGAAGATTACCTGAGCCTTAAAATACCTACACTGGTACTGGTAGGCGAACATGATGTTCCTGATATGCATGTTATCGGGGAACGTTTCAGCCAGGCAATCCCGCGGGCCTCTTTTCAGGAAATAAAACAGGCCGGGCATTTGCCTGCTTTGGAAAAACCGTCGGCGTTTAACGGCCTGCTTCGCGGTTTTTTACAGCAAAACGGCCTTTAGCTCTATAGTTGAAATCCCATTCTGTATTAGAATTGAAAAGAAGTGGCGGGCTGCAGCCCGCCACTTGATTTTGTTAAAGAGTTAAGCTGACAGGTTATTATTGACTAAGGTCTACCACTGGGGCAACAGGTGCATTTTTTTTGACAGATTCAATGCCGTTAATTGCATTGGCATGGGTGGTATAGCCTTCGCCGGAGTCAGCAATCGTCTGCCCGTTGCTGGCTATCAATCTCCACCGGAATTCGCCTTTTTTGTCTTTGAAAAGTTCAAATTTGGACGCCATAAATGCCTCCTCAGAGTTATTTATTTAACCCATTATAGGTAAACATATATTTGAATATACAATAAGGGCAAATACTTATTTTGGGGCTGATTAAGGCTAAGTAACTGCTTAAAAGCAGCAAATATATTTTGTGCAAATACTGTTGTAGGGTTTACAGTTTAATCTCTCTGGGTTATACCGCTCAGTTTATCCTGTACCCGTTTGGCATGTTCAGTGGTGGCTGCTACCAGAGAGTTGGTAATATTTTCAAGTTTAGGATCGCCATTCTTAAATACATCCAGAAAATGTTTTTCCAACAGGGATTTTTCAATATATAGACTGATACTGAGCGCCTGATGGAGGTTTAAATTCTTAATTTTCTCCGGCTGCATTTCCTGCAGCATATAGTTTTGATACGCTTTGATGGCTAGAGTGGTAAAAGTTTTTAATTTTAGCGGGGAATTTTGTTCGGCAGCTTGCCTGGATATATTTATAATCCAGTCATGGTGATTGTCCTCTTCGGATGCAATGCTAAGAAAAAATGCTTTTTCTGCCGGAAAACGCTGGGCATAAAGACGGTAAAGCTGCCCTATCAGAGTCTCGTTATCTGCCATAAGTTGTATTATTTCAGTCATAGCAGTATTCCTTAAGGCGTATTTAATTTATGTCTTGAGAGATTGCGTTATATGGCATATAATATAACGTTCAAAAGGTGGCAACTGCCTGCCAGACGGTTGCCCATTTATTAGATTATATATGTTTTCTCTGCGGTATCATAGAGTTGCCGTTTGGCGGCTGTTATTTAATACAAAGATTTCTAGGAGGACACATGGAACTTACATTGGGAGAAGCTACCCGCTACGTTTTGAATGAGAATTATTCAAAAGTAGCGGCTGGTATGTACGTTGATGCTTTTCGTTTGAAAGACGGAGAAAAATTTAATCCGGAAACTGCGCCTGACAAGGCCAAATGGCTGGCTCAGATTGAAACCAAACTGAAAGAAATGCATGCTTCAAAGAAAGAAGCCGGCACTTTCAGCCAGCCCCGCCACGAAATCGCTCAGGAAACTTATGTAGAAACTAAGCTCTGGCTTGAGAAACTGCTGGACATCAAGGGTTATGAAGAAAAGAACAAGGGTTTCCATCTGGGGCTTGAGTTCAAGGATTCAGTCAAATAACTCTATTGAGGGTATTTTAAAAAGGGGTGGCAGTATTACTGCCACCCCTTTTTGCAGTTCGGAGGGATTAGCTGCGGGTTTTCCTCATGGCAAGATAGGTAGCCTCCAAGCGGGATAGATCCAGTTCGCCGCTGCGTGACATAAGGAATATGTGGTCTTCTTTCATGCCCAGTTTTACCATATCCAGAGCGATTTCATCCGTATCGCAGGTAACCACTTTTGAAAGCGGCAGTACGTGTTTGATAGCCCAGCCGTGGGCGGTATGGGCATCATGCAGTATATCAGGGCCGACTGCTGTCAGGGTAATAGGCTTTAAGCAGCCTATACGGCAGACCAGTCCGGCTAGTATGCCGTAGTCAGACATATTTATGGCATGGATAATATCCGGCTTTAGAGACATCAAGGAAAGCTGAGCTTGAAAAAAAGTCAGATAGGTAAATGGGTATTTAACCGGAAACACTAAATGGTGGAATTTGATTTCTTTTGCTATTTCAACCCCGTCTTTTATTTGGTCAAAGCTGAATATGTGTACCTCGTGGCCGCGTCTGGCGAAAGAATTTGCCCATTTCAAATTTAACTCGTCAGATGCATTAGCCAGCAGACAGAGTTTCAGTTTCGTCTTATTATCCAAATTTTTACTCCAGTTTTTTCTAAACGCCATATTTTCTCACTTTAGCCCCAAATAATAAAGGCTGGTGATACTCAGAATTGATATAAAGTACCTTTAAATAGAATATATTTAAGGGTACGGTTAATTACATAATAAAAAAATATCTAAAGCAAAAAAGGTATTTACATTTCGGTAATCCGGTGTTTAAACTGATGTTAATAAATTTAATAGCCTGAGGAGAGGGATTTATGTTGGATCTGATTGATACTGCATCGGCAAACTTAAATCTTTCTATCTTGTGCAAAGCAGTTACCCAGGTGGGCCTTATCGTCACCCTTAGGGGCGGGCCATTCACTATATTGGCACCGGATAATGATGCTTTTGCAAAAATGCCGGAAGGTATGCTGGACTACCTGATGGAAAATGAATCTGAATTAAAATCTGTAATGCTTTATCACATCATACCAGGCCGTTATACTGCTGGGGAGCTATCTAAATTGTATTCCATTAATACAGCTTTGGATAAACCGGTGGAGATTCAGATTTCCGGTAAAATTCTGGCTATAAATACCTCTCATATTGTCACCAAAGATATAGAAACTGCCAATGGTTTGATACACGTTATTGACAAAGTGTTATTCCCGCTCAAATAATATAGTTGTTCGGACCTTACCGGGTGCATATGTAACCCGGTTTGAGGTAGAACGGACGGCAGTTAATCCGGAGGGGGTGACTGCCGTCCTTGTTTATGCGGTATTTAAAGGGTGGAATGGTATAATTTGGTTTGGAAGTCAGCTATTGCGGAGAGAAATAAATGTTTGAATATAATAATATTTGGACTCGTATACTGAAATACCTGCGCAGCCGGTTTTTAGCCGGTATTCTTATAGTTGTGCCGGTCGGTGCTTCAATACTTGTTCTAATTTGGCTTTTTCAGTCTATTGATCATATCCTCCAGCCTGTCGTGTCCGGGATATTCGGCCAGGAGATAGTGGGGCTGGGGGTAGTACTTACAATACTGCTGGTGCTCATAATCGGCATACTTCTCAGCAATTATTTAGGGCACAAGGTGGTAAAAACCTTTGAAAATCTGGCTTATCGCCTGCCCCTTTTCGGGCAAATTCAAAAAGGGGTTAAACAGGTACTGGAGAGCATATCCGGCCTGAAGAAAGCATCTTTCCGCGAGGTAGTTATACTGGAGTTTCCCAAGCCCGGTTTGAAGGCTATGGGGTTTATAACCAACAGGGTTGTAAACAAAGAAGACGGACAGGAATACAATCTGGTTTTTATCCCCAATGTCCCCAATCCCACCAGCGGTTATCTGGAGCTGATTCCTGATGAAAAGCTGATGCGTACGGATATACCGGTAGAGGTAGCTATAAAAATGCTTATCTCAAGCGGTATTGTTGCACCGGAGAGTTTTGTTGCTAAAAAAGCCCCTGAAGAAACCCCTTCTTCATAGACAGTAAGCTTCCTTGTAGTGACAACTTTGTTGACAATTTAGCTGTGAAATGGCTTTTTAAAGCCTTTTACAAGGCTGAATTTGACATTATTTATTGAATTAGGTTATTCTGTTGTCACTTCTTATTTCTCTGCTTCCCTAGTTCTCCAATAGGAGAGGTTCCCGAATTTACCCCGGCATAGTTATCCTTTAACTGTCTGAGTAAATCTTAAGGAGGTCGGAAAGCATGAGCAACTTTTCTTTTATTCTATTCTGCGGATACTGATAGCTTTTTAGTATACGCAGGGTACCTCTGTCTGCTGTAATCACAGCGCTTGACTGATTGTATTTTATTTCTGGTTTGCCGAAAAATCCGACAAATAGAAGGGGAGTAGTTTTCTCTCATTTTATGGTTTAAACGGAAATAAACGGCAAGTGATATATAAAATACAATCGGACTTGGAAACCGCTAAAAGCAGGTCTTTTCCGTCAGGTACATGTTAAGACCAGTAATTATCAGGAGGTAATGAATGTACAAGAAGATCCTGGTTCCGTTGGACGGTTCAAAGGTTGCTGAAGGAGTATTACCTCATGCCAAGGCTTTGGCCTTTTCAGAGGGTAGCCAGATTCTGCTTTTAAATGTGGTGTCTAATCCTGCTGTGGAGTTCGCATTTTCAGACCCTGCCATTGCCGCTGTTTCAGTAAATGAACAGGTAGACACCGGTAAGGAATATATGGCCGGTGTTGAAAACAAACTCAAAGGCGAGGGGTATGATGTCAGGGTTCTGTTAAGGGAAGGCGGAGCCGCTGAAGTTATACTGAATGTAGCAGAGAAAGAGAAGGTGGACGTGATTGCCATGTCTACACATGGACGGAGTGGTGCCGCCCGCTGGTTACTGGGAAGCGTAGCCGAACGGGTTGTTCGTCACTCCCATATTCCCATAATGCTTATCCGCTCGGAAGAATAACCTTAACAATTCCAGCGGCAAAGCAAAGAGTTAACAAATAAATTAAAAGAGAGCTATAGGAGGGACATATGATGCAAACATCTAGCCCCCCCACTCCCAAAGGTATATGGAAGGTAATATTCGCTTCTTCCGCCGGTACGGTTATAGAATGGTATGATTTTTATATCTTCGGTGCTTTGGCAACTACCATTGCCAGCAAATTCTATAATACCGGTACACCCATCGGCGATATTATCGCTTGGCTGGGCACGTTTGCTGTCGGTTTTCTGGTTCGCCCGTTCGGTGCCATAGTTTTTGGCCGGATAGGTGATCTGGTTGGCCGCAAATTTACTTACCTTATTACTATTACCATCATGGGCTCATGCACCTTTCTTATCGGTTTGTTACCCACCCAGGATGTTCTGGGCCCCTGGGCTGGTATAATCCTTATTTCCATGCGTATTCTCCAGGGTCTGGCTTTGGGTGGCCAGTACGGCGGTGCGGCTACCTTTGTGGCTGAACACGCCCCGCAGGGAAAGCGCGGTTTCTATACCAGTTGGATTCAGACTACGGCAACACTGGGCTTGCTTATTTCTCTGGGTGTTATTTTGCTTACCCGCATAGGTCTGGGAGAAGCAGACTTCAACGAATGGGGCTGGCGTCTGCCTTTCATGGCATCCATATTGCTGGTAGTACTGTCACTCTGGATACGCAGAGCTCTAAAAGAATCTCCTTTGTTCCAGCAGCTTAAGGATACCAAGGCTGTTTCGAAAAATCCGCTCAAGGAAAGCTTTGCCAATCCTTACAACCTGCGCTGGGTTTTGATAGCCCTGTTCGGGGCTACCATGGGTCAGGGCGTGGTCTGGTACACAGGACAGTTCTATGCTCTATTCTATCTGCAAAAAATCTTTGAAACCCCGCTCATTGATTCCAACCTTATAGTCGGTGCGGCTTTGTTATTGGCCATGCCGTTCTTTGTCTTCTTCGGGTCTCTCTCTGACCGGATAGGCAGGAAGAAGGTAATGCTGACAGGTATGCTGCTGGCTGTGCTGACGTACTATCCTATATATGGTTTGATGGCAGCGTTTGCGCCTACTGACCCTGGTCAGCATTTCCTGTTTGATTATATAGGCTACAACCCTGTGATGCTGGGTCTCCTGGTATTTATTCAGGTGATTTATGTAACTATGGTTTACGGGCCTATTGCCGCCTTCCTGGTAGAGTTATTCCCCACCAAGATACGTTATACTTCCATGTCTCTGCCTTACCATCTGGGTAATGGTGTCTTCGGTGGTTTGGTTCCTATGATAGGTATGATACTTATCAATGCTACAGGCAATGACTTTGCCGGGTTGTGGTGGCCTATGGCTATTGCCGGTATATGTTTGGTAGTGGGTTTCATGTTTATTAAGGAAACCAACAGGGTGGATATATCTGATGCCTCCACTTCAATCTCAGTTAAACACGAGGCTGATAAAAGGGCACTGGATAGATAACACTTTCCATGCAGTTGCCAGTACTCTCTAAGATTTGACAGTACAAGCCGGGTAAATGACAGCCGCCCCTCCACAACGAGGGGCGGCCGGTTTTATGGGCAAAAGAGCTTAGGGAACTGTAACATTTGTCTAGTTCGCTTAAATCTATCTCAGCCCATACAAAAGGGGCAACTTTAATATCGCCCCCTTGGGTAAGAACTATTAGCTGGACTTTGATTAGTTGTTTTCAGTGCGTTTGCGTGCCCGAAGCCGCATCTCGGTATCCAGTATCTTTTTCCGCAGGCGGATACCCTTGGGGGTTACCTCAACCAGTTCGTCATCGGCGATAAAATCCATAGACTGTTCAAGACTTAGTTTCATAGGCGGTACCAGCTTTATGGCAATGTCCGAGGTAGACGAACGGATATTGGTCATCTTCTTTTGTTTGCAGACATTTACCGCCAGGTCAAGCCCTCTGGCATGAAGACCGACTATCATACCCTCGTAAACGGGTATGTTGGGGTCTATCATCAGTATGCCACGTTCCTGTGAGTTGTTAAGCCCGTAAGTGCAGGATAAACCTGCTTCGGCTGCTACTAAAGCGCCGGTCCGGCTTTGTTCTATTTCACCGCACCAGGGTTGAAAATCCAGAAACTGGCTGTTCAGTACGCCCGTGCCTCTGGTGGCTGTCAGGAAAGAGTTGCGGAAGCCGATAAGGCCGCGGGTAGGTATATTGTATTCCAGCCTTACGTTTCCTTCCCCGTCATTGTGCATATCGGTCATACGTGCCTGCCGTTTACCCAGAAGCTCGGTGACCTCTCCTACAAAATCCTCGCGGACATCTATCGTCAAAGCTTCTACCGGTTCATAGACTTTGCCGTTAATATTCTTGGTAATAGCTTCCGGTTTGGATATTTCAAACTCATATCCTTCACGGCGCATAGTTTCCACCAGTATAGACAGGTGGAGTTCGCCCCGTCCGGAAATCAAAAATGAGTCCGGTGAATCGGTTTCTTCAACCCTCAACCCTATATTGGTCTCAAGCTCGCGGAAAAGCCTTTCCCGAAGCTGGCGTGAGGTGCAGTATTTGCCATCCCGCCCGCCGAAGGGTGATGTGTTTACCCCGAAAGTCATGCGGACAGTAGGTTCGCCTATTTCAATGCGGGGCAGGGCTTCGGGCTGAAGAGGGCTGGCGACAGTATCACCTATAGATGCATTCTCCAGACCGGTAATGGCTACTATTTCACCCGCTTCGGCACATTCCACTTCCTGTTTGCCCAGTCCCATAAAGGTAAATACCTGACCTACTTCAAAAGAATGGGCTTTATTTTGGGAATCTATATTAACAACCCGGTCATGGGAACATATTTTGCCCCGTTGGATACGTCCGATAGCTATCCGTCCTTTGTGGGTATCATAGTCCAGGTTAGAAATCAGCATCTGGAATTCCCCTTGGGCAATGCTGGGAGGGGGTATTTTGGCAAGTATGCACTCAAACAGGGGGATAAGGTCAGTGCTTTTAGTACCGGGGGTATTTACAGCATAACCCTCGCGGGCAGAAGTATAAACTACCGGGAAGTCCAGTTGTTCCTCAGTGGTAGCCAGTTCCAGAAACAAGTCCTGTACCAGCCCCAGCACTATTTCAGGGCGGGCATTTTCGCGGTCTATCTTGTTTATAACTACGATAGGCTTCAGCTTTTTCTGCATGGCTTCCCTAAGCACAAAACGGGTTTGGGGCATAGGGCCGTCAATGCTGTCAATTACCAAAAGACAGCCGTCAGCCATGTTCAGCACCCGCTCAACTTCACCCGAAAAATCAGCATGTCCGGGGGTATCGATAATGTTTATTTTTACTCCGCGGTAGGTTATGGCTGTATTTTTCGCCAGGATAGTAATTCCTTTTTCCCGTTCCAGAGTATTGCGGTCCATGATAAGTTCGCCAACATGCTGGTTTTCACGGAAAATACGGCTTTGTTTAAGCATCACGTCCACCAGGCTGGTTTTGCCGTGGTCTACGTGAGCAATAATGGCAATATTACGGATATCTGTTCTCTGGTAGTTTTCCAAAATCTTTCTCCTGAAAATAGCCTGGATACAAGGGCACACTTCGCCCTGCAAATCTCAAAAAATGAAAAAGCGGGAGTTAAACGGAAAAGACCAGTCGGTAACGCTGGCGTAAGCCGTAGGGGATATGGGTGAAAATGTTATTCAAGTTTGTTTTTACTGCTTCTTTATTCACTATCTGAAAAAATATTTTACTCTTTTTAGGAAAATATGGCAAAAAAGACGAATTGGTATTTGTAAATAGTAATACACAATTGTATAATTACCTCTGGTGGTTTAGAACACAGGTTGTCTCATCGGTTAACCCTTCACTTTGGATGACCGCAAATCTAGCCAACTATTTTCAGAGAGGAGGTCATCCAAATTGGCTTACCAGGATAAAGAAATCCAGTGTGCTGATTGCGGCGCTTCATTCACCTTTACAGCTTCCGAGCAGGAGCTTTATGCTTCTCGCGGCTACACCAATGATCCCAAGCGCTGCGTTAGCTGCCGCCAGGCCCGCAAGGCTGAAAGAGGCGGTTCGACCGGTGGTTTCGGGGGTATGAGCAGAGGTCCCGCTCGCCAGATGTTCCAGGCTGTCTGTGCACAGTGCGGTCAGGACACCGAGGTTCCCTTTGAACCCCGTCAGGGTCGTCCCGTGTATTGCAGCAATTGCTACAATCGCGTAAAGGGCGGCAGATAGTCACTAGTTTAAGAAACTAATTAAAGCCCTGCTTGTGAGAGCAGGGCTTTTTATTTTGTCTTTGAAAATTTCTTCGGCAGAAGCGGCTCGGTTGGGTTTAGCCTAGTTCGTAATAATATTGAGCCAACATGGGGTCTTGGCTTTCTAGTACATTAAGGGCATTCGCATCACCCTTCAGGTAATAATCCATAAAAGCCAGACTGTAGATCATAATAACTTCCAGCCGTGCATCGTGGTTTACATGCGGTAAAGAGTCGGAAATGTCGTAAGGTGACTGGCTGAAGGTGAAGTGATGGGATTGGCTGACTACCAGGAAAAATTTAGGCGGCTTAAGCCCTTGGGCAGTTACCCAAAGATTATCTTCGGCACTGGTCATCATCAGGTCATAATCTCCCCGCATGACCATTACGGGTATGGTTACATTTGCCAGATTGTTTTCAAAGGGGTAAGCCGGAGTAGCTAAAAGGATTATGGCTTT
Organism: Dehalococcoides mccartyi; assembly: GCF_001889305.1. Taxonomy (NCBI): domain Bacteria; kingdom Bacillati; phylum Chloroflexota; class Dehalococcoidia; order Dehalococcoidales; family Dehalococcoidaceae; genus Dehalococcoides; species Dehalococcoides mccartyi. The sequence goes on along the minus strand of NZ_CP013074.1, from coordinate 1,204,928 downwards.
TATTCTGGAGTCAGCTACAGCCGGGTTAGGGTGGGCACCGCTAAGTGCCAGCGTGGTAAGTCCCCCGAGTGAATGCCCTGCCATACCGATTTTTTCCGTATCTATCAGCCCGTAAAAAGGCGAAGACGGGTTTTTATTCATGTTGAGTACGTAATCCAGACTGCTGCGTGACTGGTTTATGCGGAAATTTTCCAGATAGTTCAGATAATTATCACGGAAAAAATTGTCTACTGCAGAAAAGAGGTTATCTGTGCGGTTATCCCAGTCTGTTCTGGGAGTAGTGGAAAGATAATCTGAAAAACTGATTGAAGACATATCATTAAACTGGACAGAAGCTACCACATATCCCTGTCCAACCAGGCTTTCTTTAAGGTAAAGAGGGTCAATATCATTGGCATTTAACCCGTGGTTGAAAATAACAAGCGGATACGGCCCGCCGCTGAAATCTGCCAGCGTACCGCTGAATCCCTCATAAGAAAAATTGCCTTCGCCGCTTGTCGGATACCAAATTGATATCTCCAGCACTTCAGGGTCTTTACCTGCCTGATAGCAGGTTATCTGCCCCTGGGTATTGCCCACCTGATACTCAGCTACCAGACTCGAATCTACATAAGGTACTATGGCAGCACTGATAATCATAGGCAATCCCAGCAAAGCAATCCCGGCCAGCACCATCCCCCAGCGGAAAATAGTTTTTGACGTCTGGCTTATCGTAATATTGCGAATCAATATATTACAACCTCGATATATCAGTGTACTTAACTTGTATCTAATATGGGTATTATTTTACAATACCTTGCTATGTTACAATAATAACACATGCCGTTAAAAAACGTAACGCCAGCTTTGGTTTGAGTATGGGGCTATGTGGTTTTGGCATACTGGCGGCTGATTTCAAACTAAAAATATAACCAAACAGTTGGAGTTTTATACGATTGGGGGATGTGTATAGGCCTGAAAGATACAGTAATTAGGTTATTATAGTGTATATATAAAATGTTCAAGATTTTGTCCCTATTTGTCCTTTGTATAGTGAATTGCTATAATATAAAAGGTATCTTGTAAGAGTTTAAATATATTGTTATAGAGGATTAGGAGAATATCATGGCTGATTTAATGACTGTTCGCGAAGTAGCCGAATATCTCAGAGTAACCCAGAAAACAATTTACCGTCTTCTCCAGCGTAATGCCATACCTGCGTTGAAGGTAAGCCACAGCTGGCGTTTTGACAAGTCATCTATTGACGAGTGGCTGCGCAAGAGTGCAGTCGGTGTAAGAGCAAACGTACTGGTAATTGATGATGAAATCACCGTTCGCAGTCTGTTTAAAGAAACGCTGGAAGAGCAAGGTCATGTAGTCTGCATGGCTAAGAATGGTGAAGAAGCCTTGGAACAGCTTCAAAGCAAAGATTTTGACCTGGTATTTCTTGACCTCAAAATGCCCGGTTTGAACGGAGCGGAGCTTTACCAGAAAATTCGGGCAATTAAACCCAAACTCCCCGTTACCATCATAACCGGCTATCCGGATAGCGATACCATGACCAAAGTGCTTGCCCAAGGCCCTTTCGGCGTTATGAATAAACCCTTCGGTGAGATAGATATCATCAACGCTACCAAGAATTTCCTGCGTATTTCCCCTGAAGCCTAAAACAGTTTAATTTTAGCTTTCTAAAAGAAGACCAACCTCAGGTTGGTCTTTTTATTTTCAATCCTGTACTTTATTAGGCATTTTTAAACATGTATAATAAAGGATGTAATAATTTGAATAGCGGGGAAGAAGATATCCGAAGAAAATCAGGTGGAAGCAGAAAATTCGGGTGTTGATATGATAAATAATATCAGTCCGGAATCCCAGAAAACAGGTATTGGGTATTCGGCAATATTTGAGAATACCTTTGTTACTATTGATTTCAGTTATCCCCGGGGATATGCCGGGCGGGTAAATTCTAGAACTAACAAACCGTCTGTGCATTTCCGTTACGGAGCCGGGAATGCACACAGTTGTTTTATTATGCCATCTATACCGGATGCCGTCAGATACATACCGGTGGATAAGCTTTGCCGATTCCCTGCAGTAAATGGCATGGATAGCGGAGTATTTTCCCGAATTGAATACAGGGTAAAACCTATGTGCAATAAGGATACCTGTCAAAACACGCTGCGGGCTATGTTCGGGTACAAGATATACGGGAATAGATGATGAAACAAGAAGAACTTTTTCATTTATTTTTAGATAATATGCTGGATGCAGTGGCGGTCTACGAAGTGTCACAGGAAGGAAAACCGCTGAAATTCATGGAGGCCAATGAGCAAATGTGCCGCTATATTGGTTATACCCATGAAGAATTTTTGAGAATGCAGCCTGCTGATATTCGTTTTGAATGTTTTAATATTACTCCAGCCTTGTGGCAGGAACTGCTGGAAGTCCGCTATCTTTTGAATGAATATGTATATAAGACCAATGATAATGTATCCGTACCCATAGAGATACATTATCATTTCTTCCAGCTGGATGGCAGGAATCTGATATTTTTAACAATCAGGGATATTTCAGAACGTAAAAAAGCTGAAGAAAACCAGCGGAGATTGGAAAAAGACCTTAATCTTTCCAGCCGGCTGGCTTCGGTAGGTGCACTTACGGCTGGAGTGGCTCATGAAATAAACAGCCCCCTGACCAGCATACTGGGTTTTTCAGAGAGATTAGCCCGAAAATGTACCAGTGAAGAACAGCACCGTGATATCGAGCGTATTCATACAGAAGCCTTGCGGGCGGCCAAGGTGGTAGATAATCTGCGTACCTTTGCCCGCAGCTATGAGCAGGAAAAGAAACTGTGCGGGCTTAATGATGTTATACGAAAGTCTGTGGAACTGCGTGAATACGAGCTGGTTGTTCAGAATATAGTTGTGGAATTGGAATTGGCAGAAAATCTGCCGTCTACCCTGATGGATTTTTACAAGATACAGCAAGTGCTGATTAACATGATTCTTAATGCCGAACAAGCCATGTATCAGGCTCACGGACGGGGCAGGCTTCTTATAAAAACCCAGGATATGGGCAACTATATCCGCATGATAATAGAAGATAATGGCCCGGGTATTGCACCTGAGATTGCTGAAAGGGTATTTGACCCCTTTTTCACCACCAAGGAAGATAGCCGGGGCACGGGGTTGGGGTTGAGTGTATGCTACGGTATTATTATGGAGCATGACGGCAAAGTACAACTGGAAAGCAAGCTGGGGCAGGGAACCAGGTTTATCATAGACCTGCCGATAAAAAACAGCAGGTTGCCCAGAAAGAAGTCTACCAAGGTGGTTGTAGTAAAAGTGAACGCTAAGACCCGTGCAAAATCGCCGAAATCTTTGCCTCAAAATCCGCCTGACTAAGGCAGTAAAACGCCAGTACTTTATTCCGCCCTGTATGTCCGTGGCATATTTCAATTTCGGCTTTAGGTGTATCAAGCAACTCACTCAGGTAGTCTATCAGTTCCTTATTGGCTTTGCCTTTCTCTGGTTGAGCGGCTATCCTGAGTTTGAGCAAACCATTCTCGTATCCTGACAGTTCATTTCGCTGCGAGGAAGGGAATATTTTTAGATTTACTCTAAACGGGCTTTCTTTGGCTGGCATATTAACCCTTCTAAAGGTAATATAATACTATTATGATTGATAACCTAGATTATAAACTAACTGCTCTGGCAGGGGAAATAGGGCAGCTGCTTAATAAGCATAAGCTTAGTCTGGGAGTGACAGAATCTGCAACCGGCGGGCTGGTTTCACACGCCATTACCAATATCCCCGGCTGCTCGGCTTATTATCTGGGTTCGGTTACCAGCTATTCTAACCATATTAAACAAAAACTTCTGGGTGTATCTGCCCGAATACTGGACACCCAAGGTGCAGTCAGTATGGAAACCGCCTGCCAGATGGCTTCGGGGGGCAGGCAACTTCTGGGTGCCGATATTTGCCTGTCTGATACCGGCATCGCCGGCCCGGATGGTGAGACTCCGTCTAAGCCGGTTGGGTTATTTTATCTGGGTTTAGCCGCCCCGAAGGGTGTCAAAGCATTTGAACGCCGTTTTACGGGCAGCCGTGAAGAAATAAAATATCAGGCGGCTATTGCTGTTCTGGAGATATTGAAGGAATACCTGAAAGGTATTTCGGGTGGATAAATTGCCCCGTTTACAGCCGGTGGTGACCGCTTTTCTTATAAAAAATGGCAAAGTGCTTTTATTTAAACGCAGCCAACGGGTGGGAAGCTACAGGGGGTTTTGGGCAGCTATATCCGGCCATATGGATACCACACCCCTTGAACAGGTTTACACTGAAATAGCTGAGGAAACCGGTTACAATCCCGAAGAACTGGTGCTGCTCAAAGAAGGACAGGTATTTGAGTACCATGATACTGCGCTGGGTATTCTCTGGCAGATACACCCCTTCCTTTTTCACCTGAAAATTGACAGGCCGCCTAAGATAGACTGGGAGCATACTGATTTTTGCTGGGTTTTGCCTGCTGAAATAGCTTCCATTGTTACTGTTCCCCTGCTTAAAGAGGCATTTGAAAGCCTGAGCGGATAAACGGCTGCGTTGTCCCCGTTTACTTCAGGGTGTTATACTTGCGGGTATAAACTAGTTTAGAAATGGAGTCTGTATTCATGCAAAGAGGTGATGGCCGCAACTTCAACCAGCTAAGGCCGATAACAATTACTCCCGGTTTCCAGAGCTTTGCCGAGGGTTCGGTTTTGATAGAGCAGGGTAAGACCCGGGTAATCTGCTCGGTCAGTATGGAAGATAAAGTCCCCCAGTTTCTGCGAAACAGCGGTAACGGCTGGGTTACGGCTGAGTATTCCATGCTGCCCCGTTCTACTGTTACCCGCACCCAGAGGGATTCATCTGCTGGCAAGATATCCGGCCGAAGCCAGGAAATTCAGCGT